>NZ_JAAVXH010000013.1:0-94184 GCF_012273755.1 Dickeya sp. CFBP 2040
TGTGGTTATCTTTTTAATTTATGCCAAAAGCCTTGTTTGTATTTTTTGGTAACATTTTGAAAAAAAGAGGAATAAAATTGTATTAGGTGGGTGAATGTTTTTAATGCAATATTCCTCAATGTTGTTTGTTTAATGGTAATGGAATATCAAGTTATTTGATCTGCCAGAGTATGCCCTTGAATTTGTTACGCGCTTGAAAAGGAAAGGAAAATAACCCGTTGTTGTGATTTTGGCACGACATCCAATGGGGGGTTTTTAAAGTGGTTTCAAAGGGGTAAGACGCATCCTTTTTATTTTGTAATGTTTTACCTTTAATAAGGTTGCTTATTATTAGGCTCTGGTGGGCCGGAAATCCAATTAGAGTATTGGATAGCGCTGGCTACATCATTTCTTGCGAGAAATAATAAACATATGGATATGGATAATGGATATGGATATTGCAATTATAGGGATTTCTTGTCGGTTTCCTGATGCAAACAACTACAATGAGTTTTGGGAAAATATCGTACATCACCGCAATTCGGTTTCTAAAATTTCAGACCCTAATAACGTTGCGTTGCCTAATGGCCGAAAATCCTTAACGTGGCCGGATGACAATGAAGCTCGGTGGGCTGCCCTTGTTAATAACGTAGATGGTTTTGACAATCAGTTCTTCGGGATTATTCCTAAAGTTGCAGAAACCATGGATCCGCAACAGCGGATCATGCTGGAACTTACCTGGTCTTGTCTGGAGGATGCAGGTATTCCTCCGTCAGCGCTGCGGGGTCAGAAAGTCGGCGTTATTATTGGTGTCTTCAATAACGATTATAAAGAACTGCAAGAAAATACCCATGCGCCAATAGAGGCGCATCATTCCACGGGTACTGCGACATCTATTATTGCCAACCGTATTTCACATTTCTTTGGCTTTCATGGCCCAAGTGTCGCCATTGATACCGCCTGTTCTGGCTCATTAAATGCCATTCACAATGCCATTCAAGCCATTGCTGGCGGAGACTGTGAGGTTGCTATTAGTGGGGGTATTAATCTTATTTTAACCTCCACCCGGCATCAGTCTTTTGCCAAAATGGGGATGTTGTCGCCGACTGGCGCCTGTCACTCTTTTGATAGCCAGGCTGATGGTTATGTCCGTGGCGAAGGGGCTGGGGTGCTATTACTCAAGCCATTAGATAACGCGCTGGCTGACGGTGACGTTATTCATGGCGTCATCAAAGGGAGTGCGGTTAATCATTGCGGCACGACCTATACTCTCACCTATCCGAGCGCCGAAGCACAGGCTGATGTGATCGTTGCTGCGAACACCCACGCGGGGGTGCCTGTGGGTTCCATTGGTCTCGTTGAGGCGCATGGCACAGGAACACCGAAGGGCGACCCCATCGAGTTTGCCGGGCTGACCAACGCATTCCGCACGCTCGCCCGGCAACAGGGAGCGACGCTGGACGAGGCTTTCTGCGGTGTAACCTCGGTTAAGAGCAATATTGGCCACCTCGAAGCGGCGGCTGGCGTCGCTGGCATCATCAAGGTATTGCAGGCTTTTAAACACCGTAAACTGCCGCCATTACGCAGTTTTTCTGCGATCAACCCTAAAATTGACACCACCGCAACACCGTTCTTCTTCGTTGATGAAGCCCGTGACTGGCCGCGTGTCGATGCCAACACGCCGCGTCGGGCGGGAGTGAGTTCGTTTGGATTTGGCGGGACTAACGCTCATATTGTGCTGGAAGAAGCCCCGGAGTCGGCGAGCTATCCGCATCAGACGAGCCAGCCTGCAACCGATGCCCCTTATTTAATTGCGCTGTCTGCCAAAAACCCGGCGGCGCTGTTGCAACGCCAAAAAGAATTGATCGACTGGCTGAGCGAGCATCCGGACGTATCGTTGCGTGACGTGAGCGCGACATTATTAACCTGCCGTGATCACTTTGCTTATCGTTATAGCGTCGTGGGCAGTGATGTTGAGACGACGATTCAGGCGTTAGCCAACGCGGTTGAACAAGGTCCGCTGGAGCTAAAAGAGCAGACCGCAGATGACGCGCAACAGGTGGAAAAGGCCGGTGTTGAAGGGGCTGCACTGCTTGAAGCGATGCGTGACGCTGATGTTCAGGCGGCAAGCCAGATGTTGCAGCAACTGGGTGAGTATTATCAGCGTGGTGTACAACTTGACTGGAGCCGGTTATTTGATGGTGCCCATCCACAGCGCATCGCACTGCCTGGCTACCCGTTTATTCATACCTCTTTTTGGCTTAGCGATAGTCATCAGGCCAGTTCACCATGCGCGGCTTTGCGTGCACAGCGTCACCGTGTGGTGAATATCGGAAGTTCTCGTTATCAGGCTTTGCTGCAGGGGAATGAGTTTTTTATTGCTGGGCATCGGATCGGCGGTCAAACGATACTGCCGGGAGTCGCCTGTCTGGAGCTGGTTCGCGCCGCTTTCACGGATGCGATTGATGTCAAAGACGCCAACACCTTACATTTCACCCAGGTGAGTTGGTTAAGACCGCTTGAGTTTCACGATGCGGCATCGGACATATACATTCAGCTTGATCCGCATGAGCCTGGCAAATCGTGGTTATTTCAGGTTCTCGACAACGATCAAACGCTTTACTGCCAGGGCATGATTGGATTTTCCCATTCAGAGCGCCCTGTTGTACCGACCACGCCGATGGCTGATGATGCGCACACCAGCGATGCAACCACCTGCTACCAACTGCTTGATAGTCTGGCGATGTGCTACGGCGAAGGATTGAGATCAATTCGCCAGCTTACCTTCGATCAACGCACCTGTGTTGCACATCTGGCGCTGCCGAATGCGCATGGCACTGACTTTGTTATTCATCCCTCTCTGGCCGATGGCGCCTTGCAGGCGGCGGTGGTCTGGGCAACTGAAAAACGGCGTGCATCACGGCAGGAGAATCAGCCGGGTTCGCTGGTCATTCCCTTTGCGCTGGAAGGGCTGGAGTTATTGCATCCTTGCAGTTCAGCCATGAGCGCGACCATTACCTTGTCTGACGAGCACGCTATGCGTGACGGGGTCTTCAAGGTTGATATTCATGTCAGCGAGGCGAACAACCCTGAGCGCGTGGCGCTGATCTTCCGCGGTTTAAGTTTGCGTGTTCTTGATGACAGCCTTACCGCAACAGAGCGGACTAACGCTGAGCCTTCATCACCTGCATTGTCTGAAGCCGTCAACCTGTATCAGCCGTACTGGATTGAGAAAGCGGTGTCAGACGCTGATGAGCCGATGGATCAGGTGGTGCTGGTCGGCCATGAGCAGGATGTTGACTGGCTGGCAAACCTGATAGCACAGTCAGAAAATCCGCCGCAGATGCAGCGGATTCTGTTGGCATCAACGCTGGATGTCGCTAAAGCGGCGGATAGCGCATGGGTTCGTCCCGGCAATCATGACGATTTTATCACGGCGGTAGAGGCATTGTTGTCGCAGGGCGCAACGTTTGAGCGCGTGCTGTGGGTCAACCCGCAACAGGGTAGCGATGATATTGTCACGCGTTTGAATCATGGTCCGCATAGCCTTTTTGCCTTAACGAAAGCCATGATGCGTAAGGTTAAGAAGGCGCGCTTTGTCCATTTCCATTCTGGCGGCGAGAGCCTGCCGGATATCTCTGCCATCAGTGGTTTTTACCGTACGCTGCGTGTTGAGAAGCCCGCTTATATTGGCCGTGTGGTGCATTACAGTCAGGTTATTGACGGCGACAAAGAGACGGGCAAGGCTATCCCGGCGTTAATCAAAACCGAGTTTAGTGACGCCTCCAAAGATGCCGATGTGCGTTATGTGCAGGGCGTGCGTCTGGTGCGCCGTTTTGTCGCGGATGCGCCGTTATCCGCACATGCGCGTGCACCGTTAAGCCCGAAAACAACGGATGCGATTAACCAACCGGTATCCGTGCCGGCAACATTGCGCCAGCAGGGAACGTATCTGATTACGGGCGGGTTAGGGGCGTTAGGGTTGATTTTTGCCCGTTTCCTGTGTTCGCGTTACAACGCAACCGTTTATTTGAGCGGGCGTTCTGCACTGGATGAAACGCGGCAGCAACAACTTGATGCCGTTAATGCGCTTGGCGGCAATGCCATTTATCTGGCATGTGACATGAGCGATCCTGACAGCGTTCAGGGGTTGATCGAGGCGATCCGCGCATCGGGCCGCACGCTGAACGGCATCATCCACTCGGCTGGCGTCATCGAAGATAACTTTATTCTGCGTAAAAGCCCTGATGCATTTGGGCGCGTCATCACCCCGAAAGCCGTTGGCACCTGGCTGCTTGATGACGCCACGCGTGACGCGCCGCTCGACTTTTTTGTGCTGTTTTCTTCGGTTACCGGCGTGTTGGGCAATATGGGGCAATGCGATTATGCCTTTGGTAATGCCTTCGAAGATTATTTTGCTTATCAACGCAATACGCTGCAGCGGCAGGGAGAACGCAGCGGTAAAACGCTCTCTCTGAACTGGCCCTATTGGAAAGACGGCGGGATGCGCCTTACCGAGAAAGAAGAGGGCTTCCTTAAGAGCCAGTTCGGGATTGTGCCGCTGCTGACCGAAGACGGTATCGCCATTTTTGACTATGCCTTACAAAGCCAGGCTTCGCAGATAGTGGTGATGCCCGGCGTGCCGGGCGAACGTGCGCGCATTGAAGAGGTGCTGGGCGTCGTGGAGCCGGTACAGCAGCATCATCCGCTGGTTTCGACTGATTCAACTTCCTCTGATGCTGACGACAGCCATTCGTTACAGGACGTGGTGATCCGCTATTTGTCCGACCTGTTTGGCAGAAAATTACAGATCCCGCCGTATTTCGAACGTCATGGTTTCTTTCGTGATTATGGCTTTGATTCGGTGGTGGTGATTGAACTGGTCAATGAGCTGAAAAAGACATTCGGCAGTGCGTTGCCGATGACGCTGTTCTTTGAATATCAAACCATGGAAGAGCTGAGCCGTTTCCTGCTGGAAAACTGTCATGACGCCTGTCGTGGCTTGCAGGGAACGGCGTCGGTAAATGGGACAGCGTCGGTAAACGCTGTCGTGAAGCCTGCTGCCAACGCCGCATCGCCTGCGCTGGAACGGGTCGCCGTGACAGCACAACCGCGCCGCGCCGCGCAGCCTGCTGTAAACGATGACGATATTGCCATTATCGGCATCGCCGGGCGTTACCCGGAAGCGGAGAATCTTGAACAGTTCTGGCACAACCTTGCACAAGGGCGTGATTGCATCATCGATATTCCGTCTGATCGCTGGGATGATCGCTGGTTCCAGGAAGGGGCGGCAACACCAGGGAAAAGTTATAGTCGTTGGGGCGGGTTCCTTGCTGACGTCAGACGCTTCGATTTACGTTATTTCAATATTTCCCCGAAAGAAACGGAAATCATGGACCCGAACGAGTGGTTGTTCCTTGAGACAGTCACTCACGCCATTGAAGATGCGGGATACACCGCAGACAGGCTGGCACCGTTGCAGGCGGGGCGCGAAAACCGCGTTGGCGTCTATGTCGGTATGATGTGGGGCGATTACCAGCTCCATGCCGTCACCAGTCCGGAGAACGAGTGGACCACTTCTCACTCGTCTTACTGGTCGGTGGCAAACCGTGTGTCGCATTTCTTTAACTTCTCCGGCCCAAGCATGGCGCTGGATACCGCCTGCTCATCGTCATTGACGGCGATTCACGTGGCGTGCAATGCCCTTCGCAGCGGCGATGTTCCGGTGGCGATTGCCGGTGGCGTCAACCTGTCGCTGCATCCTTATAAGTATCATCTGTTATCCAATATGCACTTCCTCTCGTCGGATGGCCGTTGCCGCAGTTTTGGTGAAGGCGGTACGGGGTATGTGCCGGGAGAAGGGGTTGGGGCGGTGATTCTTAAGCCGCTGTCTCGTGCGCTGGAAGAGGGCGACCATATCTATGGCATCATCCGCGGTACGGCGGTTAACCACGGTGGTAAAACCTCCGGCTTTACGGTGCCTAACGCGAAACGTCAGGCCGAATTGATCTCGGATGCGCTGGAGACGGCCAGGGTTAATCCACGGCATATCAGTTATGTCGAAGCGCATGGCACCGGCACCAAACTGGGCGATCCGATTGAAATCAGCGGGTTGAATAAAGCCTTTTCGGTGGCCGGGGACAACAGCAAATACTGCGCTATTGGCTCGGTGAAGGCCAATATTGGTCATCTGGAAGCGGCTGCGGGGATGTCGGCACTGACCAAAGTGCTGTTGCAGATGCAACACCAAACGCTGGTGCCATCCATCCAGTCAAAAGCGATCAACCCGTTTATCGACTTTCAGGGTGGACCATTCCGTGTTCAACACACACTGGAACACTGGCAGCGCCCGGTACTTGAGGTGATAGAGGCAGATGGTCAGCGCGTCAGTCGGGAAATTCCGCGTATCGCCGGCATCAGTTCGTTCGGGGCGGGTGGCAGTAACGCACATCTGATCGTTGAAGAGTATATTGCGCCGCCTGCGGCGGGTGAGGCTGATAAGAACAAACCGGCGTTAATCCTGTTGTCTGCCCGTCGTGAACCGGCGTTACAGGCGATGGCCGGGCAACTGGCCGCCTTTATCGAACAGCATTCTGAGCTGTCGCTACAGGATATGGCTTATACGCTACAGGTTGGGCGCGTGGCGCATGAATATCGCCTGGCGTTTGTCGCAGAATCGGCGGCGGATGCGGTCAACATGCTGCGAGCCTATACCCAACAGCAATTGTCTGGATTGATCACCGGGCATCGTGACAATGCGCGTCAGGCAACTTCGACGCCGCCGCTCGCTGAGTGGATAAAACAAGGGCGTCTTGGCGCATTGGGTGAGGCATGGGCCAATGGTCATGAGGTGGAGTGGAGCCAGTTACATGCGCCGCGCACCCGTCGGCGTGTTTCGCTGCCCGGTTATGCGTTCCAGCGTCAGGACTGCTGGGCACCGTCTTTACCGGCGGCGTTGCTGGGCGCAGCGGTATCAGGCGCTGCTGCGCTGCACCCGCTGATTGATGCCAATATTTCTACGCTGGCCTCGCAGGCATTCCGCAAACGGCTGCGTGCAGATGAATTTTTCCTGAATGATCACCGCCTTGGCGATAACCGCATTCTGCCGGGCGCCGCCTATATCGAGATGGCGTTAAGCGCCAGCGAGCTGGCGTTGCAAGGCCGTGCGCTACCGCCTGCTGGCGACAGACCGCTCCTGTCACAACTGCAAAATATTCAATGGCGTCAGCCGATTATGGTTGCCAGTGATGACATGGAGGTAGAAATCGCGCTGGTGCCGTCGCAGGGTGGGCTTGATTTTGAGATTTACCGGGCGGATGGCGAGAAACGTCATGTCTATGGCAGTGGCCGTTTGTGTGAGGAAACCTCGCCTCAGCCAGATGCGGTTAACCTGCAAAGGTTGCTGACTAATGCTCAGGTCTATCAACGTAACGACATCGATGCAGCGTTCCGGCAACGCGGTTTTACGCTTGGCCCAACGTTTCAGGTCATTGAGTGCTTATATGCTCATGCCGAAGAAGCGCTGTCGGTGCTGAAGTTCCCCGCAGGCTTACAGATAACCTCTGTGGTGCAGTCTTTTATCCTGCCACCGTCACTGCTGGATGGCGCATTGCGTACCGCGCTGGGTATCGGTGGCTTTAGCGCTACAACTCATACGCTCGATGTTCCGGTTGCGCTGGCGAAAGTGCAGATATTCCAGCCCATCGACGGGATTTGCTATGCCTATGCCCGCCGTGATAACGCCCCCGGCCTGGCAGCGGCGACAGCAAACTACCACATTGATTTGCTCGATAGCATCGGTCATGTCGTGGTCAGGCTCACCCAATTGCAGACGCAAGCCGTGCCGCATCTGGGTATGAAATCTGCACGCGTTGCGAAACCTGCCGCTGTGCCAATGCGCGCAGACAACGCCAGTGCGCCTGCGCCTGTCAAAGCGGTGCCGGTTGCTGCTGGTGCCACCTCTTCGCGTGAGGCCATCGTCAATACGCTGATTGCGCATGTCATTGACGTGACCAAACTGGAGACGGGTGAAGTCACTGCCACCGGGCCGTTATCGAATTATGGCCTTGATTCGATGATGATTCTTGCATTGAACGAAAAACTGGCGGCGGCCTTTGACGGTCTGCCTCAGACACTGTTCTATGAGTACGAAGATCTCGCTTCACTGGCGGATTATCTGTTGGAAAACTACCCTGAGCAGGTGGTGGCGTTCGGTGGCGTTGCGCCTGCTGCGAGCAGCGTGGAGGCACCGGCGGCGGCAGTGAATACCCGTTCAGCACGAGATGCCGTGCTGGATTACCTGATAGCCAGCATTATTGACGTCACCAGGCTTGATGCGGGCGAGGTGCGCCCGGCTACCCAGTTGTCGGATTACGGCCTGGATTCCATGATGATTTTGGCCTTGAACGGGAAGCTGGCCGCCACTTTTGGCGAGGTGTCGCAAACCCTGTTCTATGAATATCAGGACATTGACTCGCTGGCTGATTTCTTCTGTGAGAGCTATCCGGATCAGGTTGCCGCCTTGCAGCCTGCGACAGCGAGCGTGGCGTCAGCACCGGCGGCGTTGTCAGCGCCACATGTCGCCGCCGCGCCTGTGGCTGAAGCAGAGCCGGCAAACCCGGTATCAGCGGCCTGTGATGCGTTGTTTGATTGTTTGACGGCGGCTGTCGGTTCAGCAACGGCAAGTTATTCGCCGCTCACGCCGCTGTATCAGTGGCCGCTGGATACCATTAATCAAATTCGCCTGCAGTATGAGCTGGATGCACGTTTCACCGGCGTCAATGCCACGGCTGTTTACCATTATCAAACCCTGACTGAGTGGGCTGAAGCCATGCTGGCCGGGCAGCACCCTGCGGCTGCGCCGCAGCGCCAGGCTGCTGATGCGCCTGTGCCGGTTGAGCGCCCGACACTGGCCAGTCTGTTGAATCACTCCCGTATTGATGTTCTCAAACGCAGTGCGTCGGGTGAGGCGGCTGTGGCTGGTATGCAAGACGACATTGCCGTTATCGGTCTGAGTGGCCGCTATCCGGGGGCCAGCAACGTGGAGGCGTTCTGGGCTAATCTCACCGGTGGCGTAGACAGCATCACCGAAATCCCGCTGTCGCGCTGGGACTACCACCCCCATTATTCACCCGTGCGGGGACCGAAGAACAAGGTCTATAGCAAATGGGGCGGGTTTATCGATGATATTGATAAGTTCGATAGCCAGTATTTCAATATTTCGCCCCGTGAAGCCGAGCTGTTGGACCCGCAAGAGCGACTGTTTTTGCAAACCGCATGGGAATGTATGTCGGATGCCAGCTATTCCCGTCAGGCGTTAAGCAAATCACGCGTTGGCGTGTATGTCGGGGTGATGTGGGGACAGTATCAATGTATCGAAACGACGGAAAAACAGCATGAATCTGGCTGGGCCATGTCGTTGCATTCATCGGTCGCCAACCGGGTTTCTTTCTACTTTAACCTCAACGGCCCAAGCGTAGCGCTGGACACCATGTGCTCGTCGTCGCTCACTGCGCTCCATATGGCGTGTCAGGCGATCCAAAGCGGTGACTGCAACATGGCGATAGCCGGTGGCATCAATCTGATTGTGCACCCGATGAAGTACTACCAACTGGGGCAAAACCAGTTCCTCTCCAGTGATGGGCGTTGCCGCGCATTCGGTGAAGGTGGCGATGGCTATGTCCCCGGCGAAGGGATGGGCGCAGTGTTGCTGAAACCGTTGCAACAGGCGATAGCGGATGGCGACCAGATTTACGGCGTTATCAAAGCCACGGCTATCAACCACGGTGGCAAAACCAGCGGCTTTACGGTTCCTAATCAGGCGGCGCAAAGCAACGTCATCAGCACTGCGTTAGCGCGTGCGGGCTGGGCACCTGCTTCTGTCGATTACATTGAGACGCATGGCACCGGCACGATGTTGGGCGATCCTATTGAGATCTCCGGGCTTTCTAAAGCCTTCTCACAAATCAACGCGCAACGTGGGATCAGTCATGATCTGCTGCCGGGTCACTGCCGCATCGGTTCGGTGAAAAGCAATATCGGGCATCTTGAGTCCGCCGCGGGTATCGCCGGGTTGACCAAGATCCTGCTACAGATGCGCCACCGTAAGATTGTGCCGTCGCTGCATTCGCAAACGCTGAATACGAAAATTAACTTCGCTGCCTCGCCGTTCCGCGTGGTACAGGCCCTTGAAGCGTGGGAACCGGCGGCTGATCATCCGCGTCGTGCGGGCCTGAGCGCCTTTGGTGCCGGTGGGTCAAACGCGCATGTGCTGATAGAAGAAGCGCCGGCGTTGGTATCGGCCAGCGTGCAGGCTGGGGAACCGCGTCTGTTTGTGCTCTCGGCGGATAGCGACGCGCGTTTATCGCTGTATGTGGACCGGATGGTGAGCTTCCTCAGCGAGGCGGTGCGTGAACCGCAGACGGCGCCTGATTTTGACTCGCTGGCCTTTTCTTCACTGGTTGGGCGCGATGCGATGACGGAACGCCTCGCCGTGGTGGCGAGCAGTCTGGGCGATTTGCTCAGCCAGCTTGAGCAATACCGCCATGACGGCTCGGCGAAACAGCTCTTCCGCGGGCGTATTGCCGGCGGCAACGAACGTCTGGATACCATTCTGGACGGTAAGCAGCTTGATGACCTGGTCACGAGCCTGGTACAGGAGCGTCAACTACTGCGTCTGGGCCGCTTGTGGAGCACCCTGCTGGATGTGAACTGGCAGCAGGTCGCGCCGTTACTCTTTGCTGGTAACGAGGCGGCGGGTACGGTGCGCCGGGTTTCATTCCCGCCTTTGCCGCTGATGATGCGCAGCCATTGGCTGGCGCTGCCTTCAGAGCAAGAGGCTTCACACCGTGCGACCTCGCTGCACCCGTTGATCGACGCAAATATCTCAACCTTGTCGCAGCAGAAATTTATCAAGCAGCTGACCGGGCAAGAGCGTTATCTGCGTGACCATGTGGTGGGAAGCCGGGACGCACGGGTGATTTTGCCCGGCTCGGCCTACCTCGAAATGATCCATGCAGCGGGCCAACTGGCGATGGAGAACGAGTGGGCTGTGGCTGCTATCCGTAATCTGATGTGGATGAATGCCATTGAAGTAGACGATGAGCCGGTGGACGTGGAAATCGCGCTGGCCCATGCAGACGGCGACAGCGTGCAGGTGGCTGTGCGTAATCGCCACACGGATGCGCTCTCGCTGGAAGCCGAGCTGGTTTATCGCCACGGTACCACAGCGCTTGCCGATGAATGGATCGATCTTGATGCGCTGCGGAATAGCGGCAAATACGAAGGTGATCAGGCCGCTATCTACGCTGATTTTGCCAGAATGGGTTTTGCCTATGGCCCAAGCTATCAGGTAACGCGTGAACGTTACCGCTTTGCAGACGGAGCACTGAGTCATTTGTGTCTGCCGGAAGCGGCGCACGCTGCTGATGCGTTTTATCTGCATCCGTCACTGTTAGACGGGGCGTTACGTACTTGTCTGGCAGTAGGGCTGGAGCCGGTGGAATATGCCACGCCTATCGTGCCGTTCTCTCTGGGCGAGCTGGAATTCCGCCACCCGCTCGGCAATGAGTGCTATGCCTATGTGACGCCGGCGCAATCGCATCGGTCTGACCAGAGTCTGGGCAGTTCGATTCAAAAACACGACATTACGCTGGTGGATACCCAGGGCCGTGTACTGGCGCGTTTGAACGATTTTGCCGCACGTCGGCTGGAGAGTGACGCCAGCGCGGCGCAGCCTCTGACGTCTCACCCCTCGAAGCCACAGGACGTGCAGTACTATGCCTACGAGTGGCTGGCGTCGCCGCTGCCGGAGGTTGCACCGGATTCCGAGGCGGCTTCTGCCGCGGTGCTGGTGCTCAGTGATGATGAGGTTCTCGCCGGGGCGCTGCGCGCGCATTACGGCGACGCCGCCAGCGTGATTGCTGTGACGTCCGCCAGTGCGTTTGCCGAGCTTGGCGACCATCGTTTCAGCGTCGATACCCAGTCTCAGGCCAGTATGCAGGCATTGTGTGAGCAGTTGGACGCAAAACAGATGTGGCCTACCCACATTGTCCATGCGCCAGGCGTGGATACGCACTTTGATGACTTGCCGCTGGTGGGTGCCGCACCGCTCTTGCATAAGAGATTGCAGTCGTTGCGGCACCTGTTTGTGGCGCTGGAAACGGTAAAACCGGGGCAGGCGCTACGCTGTGTGAACGTCTATACCGCACAAGACGATCAGGTGGAGCCGCAGCATGATGCGGCAAGTGGTTATGCCCGTTCACTGCTGACGATTAACCACCGTTTCGAGCTGTTCACTTTGCGTAGCAATGCGGATAACGCCGCTGCGCTGGCGAGTGAGATTTATCAGGAGTTCGTACGGCGTCCGACCCCGCTGGCTGGATTAGAACTGGCCTACCGGAATGGAACACGTTATCAGCGTCAGCCTGGCGAAATTGTTCCTCCCGACGCCGACGGTTTGGGGAATCAGCCGCACCTGCATTTCGTCCATCGCGGTCATTATGTGATAACCGGCGGTGCCGGCAAGCTGGGGCTGCTGATGGCGAACTATCTGGCATCCCGTTATCAGGCCCGCATTGTGTTGAGTGGCCGTTCAGCCCAGCCAGATGAGACGGTGCAGCAGCAGATGGTTGCGATGCGTGAGCACGGCGCCGAAGTGTGCTACATCGCCGCCGATGTAGCGCAGGAAGGGCAGGCCGATGCCCTGGTTGCACAAGCCAAAGCGGTGTTCGGCGCATTGGATGGCGTGCTGCACTGCGCAGGCGTCGCCAGCGCAACGCCCATCACCACGTTGCAGGATACGGAGTTTTACGCGCTGATTGGGCCGAAGGTCGATGGTCTGGTTGCACTTGACCGCGCCACGGCACACGAGCCGATCTCGGTGTTTATCAACTTCTCATCCGTTTCCGCGGTGCTTGGTGATTTGGGTTCAGGCGCGTATGCCGCCGGTAATCGCTTTATGGATAGCCACGCGGTATGGCGCAACCACATGGTACAAAAAGGGCTGCGCACCGGCCAGACGCTCTCTGTGAACTGGCCGTTGTGGGCCAGCGGCCAGATGAACATCGAACAAGAGGATGCCAGCCTGTTTGAGTTCTCCGGTATGAGCGCCTTAGGTCAGGAGGCGGGGATTATCGCCCTTGAGCGCGCTCTGCTGGCGCAGCGTTCTGAACTGCTGGTTGCGGTTGGCGAGCGTAACAAGGTTGCCCGTGCGCTGCGCATTCAGGCTGATGCGGCAGTGCCCGCTGCGCCGCAGGCGCAGGTGAATGTCGTAGCAGACGCACCGCGTCACCAGCCAGCGCAGGCGGAGCCGACACGGCACGCTGACAGCGCTTATCTGCTCCGCGAAAACGCACTTAAAGAGCGGATCTCAACCATCATCAAACTGCCTGCCGCCGATATCGCGGTGGATGCCACCTTTGAGCAGTTGGGGATGGATTCCATCATGCTGATGGAGCTGCGTGCGGTGCTTGAGAAGGAGTATGACGGACTGCCGAAGACTGCACCGTTTGAGTTTAATACCACCGCCAAACTGGCTGGGTACCTGTGCGAGCGTTATGGCGCAACGCAGGCGAACCATGAGGTGTTGGCAGCAGCGCCGCCACGCCGTGCGACAGAAACGGCAGACAGCCATCCTGTTACTGCGCCGGTTGCGCCTGCTATCAAACGGACGATGCCAGCTGCTGCGACGAACACCCTCAGTTCACGTGTGAGGCGTGCATCGTTGTCGCCGGTGGTCAGTGTTAATGCAGGGAATGCAGAAAATGACGCGGTGGCGATTATCGGTGTGGCGGGCGAGTTCCCCGGTGCTGAGAATCTGGCGGATTTCTGGGCAGCTATTCAGGCGGGTAAAGAAAACCTGACCACGATTCCGGATGCGCGTTGGGTGGCTTCGTCGGGGGATGACGGTAATCCGCGTTACGTGAATCGCGGCGGTTTCCTCAACAACGTGGATGTGTTTGATCCCGTTATGTTCCGCATGAGCAGCGAGGAAGCCAGCCGCCTTGATCCTCAGGTACGTGTCTTGCTGCGTAGCGCCTGGCACGCGCTGGAGGATGCCGGTTACACCCCGGCTGCGCTTAACGCGCAGCAGGTCGGTGTGTATGTCGGCGCGATGAACGAAGACTTCACCTGGGTAATGGCCGAGATTTACGCCCGTACGGGCCGTTATCCGGGCGCGGGTTCCGTTGTCAGTGAACTGGCTAACCGCATTTCGTTTTTGATGAACCTGCGCGGCCCAAGCTTCTGCGTTGCCACAACCTGTGCGTCATCGCTGACAAGCGTGCATATCGCGCGTAAGGCCATTCTCGGTGGTGAATGTGATATGGCGCTGGCAGGCGGCATTAATCTGAGCCTGCATCCCAGCAAATATATGCTGTTGCAGGAGATGAACGTGCTGTCCTCAGACGGCAAAGAGTACACCTTCGATGAGCGCGCCAATGGCCTGATTCCGAGCGAAGGCAGCGGCATGGTGGTGCTCAAACGTCTGAGCCGGGCGCTGGCCGACGGTGACCATATTTATGGCGTGCTGCGTGGTTCCAGCATCGGTCATGCCGGCACCGGGGCGGGGCAATATCTGCCGAATCTGTCTGTGATGGAAGACACTGCCGTTCGCGCTATCAACGAGGCGCGCATCGATGTCAACGAGCTGACCTATATCGAAAGCCACGGTGCGGCGACGGAACTGGGCGACCCGATTGAACTGAAAGCGTTGTCCAATGCGCTGCGTCGTCAGACTAACGCACAGCATTTCTGCGCGTTGGGCACCAAGGCCAACCTGGGTCACATGGAGGCGGCATCAGGCATCTGTTCGTTGATTAAGGTGCTGTTGAGTATGCAGCACGGGCGTCTGTCGCCTTGCGTCAACCTGCATCGTATCAACACCTCGTTTGAGCATGAGACTTCTGCGTTCCTGTTCCCACGCGAAGCGCAGGAATGGCACACCAATGCCAGAGGCACGCGTCTGGCGGGGATTAATGCCTACGGCATGGGCGGTTCTACCGCATTTGTTGTGGTTGAATCGCCCGAACAGGTACTGATGCAGCACGCTCGCCAAGGCGGTATGGGTAGCGAGAACGCACAGCATAGTGCGCAAATACATAGTGCACAGATACATAGTGCGCAGATAGTGGTGTTGTCCGCCCACCATGCTGAGCGGCTGGCGGCTTATGCAGCCGGGATGCGTGACTTTATTCAGCGGCAAGGCAGCGCCGTTGCGCTCGCTGACCTCGCCTACACCAGCCAGATTGGGCGTATCACGCTGGATCATCGCCTGGCTATTGTGGCGACCAGCATGGATGACCTGCTGGCGAAACTGGAATGCTTTATTGCTCAGCCAGCCTCTGAACACAGCAGGCAGGATGTATATAGCGGTAATGTGCGCGACACCAAAGATGTTCCGCAGTTGATTACCGGTGAGGCGGGTCAAAGCTTTATCCGTGTGTTGGTACAAACGCAGCAGCTTGCCAAAGTGGCCACATTGTGGAGCCGTGGCTGCGATATCGACTGGAGCCTGTTACACCACGGAGAGCCTCGTCGTCGCGTGTCTTTCCCCGGTTATCCGTTTGCGCAGCAACCCTGTGATCTCTATGCGACGTTGCGCCTGGATGCTCCGCGTCCGCCAACGCCTCACAGTGAGCCTGCCGTGCAGGATGCCCCGGAGACGGCAGCGGTAAATCTGCCGCAGGCATGGTTTGCCCGCACACTGCGTACCGGCAACCCCGAAGCGCTGAACAAGGCGGCATTGCGGGCGTTCTGGAATGAGCAGCTTCACGCCAAAGAGGACGTCGGCGCGCAGGTGGCGTCTGTGTTGCTCGGCGGCGCAGCCGTGCAGGATGCCGGGGCGGCTCAGCAGAATAACCTGTATGTGGAAAAGCACATCGATCAGGACACGGTAACGGCAGTGCAGCTCTGTACCCAACGCCATGAGATTGCTGTCGAGACGGTGGTGGCCGCCGGCTGGGCGCTGCTCGTTAATCGTCATGCGCGGACCAGGCATTCCCAGTTCGGCCTGATCCGACATGTGAATGATGGAACGATGCAGATAACTCCTGCGCGTATTCAGGTGGTGGGACGGCACAAAACCGCGGCCTGGCTCAAAGGCGTTGAGAAACAGCTGGAAAAATGCCTTAACCATGCCGGAGCTACGCTTGAGCAGATAACACACTGGGCGGGGGATGCCGCGTTGTTTGATAGTGCGGTACTCCTGACTGACGACAACGAGGTTGATGTGAATCAGGCTGTTCCCGCGCTGTTTGCGGCGCAACCGCAACTGCATCTGGCGCTTTTTGCCCGCATAGAGGAGAACAGCGTGCAGTTGCGCCTGGCGTGTCGCGGCATGGAGGTTCAGGCCGCGCAGCTCACTCAACTGCTTGAGCAATTCATGATGCTGCTTGAAGGGGTAGCCAGCCATCCGGATAAAAATCCGGCGGCGCTGCCGATGCGCAGTAAAGGGGAGGGGCGTAAAGCCTTCCTGAAAACGCTTGAAAAACTTAACCAGCAAGATCAAACACCATGAAAATACTGATCACCGGAGCAAATGGATTTGTTGGGCTTAACGTTGTAAAAGCCCTGGTCGCTGCCAATCATCAGGTAACGGCGTATGTACGGGCATCATCCAACGTCAGTTTTCTGGAGCCTTTCGGCGTCACCCTGGTGCGTGGCGAATTGCATGATGACCAGCGCCTGCGCGCAGCAATGGCCGGGCACGATGGCGTGATTCATACCGCGGGCAATACCAGCAGCAACCCCCGCGACTGGCCGTTGCTGGCGGCGGTCAATATTGAAGGGACGCGTTCAGTGGTGGAGGCGGCGCTGGCGTGCGGGGTATCGCGTCTGGTGTATACCAGTACCAGCTCGACGATAGGGGCGTATAACGACCCTGCCGTCGAGGCGACGGAAGAGACTGTGCTGGCGGGGTTTCGTGCCAAAAACCCCTATGCCAGGAGCAAATTACAGGCGGAAGAACTGGTGTACCGCGCCTGTGATCGCGGCTTGTCGGCGGTGATCCTCAATCCTGCCGAAGTGCTGGGCGGTTATGACTACTCAATGCAGTGGGGCCGCATGGTGCTGGCGGTGGCGCATAACCAGTTGCCGTTCCTGCCCCCCGGCGGCGCCAGCTTTTGCGGCGCAAGCGATGTTGGCGAAGCGCACGTCAGCGCCTTAACCAAAGGAAAGTCAGGCGAGCGCTACCTCATTGCAGGGGCTAATACGCGCTATAGCGAGCTTATCAGCACGATTGAAGCGGTTGTACCGTGCAAGGCCGACAGACCCAACATCCATTATTCATCGTTCTATCTGAAAACGTTGCTTCAGGAAAAGCTGCCGTGGCTGGTACGCGGTGAGCCGGTACTGGATGCGTATCGCCTGCGTGTCTTTGGCGGCGTTTATTACTTTAGCAGTGCCAGGGCTGAACGGGAGCTGGGTTATCAGCCTTCTTCCTTAAGCCAGATGGTGGAGGAGTGTGTGTCCTGGTATAGGGCCAATGGCTTTATTGCGCCTTAGTCATCATGAGTTCTTAGCAGTCAATAGGAATCATTCTCCTAGAGAGAATAACTAACCAAGGAGGTTTTTATAATGGATTTTCATGATCTGGTCGAACTTGAGCGTAAGCCTTTCAAAGAACGCGTAAAATTACGTTATGACACTTATCTCAAAGAATTAGAGAAAGGTTTCATGTTCAGCCGTCAAGGCATGGGACCGGTCGATGCGCGTATGGAATACAAAGACCTGCATAGCGATGAGTTCCGAAATGTTCTGGTGTTCGGCTCGAACAGTTATCTTGGTCTGGCTAACCATCCTTACGTCAAAAGCAAGGTGGTTGAAGCGGTAGAAAAATACGGTATTGGCACTGGCGGTTCACCGGCGTTTTCTGGTTATACCAAGCAACATCGTGATCTTGAGTTGCGTCTGGCGGCATTAGCCGGCCATGAAGATGCGGTACTGCTGCCGAGTGGCTATATGGCAAACCTGTGCTGGGTTAACGGGCTGATGAATCGTAATGACGTCATCATCTATGACCAGAACAGTCATGCCAGCGTGATCAACGCCATCAAAATGACTAACGTGCCGTTCTTTACCTTTGACCCGGAACGTCTGGATGAGTTTGAAGCCATGCTGCCGAAAATTCGGGCGCGTTTGAAACCTCAGACACAAATTTTTTCCACGGTTGAAGGGGTGCGTTCTACCGATGGTTCGATCATCGATCTCAAACGTTACATTGAGATTTGCCGGGCGAACGATATCGTCACCATTCTCGATGACGCGCATGGTCTGGGCACCTTAGGGCGCACCGGTAAAGGGACGCTTGAGCATTTGGATCTGATAGGTCAGGTTGATTTGCGTATGTCCACCTGCAGCAAATCACTAGGTGCGCAGGGCGCTTTCATTTCCGGCAGCCGTGAGCATATCTTTATGCTGCGCAACTTCTCTTACCCTTATCTGTTTACCTCTGGTTTGGCACAACCGACGATTGCGGCGATTTCCGCAGCAATGGACGTGATGGAACGCGAGCCGGAGCGTATTGAACGTCTGCATGAAAATGTACGTTACATGCAGGATCAATTGGAAACCCAAGGCTTTAACATCCTGCGCGGAGAATCAGGGATTATCCCGGTTTTCTTCAAGAAACCCTTTGTGGTGGGCAACATCAACCGCTGTCTTTTTGAACGCGGCGTGTTCGCCAATATCATGGAATACCCGATGGTTCCGCCTGATAAAGAACGCCTGCGTTTCTCTGTGATGTCTTCTCATACCAGAGAAGAGATCGATCACGTCGTTGAGATTCTCACTGAGATTGCGCGCGAGTTTGATGCGCTCTAATGGATTAGATGAAGGAGATTAAAAATGGACGCCCAGAAAGACACTCTCGCTGTTGTCCTCGACATTATCAATGGCATCAAGAATACCGGGTTTACGCCTGATGTCGTGGATCTGGAGGCATTTATCGGTGGTGAACTCGGTGTGGATTCGGTCGAAATGCTCGAATCCTGGTACGAGATTGAGAAGCGGCTCAACATCAAGGTGAATGACGGCGATAAGCGCGGTATTTACACGCTTGGCGACCTGATCAGCACGATTGAAGCTCATCTGCCGGCAGAAGCGATCAAATCCTGAATCGGCAAGCCGTTGGTGGGATAGACAAGCAACGTTACGTGACAATCCTAGGGAACAGTAATAGGGGATTTATGTCTTCTTCAATTTGGGTATTTCCTGGTCAGGGATCGCAGCAGAAAGGGATGGGGAAAGCGCTGTTCGAGCGTTTCCCCGAACTCGTCAACGAAGCCGATGAGGTGCTCGGTTTCTCCATACGCGAGTTGTGCCTTAACGATCCTCAAGGTGTACTTGGTGAAACGGAGTTCACCCAGCCAGCTTTGTTTGTTGTCTCAGCGCTCGGTGTTCTCGCCAATCGACAAGACGGCGTGGAAGCGCCGGATTGCTACGCCGGTCATAGCCTGGGGGAGTTTGCCGCGCTGTTTGCGGCGGGGGCGTTTGATTTTGCCACGGGCGTCGCACTGGTGAGAGAGCGCGGTCTGCTGATGTCGAAAGCGCCGCGCGGTGCGATGGCCGCTATCCTGGGCATCGATCTCAATCGGGTGACGGAACTGCTTGCTTCGTCACCGTTTAGCGGCATTGATATCGCCAACATCAACTGTGCGCAACAAATCGTCATTTCGGGACTTTATGACGACATTGTTGCCTGTGAATCACTGTTTACCGAGGCGGGTGCGCGTTATATCAAGCTGAACGTGAGTGCGGCGTTTCACTCCCGTTATATGCGTGATATCGAAGCGCAGTTTGCTGAATTTGCTCGTCGTTTTACATTTAACCCGCTCAATGCGCGGGTGATTTCTAACTACACAGCGCTCGATTATCCAACATCTGATTACCTTGAACTGTTGACGAGCCAGATAAGTCATCCAGTCCGCTGGTACGAAAGTATCTCCCGGCTGCTGCTGTCTGGCGACGTCAAACTGCACGAAATTGGGCCAGGGCAGGTACTCACCAGCCTGTTTGCGAAAATAAAAGCGCAGCCGATGACGCTTTCGCATGAGCCTGCGGTCAACAACGTTGCCGGCGCCCCCGCCGTAGCGGTTTCCAACCCTGCTGTGGTGTTTATGTTTGGTGGGCAAGGTGCGCAGTATTACGGCATGGGTCATGAGCTGTATCGCCGTAACAGCACGTTTCGCAGCCAGATGGACATCTGTGATGCTCTGTGTCGTAAACACACCGGCTACAGCCTGCTGGAGACGCTGTATGACGATGCTCATCGTCATCTGCAACTCTCTGATGTGGCGCTATCCAATGTGGCGTTGCTCAGTGTTGGCGTCAGTCTGACCGGTATGCTCAAAGCCGAGGGGATCGAACCTGATGCCGTGCTGGGGTATAGCCTCGGCGAGTGCATCGCCGCGGTGGTTGCCGGTGTACTGACGCTTGATGATGCCATGAAACTGGTGGTGTCTCAGGCGAACTTGCTGGGTGAGAAAACCGCAGGCGGCGGGATGATGAGTGTGCTGGCTCCGGTGGCGCACTTCCAGTCCCATGCCGGGCTGTATCAGGGAACCGAATTAGCCAGCATTAATTTCCAGAATAACTTCGTGGTGAGTGGTGATATGGCAAGCCTGTCGGCGCTGAAAACACGTCTGGCTCAACAGGATATTAACTCAATGCTGTTGCCTGTCGAGCAACCGTTTCACTCGTCAGGGATCGCGGTTATTGAGCAGGATTTCCGTGCATTAGTCGACACCTTGCCGAAAAGCGCCCCCAGGATGCCGGTGTATTCCGCCATGTCAGGGACAACGGTTGAACGATGGGATAACGAGTACTTCTGGCGAGTATTGCGTGAACCCGTTGATTTCTACGGTTTGATGCAGGCGTTCGGTGAGAAAAATCAGACATTTTTTGTTGATCTCAGCCCAACAGGCACGCTGTCAACGTTTATCAAATATGGCTTTGCAACGCGCTTTCAGCACGCTGCGATTATCAATCAATTCGGCAGGAACGCCGAAAGTGTATCCAACTTGCTGAGTGTTTTAAAAAACCATTCCCGGCACGTTGTGACAGAAGGAGCATGACTAATGACTATCATGCAGGACACGATGTTGTTGTCGCGTAAGGAATCTGCCGCGACCTATTGGCAGCAATATCTTGCCGGGGCACAAAAAACGGCAAATGCCAGTCTGGCTAATGCCACTGAGAGCGAGACGCCATCTTCTGCTGCGCAGGAAGCGCGTGTGCTCATCTCCCGCGTTGAACCGGCGCTGAGTAACGCATTGCTGGCGCTGGTGCAGCGTGAGTCCACCACCTGGGATGTGCTGATTACGGCGGCGTGGAGCCTGTTGTTGAGCAAATACAGCGGTGAAGATGAGGTGCTGTTTGGCAAGCGGTTTAATGCCCATGATGCGGGGAAAAGTCACGACTTGCCGCTGCGCCTGCATCTTGATGCGGGTCTGGCGTTGCGCGACTGGTTTAACGATCTTGCATCCATGTTTGAGCAGCACCAGCGTCATGCCGACCTGATGCCGGATGCGCTTTCGCACAGTGCCGGTGCTTCATCAACCCCGGCGCTTTTCGAGTCACTGATCAGTGTGCATGACGAGCAAGACGTAGAGAAGAAACACACTGTGCAGGTACCGTTGCAGCTTATGGTGCAGACCGGGGCGACCTTGTCATTCGCGCTGCATTATCGCAGCGGCGACATCAGCGATGCCGATGCGCAGAACATTCTCAATCGCTTGCAGCAGTTGCTGTCGAGCTTTGTGCAGGGCAGTGAACGAACGCTGGGCGAACAGTCACTGCTCAATAGCGCGGAAGTTGAGCGCGTTATTCATGAATGGAATGCGACGCAACTCGATGTGACGTTGGATCGTTCACTCTATGCGCTGTTTGCAGAGCAAGTCGCGGCCAGAAACGATGCCACCGCGCTGGTGGCAGGCGATGTGCGGTTAAGCTATCGCCAGCTTGCCGGACGTGCGGAACAGATTGCTGCGGGGTTGCGCCGTGTCGGCGTGACGCAGGGTGATCGTATCGTGCTGAGCATGGATAAAACGCCGAACCTGATCGCGGCCATGCTGGGTATCATCAAACTGGGTGCCGCTTATGTGCCTGTCGGTCTGGATGCGCCGGTTGAGCGCCGCGCGTTCATCATCAACGATGCGAAGGTGCGTTGGACGCTGACCAGCCGGGCTGATCAGTCGAACTTTAGCGAGGACGAAAGCTGCACCTTGTTGTTCGTGGAGGATTATCTGGATCAGGCGCAAACTGATAGCGGGTTGCGTGAGGATAACTCCGCCGACATCGTCGATTCGCACACCATTGCCTACATTATCTATACCTCTGGCACAACCGGTACGCCGAAAGGGGTGGAGATAGCACACCGCAGCCTGATCAACTTCTGCGCCTGGTGTGAACACATCGGTATTTTTAGCGTCGGACAACCTATTACCCAGTTCGCGCCTTATACCTTTGATGCGTCAGCCGGTGAGATTTTCGGCACCCTGACACGCGGCTGTGAGTTGCACTTGTTGTCGAATGCGTTGATTCAGAATCCGCCTGCGTTGATGGCGTACATGACTGAAAACGAAATCCGTTTTTCCGCGTTTCCGCCGCCGTATCTCACGCACTTAGATCCCGCCGGTGTGCCGGAAGGGATGACCATTCTGACAGCGGGTTCAGCCCCGACGCTTGGGCTGATTGAGCGCTGGAGCGAGCGCTGCCGTTACATCAATGGCTACGGCCCGACAGAAACCACCATTATGTCGTCGGCCTGGATGCGTGGCTTTGAGAAAGCGCAGGACACTCGCCTGAGCATCGGTCGGCCAATTGCCAATACCCGGATGTATGTTGTCGATAATCTGGGACAACTTTGCGCGCCCGGTATGGCCGGTGAAATCTGGATCGGCGGCGAAGGCGTGGCGGTCGGGTACATGAACCGTCCTGAGCTGACGGCTCAGCAGTTTATCGCTGACCCCTGGGTTGCCGGAGGCCGGGTTTACCGCACTGGCGATATCGGACGCTGGTTTGACGATGGGCGCATCGAGTTCCTCGGTCGGCGCGATCACCAAATTAAGCTGAGCGGATACCGCATCGAGCTTGGCGAAATCGAATCGCGTATTGCGGCGCTGGAACATATCAAAGACGCGACGGTTATCGGTATCACGCCGGATGGCGGCGAGGCCCGTCTGGTGGCCTATGTGGTGCCAGAGGGCGAGGGCGGCAGCGCGGCGATTGCACAATGGCGCGAGGTGCTGGCCACGCAACTGCCGAGCTATATGATCCCGGCGGCGTTTGTGGTGATGGAATCACTGCCGCTGACCGCCAATGGCAAGATTGATCGTAAAGCCTTGCCGTTACCGGACAACAGTGCTTACGTGCAGCGTGATTTTGAAGCCCCCAACACGGGTACGGAAACGGTGCTGGCGCAGCTATGGCAGACGATTTTGGGTGTGCATCAGGTTGGTCGGCAGGACAATTTCTTCGAGCTGGGCGGTCATTCTCTGCTGGCGATGCAATTGCAGGCGATGCTGCGTGAACAGAAGCTCTACACCGACGTGCCAACCATTTTCACACATCCGGTGCTGGCTGACCTGGCGCTACAGGTGGCCCATGAGGAGGATGCTCCGCAGGCGTTCGTTGTTCCGGCTAATCGGGTGACGCCTGAAACCACTGAGCTGCATCCGGCGCATTTCCCGCTGGTGTCGTTGTCTGAACAGCAGATAGACCAGATCGTCGCTCGCATACCTGGAGGCGTTGCCAATATTCAGGATATCTATGCGCTGGCGCCGTTGCAGGAAGGCATCCTGTTCCACCATTTGTTCGATGAAGCCGGAGATCCTTACCTACAGTGCGGTCATCTGTCGTTTGCACACCAGCAGACGCTGGATAAATACCTTGACGCCGTTCAACGCGTGATTGAACGTCATGATATCTTGCGCACCGCGTTTATCTGGGAAGGGGTAGAGACGCCGGTACAGGTCGTGCTGCGCAAGGCGCGTCTGCACGTGACGACGCTCACCCTGGATGCCCGGCAAGGCCCGGTGGTAGAGCAGATGAAAGCGCGCTTTGATCCGCTTGTCCACCGCATCGATCTTACCCAACCGCCGTTAGTCCACATGGTGGTGGCTTATGACGACGAGCAGGCACGCTGGGAAGCCTTGATGTATATCCATCATTTGGTGGATGACATTGCCTCACTGCAGATTTTGCTCTCCGACATTCAGGCATTCCTCACCGGCCAGGGTGACGGTTTGCCTGCGCCAGTGCCGTTCCGCCACCATGTGGCGCGTTTGCAACACTATAGCGATAACCAGCAGCAACTGGCTTTTTTCAGCGGGATGCTGGCGGATATCACTGAACCATCGGTGCCGTTTAATCTCAAAAGCGGCCATCTCAACGGCCAGCGCATCACTGAAACACGGCGTCCGCTTGAGGCGTCGCTTGCTCAACGGCTGCGTGCTCAGGCCCGCCGTCTTGGCGTCGGCGTGAGTAGCTTGTGTCATTTGAGCTGGGCACGCGTGCTGAGCGCTGCCTGCGGCAGCGATACCGTGGTGTTCGGTACAGTCATGTCTGGGCGTATGCACGGTGAAAGCAGCGATAAAATCATGGGACCTTGTATCAATACGCTGCCGCTGCGTCTTGATGTGGGCGATGTTAATGCCACCGATGCCGTGCGTCAGGCGCATCAGCGTCTTACCGCCTTGATAAAACATGAACAGGCTACCTTGTCGCTCGCACAACAAGGCAGCGGGATTGTGGCACCGACGCCGATGTTCAGCGCGGTGTTCAACTACCGCCGTAACCGCCCAACCGACATGGACGTGTTAGGGAGTATTGAATTTGATGGCATGGCGTGGCATGGCTTTGAAGAACGCACCAACTATCCTATCGCCGTCTCTGTTGATGATGCCGACGATGGATTTGATATCGGCATTCAGGTAATTGAATCGCTGTCTGGTGCGCGCATTATGGGCTACTTCCAGCAGAGTATGCTTAGCCTTGTGGAGGCGCTTGAAGCCGAGGCGGCGTCTTGTGCTGCGCCAATGCGGTTGAATGAACTGGCGATTCTGCCGCCAGAGGAGCGTCAGCAACTGTTGAAAACCTGGAATGATACGGCGCAGCCTTTCCCGGCAACGGCGACGATTCACCAGTTGTTCGAGCAGCAGGTCGCTCAACGTCCGCAGGCGCTGGCGTTGCAAATGGGCGATGTTCGTCTCAGCTATGCCGAGCTTAATCAGCACGCCAACCGTCTTGCGCATCATCTGATCGCTTGCGGTATTACGCCGGATACCTGCGTGGCGCTGTGTACGGAACGCACGGAAACGATGCTTATCGCCTTGCTGGCGATCCTCAAAGCCGGCGGGGCTTACATTCCGCTCGACCCGGAATATCCCGCGACGCGGCTGGCCTATATTCTCGACGATGCCAAACCTAAAGTGCTGGTGGTTGACCGGCGTGGGCGCGAAGTCTTTGGTTCCGCGCTGAACAGCGATGTCACGGTCGTTGACCTGGAGCATGATGGCGCGCAATGGGCAGCACGGCCTGACAGCAACCCTGATGTGGCGACGCTCAACGCCAGACATCTGGCCTACGTGATCTACACCTCTGGTTCTACCGGTAAGCCGAAAGGCGTGATGGTTGAACACCGTCAGGTGGTGAATTTCCTGACCGGGATGCAGGCATTGTTCAACCTTGGCGTTGAGGATTGTTTGCTCTCCGTCACCAGTATCTCATTTGATATTGCCGGGCTTGAGCTGTACTTACCGCTGATGACGGGCGCGTCGATTGTACTGGCGAGTCGCACGCAGGCGATGGACCCTCACGCACTGTTGACGCTGTTGCAAACCCTGAACATCACCATTATGCAGGCGACCCCCACCACCTGGCGCTTGCTGGTAGATGCCAATTCAACACCGCACCAACAGCTGAAGATCCTTTGCGGCGGCGAAGCCCTGCCAAGTGATTTGGCCCGACGTCTCCATGCATTCGGTGAGTCGTTGTGGAACCTCTACGGGCCGACGGAAACCACCGTGTGGTCAACCTGCAATCGCGTTGGTGCCGGGGATGTCACGCAATACAACCAGTCGATTGGTCACCCGATTGCCAACACGCAAGTCTATCTGCTGGACAAGCACGGCAAACCGGTGCCGATGGGCGCTATCGGAGAGTTGTATATCGGGGGGGACGGGGTGGCTCGTGGTTATCATCAGCGCCCTGAGCTGACCGCCGAGCGTTTTATTCCTGATCCGTTCTCAACCGATCCGGCGGCGCGTCTCTATCGTACCGGCGATTTTGCGCAATTTATGGATGATGGCCGCCTGGTATTCCTTGGGCGTACCGACCATCAATTGAAATTACGCGGTCACCGTATCGAGCTGGGGGAAATTGAAGCGCGGTTGTTGAGCCATCCTTCGGTTCGTGAAGCGGTCGTGGTTGCCAGAGAAGATATGTCCGGCGCGGCGCGCCTGGTGGCGTATGTGGTGCCTGGAACGACCGACGACGCGAAAGAAGAGGTATCGCTTCAACGTGGCAGCCTTGATTTTAGCCTGTTCTTCTTCGGCGCCCATACTGATGCCCTGCAAGGGTATCACCATTGCATCGAGGTGACGGAATTTGGCGACCAACACGGTTTCACCGCCGTGTGGACGCCGGAACGTCACTTCCACAGTGTTGGGGCGCTGTTTGCCAATCCGGCGCTGTTAAGCGCCTCGCTGGCGGCCAGAACACGCCACATCCAACTGCGCTCCGGCAGCGTGGTGTTGCCATTGCACGACACGCTCTGCGTGGCCGAAGACTGGGCGATAGTGGACAACCTGTCGAATGGTCGTGTTGGTGTCGGCGTCGCGTCTGGCTGGAATCAACGGGATTTTGCGCTGGCGCCGCAGAACTACGATGAGCGCCGGGAATTGATGAATAAGGGCATTGAGGAGCTGAGAACGCTGTGGCAAGGCGGCAGCGTTTCTCGCCGCGATCACCATGGGAATGACATCCCGGTACGGATTTATCCCCTGCCGGTGCAAAAAGAGCTGCCGATTTGGGTAACGGCTGCTGGTGCGCCAGAAACCTTTGAGTATGCAGGCCGCAGTGGCGCGCATTTGCTGACCCACCTGCTCACGCAGAATATCGAAAAGCTGACGCAAAACATCGCCATATACCGCGCCGCGCGTGAAAAAGCGGGCTTCGACCCCAGCACCGGCATCGTGACGGTGATGATTCATACCTACCTGGGGGAGAATCTGGACGAGGTATTGCATCAGGCGAAAGGGCCGTTCCTTGATTATCTGGAAGGACACCTCAGCTTGCTGTCGGGGTGGCTCAAAGAGCAGGACATTGACATCGAGAATCTCCCCAATGCCGATAAACGCAACATCCTGGAGTTCGCTTTCAGGCGTTATACCCGCGAGCTGTCATTCATTGGTACGCCGGAATCGGCGATGTCGGTAGCGGAAAATCTACAGGAAGCCGGGGTGAATGAGGCCGCGTGTCTGATCGACTGGTTCGTGCCTGAAAACCCGTTAGCGGCGCTGGAACATGTCGCAACGCTTAAAGGGAGGGTTCAGAGCCACTTCAGTCGTAAGGCATTGCGTACACATCTGCAGGATGCATTGCCGGATTACATGGTGCCAGCCGCTTTCGTCACCCTCAAAGCGTTACCGTTGACCCCGAACGGCAAGATAGACCGTAACGCCCTGGTGCCGCCGGATGAGCTGTCCTTTGCCCGGTCTGCTTATGTACCACCACAAGGTGATATGGAAGTCACGATGGCGTCTATCTGGGAAGAATTACTGGGTATCGAGCGCGTCGGGCGTCAGGATCACTTCTTTGAACTCGGCGGCTATTCGCTGCTAGCCGTGCGTCTGATTGAGCAGTTGCGCCGAAGAGGGCTAAGTATCGAGATACGCACGCTGTTTGAAACCCCGGTTTTGGCAGACCTTGCAGCCAGAACCATCGAACTTGCGGAGACTCGGCTGTGATGAAGACGCGGTTCCCCACATTTTGGCTAAACGGCTCTGCCCGTTTCGTCGCATTGCATGACGTCAATCACCATCGATTACAGGTTATTATCACGGAGGATAAAAAATGAGCGATTTCGAACAATTACTGGTGACACTGGAAGAGGCAAAAATCTCGATATCGCTGGATAACGATGATTTGGTTATTACCTCAGCCAAAGGTGCGCTCACCAGCGAGATTAAAAGCGCGTTACGCGAGCACAAAGCGACTATGGTGAATGCGCTGCGTAATGGGAAACGCTTGTCAAACGCGTTTGAGGTAGTGGTCCCGGCGAACAAGATTACGCCTGAGACAACAGCCATTACGCCAGAGCTGTTGCCGCTTATCGATTTTACCCAGAAAGATATCGACCATGTGGTCGAACAGGTGGAAGGCGGCGTAAGCAATATTCAGGATATCTACTCGCTGGCACCGCTGCAGGAAGGGATCTTGTTCCACCATATGCTGGCCAGCAAAGGCGACCCGTACCTGCAAACCGGGCAGATGACGTTTGATAGCCGCGAAAAGGTAGATAACTACCTTGCTGCGGTGCAAAAGGTGATTGATCGCCACGATATCATGCGTACCGGTTTCTACTGGGAAGGGGTATCGACCCCGTGCCAGGTGGTGCAGCGTCAGGCAAAACTGCATGTGCTGGACGTTGAGTTAGACCCGGCGGATGGCCCTATCGCCGAACAACTGGCCGAGCGTTTTGACCCGTCACATTACAGCATCGATCTGGCTAAACCGCCGTTGCTGCACGCCTTTGTCGCTTATGACAAGCGCAGTGATCGCTGGGAGATGTTCCGTGTGCTGCATCACCTGATCGATGATATTACCTCGGTGCTGATCCTGTCCTCCGAGATTCATACCTTCCTGGCGGGTCGTGGTCACACCCTGCCTCCTGCACAGCCGTTCCGCCGCCTGATTGCGCAGGTTCGTCTTGGCAAAAGTCCGCAGGAACATGAACAGTATTTCCGCTCAACGCTGGGCGATATCGATGAACCCACTGCGCCTTACGGCCTGGTGAATATGCTGGATGATTTCGAGATAGTCGAAGTTAACCGTAAGGTTCCCCAGCGTTTGAACGATTCCCTGCGTGCACATGCGCGTCGGCTGGGGGTGAGCCTCGGTAGTATCTGCCATCTGGCATGGGGACAAGTTCTGTCCTGCATCAGTGGGCAGGATTCGGTGGTGTTCGGTACGATTTTGTTTGGCCGTATGCACGCCGGCGACGGCGCCGACCAGATCATGGGTCCATTCATTAATACGTTGCCGATCCGCCTTGATATGCATGGCGACAGTGTGGAAGAAAGCGTGCGCACCACGCACAAACGCCTGGCGGAATTGCTGAGCCATGAACATGCGTCGTTGGCATTGGCGCTGCGTTGCAGCGGCATTAGCGGTTCGATGCCGTTGTTTAACACCCTGTTTAACTATCGTCATAACCGCGAATCAGAAAGCGGTTCGCTGGATGTGGTGGTGCCAGATGCTGATCAGTGGGATGGTTTTGAAGAACGCACCACGTATCCGATTACCCTGTCGGTGGATGACTACGGCAATGCGCTGGGTCTGAATATTCAGGTGGTGGACTCTCTGGACCCTGAACTGCTGTTCGCCTATACGCAGCAGGCGCTTGAGAATATTTCTACTGCACTGAATGAAGCGCCTAATACGCCGATCCAGCAGATCTCGATTTTGCCTGATTCAGAACGTCACTTGCTGTTGAACGAATGGAATAACACCGACAAGGTTTATCCTGATGTTGCCTATACGCATCAGATGTTCGAAGAGCAGGTGAAACGGACGCCATCAGCCACGGCACTGCGCTTTGGTGATCGTAAACTGAGCTACGCAGAGCTGAATGCCCTGTCTAACCAGCTGGCGCATCATCTGCACCAACAGGGCGTGAAACCGGATGATCGCGTGGCTATCTGTCTGGATCGCAGCATCGAGATGGTGGTGGGGTTGATGGGTATCATCAAGGCGGGCGGGGCCTATGTGCCGCTCGACCCTGATTATCCGCAGGAGCGCTTAGCCTACATTCTGCAAGACTCGGCGCCGAAGCTGTTGCTGCTCGACAAACGTGGCCGTGAAGTGACTGCTGAACTTGATACCACCGGTATCGTTAAGCTGGAGCTGGATGCGGCGTCTCTGGCTGATTCTGCGTTGTCGAAGGAGTCCTTGTCGCCTGCTGAACTGGGGCTGACGTCACGCAATCTTGCCTATGTTATCTACACCTCCGGTTCGACCGGTAAGCCCAAAGGCGTGGAAAACGAACACCGTGGCCTGATCAACCGTTTGCAGTGGATGCAGGATGCGTATCAGCTCGACAGCAGTGATGCCGTATTGCAAAAAACCACCTTCAGCTTTGACGTGTCGGTGTGGGAATTCTTCTGGCCGCTCTCGGTCGGCGCAACGCTGGTGATGGCTCCTCCGGGTGCACATAAAGATACTCAGGCGCTTGCCGAGGTGATTCAGGCCAACAACATCACCACCATGCACTTTGTACCGTCGATGCTGAACCTGTTCCTGGCAAACGACAGCGTGGCGGCCTGCCGTTCGCTGCGTCGCATTGTGTGCAGCGGCGAGGCGTTGAGTTCCGCCAGTGTGGCACGCTGCTACAAGCTGCTGCCGAACACCGCGGTACACAACCTGTATGGACCGACTGAAGCGGCCATCGACGTGACTGCCTGGACCTGCCCGAAAGATTTGCCCGAAACGGCGATAGTGCCGATTGGCCGTCCTATCGCCAACCTGCGTATCTATTTGCTGGACCAGTATTTGCGTCCGGTCCCGCGCGGCGTCGTGGGCGAGTTGTATATCGGCGGTGTCGGCGTGGCGCGTGGCTACCTCAATCGCCCGGATCTGACGGCGGAACGCTTCGTTCACGACCCGTTTGCCGCCGATGCCGACGCCCGGATGTACCGGACTGGCGACGTGGCGCGTTATCTGGCGAACGGCGATATCGAGTACCTCGGACGTAACGATAATCAGGTCAAGATTCGTGGGTTCCGTATCGAATTGGGCGAAATTGACGCTGAGTTACTCAAACAGCCGTCGATCAGCGAAGCGGTGGTCGTGGCGCGCGCTGATGCGCAAGGCGACTTGCGTCTGGTGGCCTATGTGGTGCTCAGTGCGCAAGCACAGGCCGAAGAGGTGAGTATCTCTGATCATATCGCGCAGTGGCGCAGCAGCCTGGCCGCCCAGTTGCCGGAATACATGGTGCCTGCGGCATTCGTCAAACTGGATCAACTGCCGCTGACTGCTAATGGCAAGTTGGACCGTAAGGCGCTGCCGCAGCCTGATGATTCCTCCTTCTCCCGTCGTGCTTATGAAGCCCCGCAGGGCGACATTGAAATTGCGATGGCGGAGTTGTGGCAGGAACTGCTGGGCGTTGAACGCATCGGACGTCACGACAACTTCTTTGAGTTGGGTGGGCATTCGCTGTTAGCGGTGCAACTGATGGAGCATTTGCGCCAGCGCGATTTGAGCACGGAGATCCGCGCCCTGTTCGATAGCCCGACGTTAGCTGAGCTGTCCGCTCGTACCATTGAACTCGATGAGATGAGATTATGACTGATTTTGATGACATTTTGCAGATACTGGATCAGGCCAACATCGCCTTATCGCTTGATGGTGATGCACTGGTCATCAAGGCAGCAAAGGGGTCATTGACCCCTGATATCAAAGCGGCGTTGCGGGAGCACAAAGCGGCTCTTGTTGACGCCCTGCGCCAGGGAAGAGCGCTCTCCTCGCAAGACGGGAGTGGTGGCTCAAGGGTGCCGGTGAACCTGATCACGCCGCAGACGACCCACCTGACGCCGGATATGTTGCCGTTGATCGAGCTAACCCAGGCGGATATTGCGCATATTGTTGCCAATGTGCCGGGTGGCGTGGCGAATGTGCAGGATATCTATGCCTTGACGCCGTTACAGGAAGGGATTCTCTTTTTGCACCAACTGAGCGAAAAAGGGGACCCGTACCTACAGTTTGCCCGAATTTCACTGGCTAACCGTGAGGTGATGACGCGCTATGTCGAGGCGGTTCAACAGACCGTGGATCGGCATGACATTTTGCGCACGGCATTTTTCTCGCACGGGGTATCGCGTACCGCGCAGGTGGTGCTGCGTAATGCGCCGGTGCAGGTGACGGAAGTTGAGCTGGACCCGGCCAATGGCCCGATCATGGCGCAGTTGGTCGAGCGTTATAACCCATCGCATTACCGTATTGACCTGACTCAGGCGCCGCTGCTGAGTCTGTATACTGCGCGTGACCCGCAAACCGGGCGTTTTGAGATGCTGATGCTGCTGCATCATCTGATCGACGATATTACATCGTTGCAGATCATGATCCGGGACATTACCGCCTTTCTGATGGGACGTGGTCAGATATTGCCTGCGCCGCAACCCTTCCGCCGTCTGATCGCTAAGGTGCGCACCGGGACGACGCAGGAGGAGCATGAGACGTTCTTCCGGCAGATGCTGGGTGATATTGATGAACCGACGCTGGCATTCGGCATGTCAGCCGGTACGGCGGATAACACTGGGGTGAAGGAGTTACGCCAGAATGTCGAGCCGGGCGTTGTCGCACGTTTGCGTGCGCAGGCGCGCCGTCTCGGCGTCAGCATGGGTAGCCTCTGTCATCTGGTGTGGGGACAGGTGATGGCGCGCGCCAGCGACAACGATACCGTGGTGTTCGGCACCATCCTGCTTGGCCGTTTACAGGCCGGGGAAGGGGCCGACCAGATCATGGGACCGTTCATTAATACGCTGCCGATCCGCCTTGATTTGGGGCATGTTGGCGTGGAAGAAAGTGTGCGTTTAACGCATAAGCGTCTGGCGGCATTGCTGGACCATGAACACGCCTCGCTCAGTCTGGCTCAACGCTGTAGTGGGATTGCACCGCCAACCCCGTTGTTCAATGTGTTATTCAACTACCGTCATAACCAGCAGTCTGAAGACGAAAGCGTGGATACCACTGGCGAGCGAGATGAGGTGGAATGGCACGGCTTTGAGGAGCGCACCGATTACCCGTTGAGCGTGTCAGTGGATGACTTCGGTGAGACGTTGCGTTTGAACGTGCTTGCGGCAGCGCCGTTGTCTGCACAACGGATTGCGGGTTATCTCCAGCAGACCATGAAAAGCCTGGCTGATGCGCTGGATAACGCTCCGGCAACACCGATGCATGAGCTGGAGATTCTTCCGCCCAGCGAACGTACCCAACTGCTGGTTGACTGGAACGCCACGACGGTACCGTATCCGGCGGATACGCCAGTTCACCGTCTGTTCGAGCAGCAGGCATCACGGACCCCGCACGCGGTAGCAGTCATCGAGGGGGACGAGCAGGTAAGCTACAGCAGCCTGGATCAGCGTGCCAACCGTCTGGCACAGGTGCTGGTTGCGCGAGGGGTGCAGCCGGGGGACTTTGTTGCGTTGCTGCTGCCGCGTGGCAGCGCCTTGCTGGCGGCGACGCTTGCCATACTCAAGGCGGGGGCGGCTTACGTGCCGCTGGACCCACTGGCGCCGCAACAACGCTTGAGATGGATTATTGAAGATTGCTCTGCCCGCTTGCTGATAAGCGATGCGCATCAGGTGCTGGCGGCAGATATCAACCTGCCGGTAATCGATGTGCATAGCGCGGAGGTGGCAAAGGCGAGTGCGGACGCGGTTGAGGTGCACATTTCTGCCAGTGCCCCAGCCTATATCATTTACACCTCCGGCTCCACCGGAGTACCGAAAGGTGTCGTCACGCCGCACTATGCCATCAATCGGCTGGTCATCAATAGCGGTATTAGCGACTTTGGGCCTGGCGCGCGTATGACTCTGGATGCCAATACCGCCTTTGACGCCAGCACGCTGGAGATGTGGGGACCGTTACTCAATGGCGGTGCCTGCGTGGTGATCGATCAGGATACCTTGCTTAATCCGGCTGCACTGGTTCGGACTCTGGAGCGCCATGAGGTCAATCTGGTGTGGTTGACCATCGGGTTGTTCAGCCAGCTTTGCAACGAATTGATACCGGTATTTCCTCGCTTCAAGGCGGTGTTTTTCGGTGGGGATGTTGTCGATCCCAATATCATCGCCCATGTGCTGCGCGCGGCACCCATGGCGAAATTAGTGAATTGTTACGGCCCGACGGAAACCACCACGTTCGCCACCGTTTATCCGATCCACGATGTGGTGGATAACACCTCCAGCATTCCTATCGGGCGGCCTATCGGCAATACCCGGCTCTATGTGCTGGATAAACACCAGCATCCGGTGCCCGTCGGTGCGGTCGGCGAGCTGTATATCGGTGGGGATGGCGTTGCGCTTGGCTATCTGAACCGGGATGAGTTGACCGCCGAGCGTTTCGTCGCCGACCCGTTTGTCGATGACCCGCACGCCCGCCTGTATCGTACCGGCGATCTGGTGCGTTATCAGGACGACGGCAATGTGCTGTTTATCGGGCGTAACGATCAACAGGTCAAGTTGCGCGGTTTTCGTATTGAACTGGGTGAGATAGAAACGCGTCTGACGGAACATCCGCTGGTTGAGAATGCGCTGGTGATGGCGGTGGATAACGGCAGCGGCAAGCGTCTGGTGGCATACGTGGTTGGCGCAGGTTTGCAGGCCTCTGAGACGGCGTTCTCTGAGGCAGAATTGCAGGACTACCTCAGTACACGCCTGCCCGACTATATGGTGCCGGCACGTATCGTTGCGCTGGCGCAATTCCCGCTTAACGCAAACGGAAAAGTGGACCGCAAAGCACTGCCTGCGGTGGAATTTAGCGATACCGCGGTCTATCGGGCACCGCGTAATACGCGCGAAGCGGTGCTGTGCGAGTTGTATGCCGAATTACTCCAGCAGCCGCAAATCGGCATTGACGATGACTTCTTTGCAATGGGTGGGCATTCCATTCTGGCTACCGGATTAATCGCTCGTATCCGTGGTCGATTGGGGATTGAACTGCCGGTTCGGTTACTGTTTGAAAACCCGACGGTAGCGAAACTGGCGAAACAGCTTGATGAGCAGGTCAAAGTGCGCAAACCGTTGACCCGCGTGGAACCGCGACCGGATCTGCTGCCCATCTCTTACAGCCAACAGTTGATGTGGGTGGGGCATACTGTCCGTGGTGGTGCGTCACTTAATACGCCGATTGTGGTCTCGCTTGAAGGCGAACTGGATGTGGTCGCGTTAACGGCTGCGTTGTACGATCTGGTGGAACGACATGAACCGCTGCGCACCCGGTTTGCGGTGGTAGATGGCCAGTCGGTTCAGGTCATCGAACCCTTTGCTAAGGTGCATATCGATGTCCCGTACACGCAAGTGGAAGCCGGGCAGGTATCACAGGCGGTGTTTACGGCGATTACCTCATTATTCGACCTGTCGAAAGATTTGCCGTTCCGTCCGTCAATACTGCGGGTAGGGCCACAAACACATATTCTGGTGATGCTATTTCACCATATTGCCTGTGACGCCTTTTCACTGGCACCGCTGACGCGAGATCTCACTCTGGCCTACAAGGCGCGTCTTGCCGGTCATGCACCGCAGTTTACGCCGCTGCCTGTTCAGTATGCCGATTATGCGGTATGGCACCGCGAGCTGCTCGGCTCCCCTGACGATGCGAACAGCCTGTATGCGGAACAACTGGCGTATTGGAAAACCACCCTTGCAGGAGTACCGCAAACGCTGGCGCTGCCGCAAGACTACCCACGTCCGGCTAAACCCAGCTATCGTGGCGAACTGGTGCCGTTGCAGATCAATGTCGATTTGCACCAGCGGCTGAGTGAGTTGGCTCGTGAGCGCAACATGACGCTGTCGATGGTATTGCAGGCGGCACTCGGCATCTATTACACCCAGCTTGGCGCAGGCACCGATATTCCGCTGGGCGCGATTTCAGCCGGTCGCAGCGATGAAGCGCTACATAATCTGGTGGGGTGCTTCCTGACGCAGTGGGTGATGCGTGTTGATACCTCCGGCGAACCCACCGTGAATGAGGTACTCGCAAGGGTGCGCGCACAGGCACTCAGTTCGTATGGGCATCAGGATATTCCTTACCTGAAACTGGTCAGTGAGTTACTGCCGGAGCGTCCATTGTCTCACTACCCGCTGTACCAGACCATGATGATCCTGCAAAACGCCCCATCGGAAGCCCTCAATGTTCCTGGGTTGAACGCGCAGCTTTATCCCGTACACAGCGGACATGCCAAGTGGGATCTCTATTTCACGCTGTATGAAAAATACGATGAGACGGGGGAACCGCAGGGGCTGGAGGGCATTCTGGAGTATGCCCTCGATCTATTCCGTCGTGAAACCGCCGAGCGTATGGCCGCCGGTTATCTCGCTACATTGGAAGCGATGGTCGCCAGCCCGGATGCGCCGATAAGCACGCTTAATGAGGCCAGTCATCAGGGGCCGGAGCTGGATGTGGTGCAACGCCCTGCGACACGTTCAGCGCCTGCATCAACAGCGGATTTCAAGCCGCTTATCACCTTGCAAAAAGGTACAGCCGCCGTCACGCCGCTGTTTTGTGTGCCAGGGGCTGGCGCAAGCGTGACGGATTTTCTGCCGTTCGTACAGGCACTGCCTGACGATCAGCCGGTTTATGGCCTGCTGCCGAAAGGGATCGACGGTGTCGGCGAGCCTGATCTGTCGGTTGAAGCGGTGGCTGAACGTAACCTCGCGGCGCTTCGTCAGGCGGGTATCAATGAGAAGACGCCTGTTCACCTGCTTGGTCACTCCTTTGGTGGGCAGGTTGCCTTTGAAATGGCGAGCCGACTGGCGGCTCAGGGAGGTGTGGTGGCGTCTTTGACGTTGATTGATTCCGAAGCGCCTCTTGGCCGCAAGGAAGACGCCGTCACGCCGAGCCTGGCTACCTGTATGCGCGAGTATGTTGAGAGCATCGGATTCACGTTAGAGATGGCGCTGGCGATTGATGACTCGCTTTACGCCAACCACAACATTGAACAGATGCTGTCTGTTGTTCACCAACACTTGCACCGCGCAGGGAAAATTCCGGCCCATTCGTCTTCACGGCTGCTGCAAGGCCCGTGGCAAACCTTTTATGCCGCCAGACAAACGCAGTATCGACCGACCGCGCGCTACCACGGTCCGGTGAACCTGATTCAGGTGCGAGATCCATGGAAACAGCCTGATGCGGATCGCCAGCGTCGATATGACGATGCGGCAGGATGGGCCTACTGGGCAGACAAACTTGAAACCATCGCCGGGCCAGCACAGCACTTTACGGTGTTGAAGGCGCCGCATGTGACTGAACTGGCGCGAGGGTGGCTCCAGTTTGTGCAGTCTGTGCAGGCTGATAGCGCCAAAACCGCTACGGTGAACGACAGGTAGCAGGTGAATGAGTAGCAGGTGAATGAATAGCAGGTGAATGAATAGAAGGGCTTGTCCCCGTACTGCAGCAAGGGCAGGGTTGGCTCTTTCTGCAACCCGGTGCTATCGCACTGTCGATGCAGATGTGGATGGTGCGGTAGTACGCTTTAAAAACGTAATGAGTGGATGAAAATGACTAAACAATTACAGGATGTTGTTGAAGATGTTAATGCTATCCCATTGGAGAAATTGAACCCTGCGCGTCGGGATCGTTTCGTGAATGCGACTGAATTGCCGGTGTTCGAGCGTCTCAGACGTGAAGACCCGGTGCATTTCACACCGGAAAGCGAGTTTGGGCCTTATTGGTCAATTACATTGTGGGACGATATCCGTGCGGTTGGAACCAATCACCGCGATTTCACCTCTACTCAAAATATCGATCTGAAATCGATTGAAGAGAAGAACAGACTCGAAGAGGCCATGCAGGCGCTCGGCCATGAACGGCGCAAGAACGTGGGTTTCATTACGATGGACCCGCCTGAGCACACCAAACACCGCAAGGCGGTAGCACCGGCGGTAGCGCCTTCCAATCTGTCGAAAATGGCACCGATCATGCGTGAGCGTGCGGGAGTTATTCTCGACGCCTTGCCGATTGGCGAACCCTTTGACTGGGTGGATCGGGTTTCCAAAGAGATGACGGCAACGGTGCTGGCAACGCTGCTTGATTTTCCTTTTGAAGAGCGCCGTAAGCTGACGTATTGGTCTGACCTGCTGATGTTCGAGCCGGGACATGGCCCGGTGACCAGTTGGGAGCAGAAGGCGGAAGAGACCATCAAATGCTATCAGGTGTTTGAAGAGCTGTGGGAAAAACGTCGTAATGCGCCGCCAGGCTATGACCTTATCTCCATGCTGGCGCATCATCCTGATACCTGCGAGATGACCCTGGAGCAGTATCGCGGCACCATCGTGCTGCTGATTATCGGTGGTAACGATACGACACGTAATACCATTTCAAGCAGCCTGTACTTGCTGGATAAATACCCTGAGGAATTTGCCAAGTTGAAGGCGAATCCTGAACTGGTGATGCCGATGGTATCGGAAACGCTGCGTTTTCATCCCCCAGTCAACTTTATGAGCCGTGTTGCCAACCGCGATATTGAACTGCGTGGTAAAACCATCAAGGAAGGTGACCGTGTCGTCATGTGGTATACGTCTGGCAACCACGATGCCTCGGCAATTGAAGAGCCTGAAGTCTTCAACATTGACCGTGAGCGTGCCCGCCGGCATCTCTCCTTCGGTGTGGGTATCCATACCTGTCTTGGCAGTCGGCTTGCCGAAATGCAACTGGCGATTGTCTGGGAAGAAATTCTCAAGCGTTTTTCCAAAATCGAGGTGCTTGAAGAACCGGAACGTATTTACTCTAACTTTTTACATGGTTTTGAGAGCATGAAAGTCATCATTCCTAAAGAGTAAGTCTTAGAGGTGGAAAGCGTGCTGAAATATCACGGTCGCTTCCAGAGACGAGAGCGGTTGAACAAGAATTGATGGATGGGGATTTGTCCTGCAAGGGTGTGAAAAAAATGTCGGGAGTCGTCAGTTAATTGATGTCTCTTTGGGGCAAACAGGCACAGACAATTGAAGCGGCTAGAAATAGCCGCTTGATCACCGTGGTGAATCAGGTTGTTCCACTGGCGATATCCATCGGTGAGAAATTCGATATTCCTGTGATGACGGTTTATTTTGCGCCTTTGACGCCATCGCGTTCAATTCCGTCGTTAATGGTTAGAGAAAACTATTACATTAACCGGAAATAGGTTCGGTGATATCAGCATAACACCTCCGGTGTTCGAGTTGACGTATTGGAGGTTCTTGAACACAACGATGCCTGGTGTTCATTCCCGGTTGGGGAATGAGGTTCTGTACGATTGACGGTTCGGAGTAAGTGCGATGTGGCTGGAAAATAAGAAGGTGTCGTCGGCGTTAATACGCACGACTTCATCAGACGATATTGCGGTGACGACGTTAAAAGTCAGTCGTGGTCGCTTTATTAATAACAACTATATGGTGCTTAACCGTCGCCTGGGCCAGGCGTTGTTGATTGATCCGGCATGGGAAATAGACACACTGGAAGCCATGCTGAAGAATGCCAATGCAGATCTGGCGGGAATACTGATAACTCATGCTCATCCTGACCATATTGATCTTGCTGAGTGTCTGGCAGATAAACATCATTGCCCGGTGTGGATATCACGTAAGGAGGTGGAGTCTTCGGGTTTTACTATTCCCTCTATGCGTGCGTTTGAAGAGCGTTCCTGGGAAACAGCAGGAATGTTGATTCGTCCAATAATTACGCCGGGCCATACGCCGGGAAGTACGTGTTATTGGATCGGTCAGCACCTATTTACTGGCGATACGCTATTCATAGAGGGATGTGGGCTGTGTGCCAATAATACAGCTGCTGCAAATTTGTTTTCGAGTATTGAACGTCTCAAGGCGATTTTACCTGGACAGGTTCGTATTTATCCCGGTCACAGTTATGTGCATCAGCCCGGTTTAATGTTTGAGCAGATATTTCGTTATAACGTTTATTTATCGTTTGATAATGCAGACATTTTTACAAAATTTCGGATGAGACAAGGCCAAAATAAAACCGGTTGGATGGCCTTTTCATAGACGAGTAATGTCGCTAATTTTAACCGACGGTTGCGAATGGAAGACACAGTCTATTGGAGTAGTGAACTGTGAGCATCCGGCGGATATGTTCATGCTGGAAAGGGAGGCTCGTGAATATGCAAGATGAAAATTATTCAATCGGCTATTTGAATAGTGCTGAAGAATACTCTATAGGAAGTGAAGTAAGGGACATAACGCTATCCAAATTATATCTGGATGACCTTAAAATCGGCCAGGTTTTTTATAGCCCAGAGTATTATGTCAGCGCGGAAGAAATAATCGAATTTTCGATGAAATATGACCCGCAACCTTTTCATATGGACGATAAACTGGCAAAAGATTCCCTCTTCAGAGGGCTGGCGGCGAGTGGCTGGCATACAGTAAGTATCACTATGACTCTGCTGGTGAAAAGCTTACCTCTGGCACATGGTATCATCGGGAAAGGTGTTGAGAAGATTACCTGGCTTCGTCCTACACGACCTGGTGATGTTTTACGAATAAAAGCAAAGATTACCGAAATAGATATCTCACCCGCCAAACCGGACAGGGCACTAATGAGTATTCATATTTCCACTATCGGTCAGGATAATAGAATTCGGCAGGAGTTGCTCGGCAAGCTACTTATCTTCCGGGAGAGTAACTTACCTGGGGGGGCTTGATCATGATGACGTAATCAAGTTGCATGGTGGAATGAGCCAATTATGCATATTTTATACCCGTCATATTTCAGGCTGATGTCCGTTGGCTGCTTTGCTTCACTCCGGTGACTGATTTGAATAAGCTACCGGGGAATGGCTCAGTGGCCGCATTGCAAGGCTCATAATGAGCCTTGCTCTGAAGGAGCAAGGAGTTGCATTATTCAACATGCAATGCGCTTTGTTCTGAAACGCGAATTATTTAGGATATATAACCACTTATATTAAGGGATTAATTCTTGTCTTCTGAACTCGCTAATCAAACATCAAATACCTTGTTGCAAGGTTCAATATTACACTCACTGGTCAAAATAGGTGTTCCCGTTATTTTGGCCAATCTTTTACAGTCAGGATACATCATGGTTGATGCGTTCTGGGTGGGGCGTTTGGGTGAGAAGGCCGTGGCGGCGATATCGGTAAGTCAGCCCATCATTTTTCTTGCTTTTGCTTTCGGGTTAGGGTTGAGCATAGCGGGAACAACATTAGTCGCGCAGTGTATCGGCGCTCGCCAGCATGGGCAGGCAAATGATATTGCAGCCCAGGTATTCATGCTGGCATTGTTATTTGCAATACCTATCTCGGTGGCGGGGTATTTTCTTGCCCCCTGGATGTTGCACGTGCTGGGCACTCCGGAAGACGTCTTTCCTGATGCCCTTGGCTTTTTGCGTGTGCTCCTCGGTGGTCAAATGTTTACCTTTGGTTTTGTCATGCTGCAATCTTTGATGAGAGGCGCGGGTGAAGTGCGTATTCCATTATTGATAACGTTGGGCACGCTGATTCTTAACGCCATCATGGACCCGCTATTTATCTTTGGTTATGGCATGATTCCTGCCTTTGGCGTAGCCGGGGCGGCGATCGCCACGCTGATTAATCAGGGCATTGCGCTGGTCGCGGGGTTACTGGTATTACGCTTTGGTCGTGTGGGCCTTAAGATCTCTTTTCGTGCGATGAAACCCAAAATAGACATGGTGAAATCCGTCGCGCGTCTTGGCATGCCTGCATCCATTGAACTCTGCGCGCACGCCCTGGGCGCAAGCGGCATGATGACGCTGGTGACTGGGCTGGGCACCGATGTCACTGCGGCGTACGGTGTGGTGATTAATATCAATGCGCTGGTGATTGTGCCAGCGATAGGGATGTCAATCGCCACCGCAACGTTGGTGGGGCAAAATGTCGGTGCCGGACAATCTGAACGCGCGCGGGCGATTGGCCGACTCAGTGGCGCGATTTCATTTCTGATACTGACTGTGATTGGCCTGCTAGGGGTGGTATTTAGCCCTTATATTATCGGCACATTTGCCCCTAATCAGCCGCTGGTGATTGCTCACGGAATGCAGTTCTTCCACTTGATTGCCCCCAGTTATGGGTTAATTGGCTTACAGATGGCGTTAAACGGCGCGTTTCGCGCCACAGGGCGCACCATGACGACGATGGCGCTGGCGCTGGTTTCTCAGTGGCTGATGCAAATCCCGCTGGCGTGGGGGTTATCGCACTATACGTCGCTTGGTGTATCCGGTTTGTGGTGGGCATTTCCCATCACTAACCTGCTGATGGCGGGGCTGACTATCATGTTCTTTGAGCGCATTGACTGGCAACGCTCACGGTTAACGCATTCACTGGAGGGCGCTTCGCAGAAACAGCCCGACACCGTCTGAGAGCCGCGCGCGGCGTGCCCGTCCGGTGCGGAACTACCGGTACGCATGGGGACGTCGCAACCGCCGGGCGGGTGTCGGTATGCTGCACGCTTTTCTTGCCAGATTTTTCACGCAGTTGCTGCGTTATTATAACGTGGAGGGATGAAGATATTGATTAACCTGGCATTTTCATCACTGTTATTTATGGCGCTATGAAACTCATTTTCCAGGCAAAAATATGATTTTCCAAATTTCATGGTCGTATTAACGTCTTCTATGGTCATGTCATATTCTCCACCAATACAGATCCCTATTTGCTCATGCTTATGTCTGTGCTTAGGCATCGCCCCACCGTTACAAGGTATGTCGACTAGCATTATCTCTGCCCAATTAGCATGGAAGAATTGAACATCCATGACGTTCATTAACTTTTCTTCTTTATGTATAGTCTTAAAAAACCGATTTTCTAAAGAGTAATCCTCACCTTTTTTGAATCTTTTAATGTCAATCGCAATAACTTCCTCATCGGTCTTGTTTTCACCACCATGCAATATATTTGGTGGTGAAACATAAATGGATTCCAGGGGCCTCATAACTCTGGATTCGCCGCCAACCTCCATGTAAAGCTCACCTTTGAGGATCATACCGATTTGGGCTTGGTGATGACCATGGGCTTTTACAATAGTCTTTGGTGGGATATAGCTAATTAAAATTTCGGTATCGCCACGGCTTGTACTATACTGTCGGACACCATTTTCCCATTCAATCAGGTTTGCTTGCGGAAAAAATTCTTTTTTCATATACAAAATCCTTTTTAGTATATTAGTTAATAAATAGTGGCGAATTCATACTCTGCCGAAAAGTGACCAACTCATTGAAATTCTCTTAAACTCATACACAAATCTCAGACCAAATTTTTTCACGGCTTCTTCATTTGTGATAGCTAAGTTGAAATCGCCATTAGAAACCAATTCAGCAGCCTTGCTTGTTGAGTTTACTATATGGAAATTTGCTTTTTTCCCCAGGTAATTAGTTACTAATTCCAGAGGTGCTGAATGGCTCACGATGACTTGTTCTTCAAGATCTTTATTTTCAAATGAATAGTCTTGCCTTACTGCTACACCATACATAGGTGTATCACATTGAAATATCTCTATCAGAGAGATGAGAGGACTCATATAAAAATCGTTTATTTTTTTATAAGCATGAGGGCAGAGTATATAATTTATTGAACCATCAAGGAGTTTTTCTCTGGCTTCTTCGAACGTGTTATATAGTTTTATTTCACATTCCGTATTATTGCTGTCTAAATGATTTTTTATGAATTTTTTAGCTACGTATTCACTACTGGTTCCTTCTGGGCCGAGTGTACCAAGGCGGACGTGTGAATCACGGATGCTATTAACACGATCACTTACAATAATCATGATGATAGATTCCTTTCATGTAACAATAATGTAATAATAATTCATAAACCTAACGGTCTGAACGTATAATTACTACTGATAGTCCATTTAATCAGTAAGGCGATTTTAACAATTAATTAAGGCTCGCAGTTGTAATTTATTATTTATAATTGTAAATATCCCTGTGAGCCGAGGCATTCACTTTTAGAGATATTCCGACATGCTGATTATGCCCGTTTGAGGAGCTCGCTATGCGCAAAGCTCGATTTACTGAGCATCAGATTATTGCCGTTCTCAAGTTCGTTGAAACCGGCCATATCGTCAAGGATGTTTGCCGCGAAGCAGGGATAGGTTGATGTCTGTTTATTTGAAAATGGTACGCCCTACAGGATTCGAACCTGTGACCTACGGCTTAGAAGGCCGTTGCTCTATCCAGCTGAGCTAAGGGCGCCTTGAATAGGGTAACGCTTGGCGATGTGGGCTGGATTATACCCGGCATCACTGATGAGTCAATGAATTGGCGCGTGATTCGGACCGGTCGGCGAATCCCTGAACAACCATCGTATTGTCCCTTGCTATGACGGCAAATAACACCGGCATATTGGATGCGGATTCGCAATCTGAGCAGTTTCGGCGATATCTGTTTGAGTTTTACTTCCATTGCTGAGTAAGTTATTAACCATCTCGCCTGCAGGTAGCCCTGTAGGCTTATTAATAGGCAACCTGCGCAGAGAGATTGCTGTGTTGGCTGACTACCGTATCAAGGGCAAGGGCACATTGAGTGATGCGTAAAGGTCTGGTTGGAGTGTACGGGTGTATATTGCTGATGGCGCTGTTTGCCTTCAGCTCGGTAAGTGTTGCGGCGACGGACCCTGCGCCTGATGGGCAGGGCGAAACCACGGAAAAGGTGAATGTGGATACCGAACTGGTGAAGCTGCAAAAACAGCTGGACGGTATCAAACAGCAGGTTTCCGGCGCTAATGCCGACGCCAAACTCAACGCACTAAATGATACCACGCGGGAACTGGTTGCCAGTGCGGATAAGCTTGTCGGTGTTCTGACGCCGATGCGTGCGCAGTTGCAAGCTCAACTGGACGTACTGGGACCCGCGCCACAGCCCCAGGCTGCTGTAAGCGAAACCGCAGAAGTTACACGTAAACGTGCCACGCTCAATCAACAAAAGCAGAAACTGGATTCGCAGTTCAACCAGGTGCAGGCGATAAAAACCGGCGCTGAGAACCTGTCTACGCAGATTCTGGCATTGCGTCGTAATCTACTGAAGAACCAGTTGGCGCTTAACTCCGGCAGTATTCTTGGCAGCCATTTTTGGTCACCTATTATCAAGCCGGTACAGGAAGATATTGAGCGGTTATCGGATTTGAAAGACGACCTTACGGCGTTGTTTATTGAAGCCTGGCAACCTGAATGGCGTTATGGTTCGGCGTTTTTCCTGTTGCTGGCAGTGGCACTGGGTACGGCAGGGCGGAAGCTGCTGGAGAAATATCTGGCGCTTGCAGGCATTCACCTGCTGCCAAAGGGGCGTCTGCGACGCAGCTTCCTGGCTATCGCCGTGGTGTTTTCTACTGTGCTGATGATGGGGTGTGCGATCCTGTTAGTGGATTATGTCTTCACCCGTCATGGCGATGTGACTGACCGCGCCGAAGGTTTTATGGATGGGCTGGTGCGGCTGGTTGTGTTCTGCTCCATGATTTCTGGAGTCGGACGAGCCTTTCTTTCTAACGAACGCCCATCGTGGCGGTTACCGGCGATTGCGAACCCGGTGGCGAAAGCGATGAAGCCTTTCTCGGTAGCGATTACCAGCTTTATTGTCATTTTTGGCGTCATTGAACAGATTAATACCGTCAGCGGTATTTCTGTGGGGGTGACAATAGTAGGTAGCGGATTATCGTCACTGTTTTTGGCTCTGACATCCGGGGCAATAGCCCTGCGCAGCGATCAGGTTCGTCGGCGTATGGTGGAGGCGGGTGAAACGCCTGAAGCCCGTTCAACACTGGCGGGGTTGATTCATCTGGCCGTTCTGTTGACTACGCTTGCGGTACTGGTGGCGCTGCTGATTGGCTATATCTCGCTGGCGAGCTTTCTGACGTACGAACTGGTGTGGGTTGGCATGGTGTTATCCCTGCTGTATCTATCGACCACCTTTGTGGAGGATGTGTGCGAAAGCCTGTTTTCACCTGAATTCGCCTGTGGCCGACAGATAAAGCACACGCTGAATCTAGATGACCGTCATCTGGATCAGGTGGCGACGGTTTTGTCCGCTGCGTTGAAAGTCCTGCTGATTTTCATGGCTGTTGTAGCATTGCTGAATGGTACATTCGGTTCCACCACGCCGGTTGAATTGGTGCAGAAAGTAGCAGAAATCTGGGGCGGGAAAGGTCTGGAATCCATCAGCATTGTGCCTGCTCATCTGGTCAATGCCGTCATCTTGCTGGTGGTAGGTATTTATAGTTTGCGCGTTTCCCGCCGTTGGCTGGAAAACGAATTCTTCCCGAAAACGATGCTGGACGCCGGTATTAAAGCCTCTTTGGTGACCTTGTATTCCAATATCGGCTACATCCTGATTATTTTACTGACGTTGGCGACGTTGGGGATCGAGTGGAGCAAACTGGCGTGGATTGTCAGTGCCCTGTCGGTTGGGATCGGGTTTGGCTTGCAGGAAATCGTGAAGAACTTCATTTCCGGGTTGATTTTGCTGACGGAGAGACCCGTCAAAGTGGGCGACTTGGTCAACATCAGTGGGGTGGAAGGGGACATTCGCCGTATCAATGTGCGTGCTACAGAAATTCAGTTAGGAGACCGCTCTACTGTGATTGTGCCTAATTCCCAGTTCATTTCACAGAATGTGCGCAATATTACGATGGGTAACCCACAAGGGGTGGCAACACTGGCATTGACCTTCCCGCTGGATATTGATCCAGAAATGGTCAGAAACATTCTGCTGAATGCCTACGATGAGCATGAAAAAATTCTGGAAGCGCCAGCACCGTCGGTGATGTTCAGCCAACTAACGCCAAACGGCATGGTGCTTAGCGTGACCGGTTATGTAAGCAGCCCGCGAGCGGTGGCGTCGGCTAAGAGCGATCTGTTGTTCGATATCATCAAGCGCTTGAGAGCAGAAAATATTCCGCTGGCAGTGCCGCAAAAAATGGTGCTGGAAAGCAACATCGATATTTCCGCGCTACAACCAATAGATGCGTTACCCAACCAATAGATACGTTACCCAAATAGTAGTAATACGTGGCGATTGTCGTGGAACAAGTGCTGCGATGCAGAAAACAGACCGGCTTTTATCGTTCATCGGGGAGCCGGTCTGCAACGTGGTGAGGCCGTTATCGTAATGGCGTGCGTGTCTGAGCGTGAGCCATGTCGATGTAGATGTCACGCAGACGGCGAGTGATAGGTCCTGGTTTGCCGTCACCCACCTGACGACCATCGATTTTCACAACCGGCAACACCAATGACGTGGCTGAAGTGATAAATATTTCCCGTGCCTGCCAGGCTTCTTCTGGCGTGAAGGGGCGCTCTTCTACTGAAATCTGTTGTTGTTCCGCCAACGCCAGCAGCGACTGACGAGTGATGCCGTGCAGGATATCGTGGCTCAGCGGGCGGGTAACTACGGTATTGTTTTCCAGCACGATGTAACCATTGCAGGAGGTGCCTTCGGTGATGAAACCGTTTTCGACTAACAGGGCATCGTCTGCGTGATGGGCATGTGCGTATTCTTTAGCCATACAGGCTGCCAATAAACTGACGGTTTTGATATCGCGGCGGTGCCAGCGGATATCTGGACAGGTGACCACTGACAACCCGGTTTCTGCTTTGGGATGAGCAATAATCGGGCGAGCCTGAGTGAACAGGACCAGCGTAGGTTTGATATCGGCTGATGGAAAGTAGAAATCGCGATCACCACCGTTGCCACGGCTGAGCTGAAGGTAAATCGAGCCTTCCTGCAGGGTGTTTTGTTCAATCAGTTGCCGGTGGATGGCTTTGAGGTCATCGTTCGACACCGGTAGCGACAAAGAGAGTTCGCGGCAGGAGCGCTGTAGTCGCGCCAGATGGGCATCCAGATCGATCAGGCCGCCGTTAATAACAGACGTCACTTCATATACGGCATCGGCAAACAGAAACCCGCGGTCGAACACTGAAATGGTGGCCTGGGATTCCGGCAGATAATGGCCATCAACATAAACTATTCGCTGCATGACAACACTCCTTAATGATGTCGGACATAAAAACCATGTCACAGCGCCGTATTGATGAGATGCGACGGCTTCAGACATGCGGAGAAAAAATTCAGGAATCAGACGGGCAGTTCTGCCGGCAGCAGTCAAAGGCATTAGGGGCAAAGCGTATCGCACGTCGTAATCGCGCATAAAGATACTGATTTCCCCGTGTGGGTGAAAGCGTGTTGCTACGGTCTTTCATAGGAAAACGATCTGTGAAGATACCGACAGTCATTACCCTTGAAAACCGACTGGCAAGGCGCAAAACGATTGGTAAAAAATAATCAGTGCACTATCGACAGCACCAGCTAACTCCGATAGGGTGAATAACGGCCCGTTGCGCGGGTCAGGCGTCGCTCGGACGGTCCGGGCGCTCACGTTATTCTGAGGATATTATGGCTGATTCTAATTCCCCGCGCCGTTTTGCGCGCATTGATCGTCTCCCTCCTTATGTTTTTAATATTACCGCTGAATTAAAAATGGCTGCCCGTCGTCGGGGCGAGGACATTATTGATTTCAGCATGGGCAATCCAGATGGTCCCACACCGCCGCACATTGTCGAGAAGTTGTGTACGGTAGCCCAGCGTGAAGACACCCACGGTTATTCCACATCGCGCGGTATTCCCCGATTGCGCCGGGCGATTTCCCGTTGGTATGCCGATAGATATCAGGTAGAGATTGACCCGGAAAACGAAGCGATTGTCACCATTGGTTCGAAAGAGGGGCTGGCGCATTTGATGCTGGCGACACTTGATCACGGCGACACGGTGTTAGTGCCTAATCCCAGTTATCCTATCCACATCTATGGTGCGGTGATTGCCGGCGCGCAGGTGCGTTCGGTGCCGTTGATCGAAGGCGTTGATTTCTTCAATGAGCTGGAGCGGGCGATCCGCGAGAGCATTCCAAAACCGAAGATGATGATTCTGGGTTTTCCATCAAACCCGACTGCACAGTGTGTCGAGCTGGATTTTTTCGAGCGCGTCGTAGCGCTGGCTAAGCAGTATGGCGTGTTGGTGGTCCATGATCTGGCATATGCCGATATCGTCTACGATGGCTGGAAAGCACCGTCGATCATGCAGGTTCCCGGTGCTAAAGAGATCGCAGTAGAGTTCTTTACGCTGTCCAAGAGCTACAACATGGCGGGCTGGCGTATTGGCTTTATGGTGGGTAACCCGGAATTGGTGAGCGCACTGGCGCGCATCAAAAGTTATCACGACTATGGTACGTTCACGCCGTTGCAGGTAGCGGCGATTGCGGCACTGGAAGGTGATCAGCAGTGTGTGCGCGATATTGCCGGGCAGTATCGCCAGCGCCGTAATGTCCTGGTGCGAGGGCTGCATGAAGCTGGCTGGATGGTGGATGAGCCGAAGGCGTCAATGTACGTGTGGGCGAAAATTCCGGATGCCTATGCACACCTGGGGTCGCTGGAGTTCGCAAAGCGTCTGTTGGCGGAGGCGAAAGTCTGTGTCTCTCCCGGTATTGGCTTTGGCGATTACGGCGACACGCATGTGCGTTTCGCATTGATCGAAAATCAGGACCGTATTCGTCAGGCGGTACGCGGTATCAAAGCCATGTTCCGGGCTGATGGCGTGTTATCTGGCAAATAATAGCCAATAGGTTCTAATAGAATAGGCTCTAAGTCCTCCGGGTAGACGGGGGGTCATGTTTTTCTGATAGTTTGATCACGCTGCCCTTTGTCGCTACTTGTGGCGACAAAGGGATAATGCTTTGCTAAAAGGGTGCCCAGGTTGGGCCTTCCATAGATGGAACTTAATCAATAAGAAGAGTCGATTCATGCATTTATCTTCATTAAACGTCGTTCTTTTGGGTGTCTGTTGCCTGAGTCTGGCGGCCTGTCAGACGTCAGCGCCGGTGAAAAATACCACTTCCTCCCGCAGCACCACCAGCGTGCCGGTCAATGAACAAATCAACCAGTTGGCATCATTAGTTGCGGCCAGCAAATATCTTCGGATGCAGTGTGAGCGCAGCGATTTGCCGGATGACAGCGTCATGCTGAAAACGGCGGTGAAGGTGGCTGCGCAAAAAGGCTGGGACACGACGCGTTATCAGTCGTTACCGCAATTGAGTGAGAATCTGTATCAGGGGTTGTTGAAGGATGGCACGCCCAGGAATTCACAATGCTCCTCGTTCAACCGCTCCATGACGCCGTTTCTTGACACTATGCGCGCCGTTCGCTGAGATGGCCATTCACTGAATGGTCGTTCACTGAGAGATGGAAGCAACTGCATATCTGGCAGTTGCTGTATTACTTTTTCGTGGTTCTGACGGTTTTTTCTGGTTTTGCAGAGGTTTGTGGCATATTCCCTTCCACGATACCGGTTCCCGGTTTTCCACCTGGCCAATCCTGTAATGAATCAAGAATGAACGGCTCACCATTGAAGCTGAAGATCACCATATCCTGTTCAATCTGCTCGATCACCAGCCCCTGATACGGGCTATCTCCTTCCTGATAGCGCTCCCCGTTCAGTGTGACGCTGCGTTTGTCTGGCGCGGACGTATAAACATGTGCGCTAAAGGCGATATAGGGTAGTTCGCCGGATTTGGCTTTTTGCCAGCCTGACGGCGCTTTTTGCGACTGTTCTATTGCGACGGCGATATCTGATGATGCCGCTGCGGTTTCCTGGCTTTCCGTGAGTGTCTTAGTTGCCGGTGGAGACGTCATGTTGATGGGTTTTTCGTGAGCCGCGGCTGTCGTCGTTATAGGAGTGGGTGGCGAAGCGGCAATCGCATCGACAGGAGCGGGAGGAGAACTGACATCTGCCCAATGTTGATGAGCAAGCCAGCCCAGCGAAAACAGCAACAGTGCGTAGACAGCCAGCACATGACCGGGAATACGGTAACCTGCCTGAGACGATGATGACACTTGCGGTGTATTTTTCACGTTTTACCTCAAACGTTATGCAATCTGACGCTTTTTGTGAACACACCCTGGCGCGAATGCCTTATTCTTCAGGGAATGATAAAGGAATAATCAATGTATTATCCCATTTATGTGACCTGAATGTCATTTCGGCGATGTTCTATTACGATGATCACTAATACCAGTAAAAGTTTGAGGCTGGTCGCAAAAAAAAATCCCGCAATATGTGTTAATGAAACGGCGTTTTACTATCGTGTCATCGCTGTTTCGTTTTGTTGATTTCACCGGATGGACGACATGTGGCGCAGACAATGCAGATAATGAACCCGTGGCGAAGTAACTAATAACACTTGCTGATTACTGTGTGGTTATGAACGGTTAATGTGTCCACAGCTCAGATTGCTATCGTCCTTATCTTCAGCATCGATAACCGGGTGTCAAAATAAAAGGATGACGCCACCCTGGGATGCGCGTGTCGGCAATATTACGTATTCAATGTGTTGCAAGGTTATTTTATTTTCTGCGTTATTAGGTAATATTTAGCTGCTTAATGGAATGAGTGCGTGAATGTGTAAATAATGTTCGATTTTATGCGGCGTAGAATATATACCCTAAATAATTCGAGTTGCAGGACAACACGCTCGCATGTTGAACAACGCAACGCGTTGGCCCGTTAGGGCAAGGCTGATTAGAGCCTTGTCACGCGGCAACGGGGTAATAAAGCCAACGCACCTGCGACTTGAAGTATGATGGGTATAAGCCTGTTCCTGATTCAGCGACAGACGAGCGTTATCGGTTACATAGGCGCGGTTATCCAGAGAACAGGAAAAAATAATAATTTCAAACCGGAATAATTACCTTGCCATTCACCCAGGTTATCCTGAGTTCGATTGCTGGGCGATTTATATAGCTGGTACCACATCAATACGGCATAAATGCAGAAGGTACGGTTTTTAGACAAGGGTTTCTTCAAAAATCGTGCCGTATGGCCCTTATTCCACGTTACGAAGTGACAAGGATAATCGGCGAACACAAGGGAAATGTTTGCAGATGAGTATCTCGAAACTGCCACCGTTATCACCGTCTGTTATCAGACGGATTTTATTTTATCTGCTGATGCTGCTCTTTTGTCAGCAATTGGCCATGATTTTCTGGCGTATTGGTTTACCGAACAGTACACCGGTTGCCAGTGTGCAGATCATCCCGGCGCAGGCTAAGCAGCAACCAGTCACCCTGAATGACTTCACGTTATTCGGCGTTTCTCCCGAAAAAAGCAAAGCGGGTACGCTGGATGCGTCGCAAATGGGCAATTTGCCACCTTCTACGCTGAATCTTTCCCTCACTGGTGTCATGGCTGGCAGTGATGCTTCGCGTTCTATTGCCATCATCAGCCAGGGTGGTGAGCAGTTTAGCCGTGGCGTGAATGAAGAGGTTCCCGGTTATAACGCCCGGATTGTGTCGATCCAGCCAGATAAAGTCGTGCTGCAGTATCAGGGGCGTTATGAAGTGTTGGGATTATACGGTCAGGAAGAAACCAATCCGGACGGCGTAGTCGGTGCTCAGGTCACTGAGCAACTTCAGCAACGCGCTTCTACCGCCATGAGCGATTATGTCTCTTTCTCCCCGGCTATGAACGGCAGCAAGTTGCAAGGGTATCGGTTGAGTCCGGGACCGAAAAGCGATTCGTTCTACCGCGTCGGGCTTCAGGATAATGATATGGCTGTTGCCCTAAACGGATTGGATTTGCGTGACGAGGAACAAGCTAAAAAAGCCATGGAGCGTATGGCGGATGTGCATAACTTTACCCTGACGGTGGAACGCGATGGTCAGCGTCAGGATATTTATATGGAATTAGGTGGAGACGAGTAACGTGTTTAGCAAAGGAATAAAAAAAAGCTGGGGGTGGCTGGGGTTAACCGTTCTCCTGCTTGGTTCGCCGTGTGGCTGGGCCGCTGAGTTTTCAGCCAGTTTTAAAGGAACCGATATTCAGGAATTCATCAATACAGTCAGCAAAAACCTGAACAAAACGGTGATTATTGATCCGACGGTTCGCGGCACCATCAGCGTACGCAGCTATGACATGATGAACGAAGATCAGTACTACCAGTTCTTCCTTAGCGTGCTGGATGTCTATGGCTTTTCTGTGGTGCCGATGGATAACGGCGTATTGAAAGTCATCCGTTCCAAAGATGCTAAATCGTCTTCCATTCCGCTGGCCAATAACGAACGGCCTGGCATCGGCGATGAATTGGTCACCAGAGTCGTGCCGCTCAATAATGTGGCGGCACGTGATCTGGCGCCATTGCTGCGGCAACTCAACGATAACGCCGGCGCCGGTACTGTCGTGCATTATGAACCGTCCAACGTGTTGTTGATGACCGGGCGTGCTGCAGTGATCAAACGGCTGGTGGATATTGTCAATACCGTGGATAAAACCGGTGATCGTGAAATGATTACCGTCCCGTTAACCTATGCGTCGGCAGAAGATGTTGCCAAGCTGGTGAACGATCTCAGCAAGAGCGATGAGAAAAACGCGTTGCCCAGCACTATGCTGGCCAACGTGGTGGCGGATAGCCGTACCAACTCGGTGGTGGTGAGCGGTGAAGAAAATGCCCGCCAGCGCGCAGTAGAAATGATCCGCCAGTTAGATCGCAAGCAAGTGGTGCAGGGCGGCACCAAAGTTATCTATCTCAAATATGCCAAGGCGTTGGATCTGATAGACGTACTGGCCGGTAATGGAACCAGCGGCAGCCGTAATTCATCATCGACGAATTCATCACATTCCCCTTCCTCTTCTGCTTCGCGTTCGGGCAACAATTCAAACAGCAGTGGTAACGTGAGTTCGTCTAACAGTGCTTATGGCAGCTCGTCCTCGTCGTCCAGTTCCAGTATGGGATTTGGGTCTGCGTTTGGCTCAACCAGCAGCTCAGGTGGCCGCACGATTATGATTCAGGGTAAAGAAGTGACGGTTCGCGCCCATGATCAAACCAATTCGCTGATTATCACTGCGCCGCCCGATATCATGCGCGACCTGGAACAAGTGATCAATCAACTGGACATTCGTCGTCCGCAGGTGCTGGTGGAGGCAATCATTGCTGAAATTCAGGATGCGGATGGCCTGAATCTGGGGATTCAGTGGGCCAATAATCGCGCCGGGATGACCCAATTCACCAATACCGGTATCCCGGTTTCAACGGCAGTGATCGGAACCGATCAGTTCCGCAGAGATGGCTCGCTGACAACAGACTATGCCAATGCGATCAGTAATTTCAATGGTATTACAGCCGGATTTTATCGTGGCAATTGGGCCATGTTGATGACGGCGTTATCCAGCAACAGTAAAAATGATGTGCTGGCGACGCCAAGTATTGTGACGCTGGATAACATGGAAGCGACCTTCAATGTGGGCCAGGAAGTGCCAGTCTTGACCGGCTCGCAAACCACGGTTGGTTCAGGAAACAACATTTTTAATACTGTCGAACGTAAGACCGTCGGCATCAAACTGCGCGTCAAACCGCAGATTAACGAAGGCGATTCGGTGTTGCTGCAAATTGAGCAGGAAGTGTCCAGCGTGGCAGACAGCAATAGCAGCGCCAACAGTTCACTGGGTGTGACTTTTAATACCCGAACGGTGAATAACGCAGTTATGGTGAGCAATGGCGAGACGGTCGTGGTGGGCGGGTTGCTTGATAAAACCACCGATGAAAATAACAGCAAAGTGCCTTTATTGGGCGATATTCCGGTGCTGGGCAATTTGTTCCGTTCGAAGAGCCAGAGTGTGAAAAAACGCAATCTGATGCTGTTTTTACGACCGACCATCATCCGCGACCCGAAACAATTCCAGGATGCATCGATCAGTAAATACCGCAGTTTTAACAACGAACAGCAACAGCAGCGCGGTGAAGGCAGCGGCGTGCTGGATAGCAACACGGTGCGCTTACCCGGTGGCAACACCTACACCTTCCGACAGGTGCAGTCATCCATCGCCGCGTTTTATCAACCGGAGGGGCGATGAGCGCTCAGCCCGCCCACACGCCTGACTTGCGACCTGTATTGCCGTTTGCGTTTGCCCGTGCACAGCAAATTCTGTTGCTGCAAGATGAGTCGGCGACAGTTGCAGAGGCGGTTTGTGTACCCGGCACCTCGGCACTGGCGTTACTAGAGGCTCGCCGGGTTGCCGGGGTAGCGTTGGTGGTCAGTCAGGTCAGCCCGGAAGAGTTTGAGCGGCAACTGGTGATGCGTTATCAGCGCGATTCAGAAGAAGCACGCCGCCTGATGGAAGACATCGGCAACGATATCGATTTCTACACGCTGGCCGAAGAACTGCCGGACAGCGACGATTTGCTGGATGCCGACGATGATGCGCCGATAATTCGGCTTATCAACGCCATGCTCACCGAAGCTATCAAGCACAAAGCATCCGATATCCATATCGAAACCTTTGAGCGCCACCTGTTGATTCGGTTTCGTATTGATGGCGTGCTACGGGAAATTTTGCGGCCACAGCGCCAACTGGCGTCGCTGCTGGTATCCCGTATCAAAGTGATGGCGAAGCTGGATATTGCCGAAAAGCGCGTTCCGCAGGATGGACGTATGGCGCTGCGCATCGGTGGCCGAGCCATTGATGTGCGTGTCTCGACCCTGCCGTCCAACTATGGCGAGCGTGTAGTGCTGCGTCTGCTTGATAAAAACAGCGTCCGGCTGGATTTGGAGACGCTGGGGATGGCTGAACACAATCGCCGCCAGTTGGATACGCTCATCCACCGTCCACACGGCATTATTCTGGTGACCGGTCCTACCGGTTCGGGGAAAAGCACCACCCTGTATGCGGCACTGAGCCGCCTCAATTCCGCCGAACGCAATATCATGACGGTGGAAGATCCTATTGAATATGAACTGGACGGTATCGGGCAGACTCAGGTCAACCCCAAGGTAGACATGACGTTCGCTCGTGGTTTGCGCGCTATTTTGCGTCAGGACCCGGACGTGGTGCTGGTAGGGGAAATCCGTGACGGCGAAACGGCACAAATCGCGGTGCAGGCGTCGTTGACCGGCCATTTGGTGTTATCCACATTGCATACCAATAGCGCGCTGGGCGCGTTGTCCCGCTTGCAGGATATGGGCGTTGAGCCGTTTCTGCTGTCCACGTCACTGCTGGGGGTGCTGGCACAGCGGTTGGTGCGCACACTGTGCCCGTCATGTCGCCAGCCTTATAGCGTCAACGACGAACAGGCGCAACAGACCGGTCTGGCGGTGGGAACCACGCTCTACCATCCCGGCGGTTGCGAACAATGCGGTTATAGCGGTTATCGTGGCCGTACCGGCATTCATGAGCTGTTGTTGATCGACGATACGGTGCGTACCGCTATTCATCGTGGTGAAAGTGAACTGGCTATCGCTCGGATGCTCGGCGACACGCGAGTCTCGATTCGTCAGGATGGGCTGGACAAGGTACTGGCGGGCGTTACCACCTGGGAAGAGGTGGTACGTGTAACGAAAGAGGAATGACATGGCGCTGTTCCAGTATCAGGCATTGAACGCTCAGGGAAAGAAAAGTCAGGGAATGCAGGAGGCGGACTCTGCTCGTCACGCGCGTCAACTGCTGCGTGAAAAAGGGCTGGTGCCGGTCAAAATTGAGGAACAGCGGGGTGAGGCGGCTCCCCGCAGCGGCTTTTCCCTGTCGCTACGCCGTTCGCATCGTATCAGCGCCAGTGATCTGGCGCTGCTGACCCGTCAGTTGGCGACGCTGGTGGCGGCGGCATTGCCGCTGGAAGAGGCGCTGGATGCGGTGGCTAAGCAGAGCGAAAAGCCGAAGCTGAGCGCGCTGATGGCAGCGGTGCGCGCCAAAGTGGTGGAAGGGCATTCGCTGGCTGAAGCGATGGGCAATTTCCCCGGCAGTTTTGAGCGGCTGTATTGCGCCATGGTGGCGGCGGGCGAAGCATCCGGTCATCTGGATGCGGTGCTGAACCGGCTGGCGGATTACACCGAACAGCGCCAGCAGATGCGCAGTCGTATTCAGCAGGCGATGATTTATCCCTGTGTGCTGACGCTGGTGGCGATTTCGGTGGTGTCCATCCTGCTGTCTGCCGTGGTCCCCAAAGTAGTCGAGCAGTTTATCCACATGAAACAGGCACTGCCGCTCTCCACCCGGCTGCTGATGGGCGCCAGCGATGCGGTAAGGTCCTACGGACCCTGGGTGGTTTTAGCGCTGGTGCTGGCGGTAATGGGATGTCGTGTGTTATTGCGCCAGGAAAAACACCGTCTTGTCTTCCACCGGCGTTTATTGTTCCTTCCTGTGATCGGGCGTGTGGCGCGGGGCCTCAATACCGCCCGTTATGCCCGAACCCTGAGCATTCTTAATTCCAGCGCCGTACCGCTGTTGCAGGCGATGCGTATCAGCGGTGATGTGCTGACCAACGATTACGCCCGCTTCCGGCTGGGGCAGGCGACCGATGCGGTGCGTGAAGGGGTGAGCCTGCACAAGGCGCTGGAGCAGACATCGCTGTTCCCGCCGATGATGCGCCATATGATCGCCAGCGGTGAACGCAGCGGTGAGCTGGATGGCATGTTGACCCGCGCGGCGGATAACCAGGACCGCGAATTCAGCGCCCAAATGACGCTGGCTCTGGGCTTGTTCGAGCCACTGCTGGTGGTCAGCATGGCTGGCATTGTGCTGTTTATTGTGCTGGCTATCCTCCAGCCGATTCTGCAGTTGAATACCCTGATGAGTATGTAGTGAAAATTGATACGTTAATGAGGTAAGGAAAACATGGAACAACGTCAGCGAGGTTTTACCCTGTTGGAAATCATGGTGGTCATCGTCATTCTTGGCGTACTGGCCAGTCTGGTTGTCCCGAACCTGATGGGCAACAAAGAAAAAGCCGACAAGCAGAAAGCCATCAGCGACATTGTTGCGCTGGAGAGCGCACTGGATATGTACAAACTGGATAACAGCCGTTATCCGACAACCGAGCAAGGGCTGGGAGCGCTGGTGAAAAAACCGACCACGCCGCCGGAGCCGCGCAACTATCCGCAGGATGGGTATATTCGCCGTTTACCACAAGACCCGTGGGGTGCGGAATACCAATTGGTCAGCCCTGGCCGTCACGGCAAGATAGATGTGTTCTCTTACGGCCCGGATGGTATGCCGGATACCGATGACGATATCGGCAACTGGAATGTCGGCAACGGTGCGCACAACAACGGTAGCAACGGTAGCGGGAACCCCTGATCGTGCGCCAGCGGGGGTTCACGCTGCTGGAGATCATGCTGGTGGTGTTGCTGGCCGGCATTGCCGCCACGCTGGTGATGATGGCGATTCCTGCGCCTAAGCAGCAGGACAGCGGCTGGCAGGTAGCCCGCTTCAAGGCACAGTTGCAGTATGCGGTGGAGGACAGCCAGATGAATGACCATATTCTGGGCATTTATATGCAGCCTCACCGCTGGCAATACGCGTTGTTGCAGCGTCAGGTGGTGGAGAATTCGCCGCAAGAGCAGCAGCGCTTGCGTTATGTCTGGGTGCCCTGGCAGCCGTACCGCATGTCTTCACCCAGCGAACTGCCGGATGGCTTTCAAATTGAGCTGTCTACACAGGTGGGGGCTGCGGGTGATGGCGCCGGTTTTTCGCCGGGTAATGGCGACCCTAACATTCTGATTCTGCCGGGCGGAGAAGTGACGCCATTTCGTCTGACCTTGCGCAACGGCAGCAACTCTGCCTGGCTACAGGTGGATACCAATGGTCAGGTACACACCTCGCCGGAAGCGGAGCAGTAAGCGATGAGACAACAGGGAATGACGTTGCTTGAAGTGATGGTGGCGTTGGTTATTTTCGCGCTGGCTGGTTTGACGGTGCTAAAAACAACCGCGCAGCAGGCAAACAGCCTGGGACGCCTGGAAGAGAAAACCTTCGCGCTGTGGATTGCGGAAAACCAACAGGCGGTGATGCGGTTGGAAAAACAGTGGCCGCAAACCCAATGGGTGCAAGGTGAGGTCAATTTTGCCGGTTCACCGTGGTTTTGGCGTATTCAGGGCGTGGCGACGGCAGATACGCGGGTACGCGCAGTAGATGTTGAGGTTCGTCATGAACGGGACAGCCGGAGCGCCGATGCCGTATTACGTAGCTATCAGGTTCAGCCGGGGGAACCCGAACAGTGAGGCGGTCAGAGAGCGGATTTACCCTGCTGGAAGTGATGCTGGCGCTGGCAATTTTCGCCGCGCTCAGTCTGGCCGCGTCGCAGGTAATGAATGGCGTGATGCGCAACGACGAGGCATCGGCGCGTAAAGAAGCGCGTCTGGCAGAGTTACAGCGGGGGTTTTCCCTGATGGATCGCGATTTTTCACAAATCGTTCCGCGTCGTAATCAGGGTTATGAGCTGGGGTTTTACGCTGAACGTTATCAGTTAGGTAGCGCCGACTGGGCAGTCAGTTTTATCCGCAACGGCTGGCTCAACCCGTTGGGTATTCTGCCGCGCTCTGAATTGCAGCGGGTCGGGTATCGGTTGCATGGCGATACGCTGGAACGGCTGTTCTATGATTCTTCCGAACCCTTGACGACACAGGAACCGGCGATACGCCCGGTGTTAACCGGCGTGAACGGTTTCGTATTGCGTTTTTTCGGCAAAGGCGGCTGGCAGGAGCGTTGGGATGACCCGGCGTATCTGCCGAAAGGCATTGCGGTCATCGTTACATTGCGGGATTACGGTGAGATTACCCGCGTGTTTTTGGTTACGCCGAACTATGTGGAGACACAGCCTAAGGCCACCCCGAATGGTAGCAATAGCGATGAAAATAAGGATACGAACAATCAGGATGCGCCGCCGGAGAATATCGACTCGTCTGGCGAGCAGAATCCGGCGTCACCGGATGATAACGAGGGAGCTGGCTCATGAGTCGTCGGCAACGTGGCGTCGCCTTGTTGATTGTGATGCTGATGCTGTCGCTGATGGTGACCATCGCCGCCTCCATTACCGAGCGCAGCGGCAAAGCCTGGCAGCGCACCAGCACCTTGCTGAACCGTACTCAGGCTCGCTGGTATGCGCTGGGTGCGGAAGCATTGATTTCCAGTACGCTACAGCGAGATGCCCATGCATCGCCGGAGAGCACCTTTATCGGTCAATCCTGGTCGAAGGTGGATCATCAGATGATGGCGGACGGCAGTGAAATTCGCGCCCAGGTGCAGGATGGCCAGGCTTGTCTCAATCTTAACGCGCTTAGCCCGACCAAAAAGCTGATGCTTGATGGCGCATCTGGCGACGGCAATACGGGCAACGACGGTAGCGGCAGTAACGGTAGCGGCAGTAATAGCAGCAACAGCAATCAATCCTCGCCTGCTAAAGGCGGTCCCCCTGAAAAAATGCCCTATGCCGCGCAGGTTTTTCGGCAGTTATTGATAGTGTTGGGCGAGGAGCAGCGGCAGGCGGAGCGTATCACGGACGCGGTACGCGACTGGATCGACGAGGATAGCGAACCCTTGATGAACGGTGCGGAAGACGACAGCTATGTCAATTTTCATCCCGGTAACCAGCGCATGACGGATGTCACGGAGTTACGGGCAGTCATGGGGGTAGATGCGGGGTTATACCGCCGGTTACTGCCTTATGTCTGCGTGTTGCCGGTAGATAAGCTGACGGTTAACCTCAACACCCTGACGCCAGAAAGCGCGCCATTGTTGTCGGCATTGTTCATGGGAGAGATAAACACGGAATCAGCCGTGCGAATTTTACAGCAGCGTCCCCCTCAGGGATGGCGCAATCTTAATGATTTTATGGGAATGTTGGCACTGCCGGAAAAAGCCAAAACCAGTGTCCGTCAGGCGCTGGTTCTCAAGAGCGAGTGGTTCTTCGCCGACATTCAGATACGGGTGGACGACAGTGAATTCTATCAACGCAGCCTGTTTCATCGTGGTAAACAGACTGAGGTGGTACAGCGTCAGTATGGCGGATATAGGACGGTGAATCCATGAACAAGTCAGAAAACGCCAGCGCTAAACAACAGCTGATTTTGCGGTTGTCCGCAGAGGCATCGGACAGTCTGGAGTGGCTTATCTGGTCGGTCAGCCGTCATCAGACCCTGACTCGCGGTAGTGGAACGCAGGAAAGCCTTCAGGCCGTGCTGGCGGATTATCCGGTGATGTCGATGCGGGTGCTGGTGCCGTCTACCGATGTCACCTTCCATAACCTGTCACTGCCGCGTCAGTCTCGCCGGCAATTATTACAGGCTATTCCCTTCATGCTGGAAGAACAGGTGGCGAGCGATATTGACCAACTGCATTTTGCCGTCATGGACATTCAGGGAGATAACGCAACCGTTGCGGTGGTGCAGACATCACGGCTACAGGCATGGCTGAATCAGTGTCAGGCGCTGGATGTGCCGGTAGAGACGGTGGTGCCGGATGTCATGGTATTGCCGCGCCTTGACAGCGCCTGGAGTGCCGTCAGCCACCAAAATTTGTGGCTGTTTCGACTGGATAACGGTATCGGTATGGCGGCGGAAGAGAGCTGGTATCAATCGCTGCTGGCCGGGTTTCAGCCGCTGCCTGCCATACATTGTTATAGCCCGTTGCCAGCCTCGGCGCTGACCTGGCAGCCGCAACCGGTGACGGATTTGTTGTCGCTGGCCGCACAGGCCAGTCTGCCGATGAGTATGGATCTGCGTCAGGGCGAATACGCGCCGGTGAAACCCTGGAAACAAGCGTTGCTGCCATGGCGTAATGTGCTGATTGCGTTGTGCGCCTGGCTGTTGTTGCTGCTGGGGGAGTCGGTCTGGAGCCATTATCAACTGTATCGTCAGGCAGATTACTGGCGTCAGGAGAGTGTAAGGGTGTATCGCAAACTGTTTCCGGATGAAAAACAGATAGTGAACCCGCGCGCACAGATGCAGCGGCATTTGCAGGAAGCGCAATCCGGCGTAAGCGGCTTTGCATTAACGGAACAGATGAACCGGTTGCAGCAACTGGTTGCACAGAATGATGGGGTATCGCTGCAATCGCTGTCGTATGATCGCGGACGTGAAGAATTGCGCCTCAATCTGCGGGCGACATCCTATGCGCAGATGGAGCAGTTCCGCCAGCAGGCGCAGACCTATTTCCAGATCCCGCCGGGTGAAATGAAGCAAGAGAAAGACCATGTGGAAGGTCAGTTAACCCTGAGGAGTCAGCCATGAATGAATTGCGTCGTCGCTGGCAGGTAATGAGCCAGCGTGAGCGGATGATGACGCTGGTGTGTGCCGGTCTGGTGTTACTGTGCCTGCTGTATTACCTGTGTTGGGTACCCTGGCAGGAACAGGCGCGACAATGGCAGATGGCCATTGATCGTGAGCGCCAAACCGTGCGCTGGATGCAACAACAGGCCTCGCGTTTGCCGGCGCAGGACGGCGCGAGGCGGCAAATAGCAGGGCGGGATATCAGCCTGACGGTGTTAGTGCCGCAAAGTGCGGCCCGTTATGGCATTACCGTGTTGCGTATGCAGCCGCAGGCGTCGCAGATGTCGGTGACGCTGGCCCGTAGCGATTTTAACAACCTGTTGCACTGGCTGGCTGAACTGGAGCAGAAAAACGGCGTCATCACTCAGGGGATGGATGTGACGGCAGTCCCCAACAGCCCCGGTATAGTAGAAGTCACCCGTCTGTCGTTGGAGCGTGTGCTTTAACGGGTGACGTGGCTGCCCTGCCTGATATCTGGCGGGTGCATCAACGTAATGCTGTCGCTGATAATCAGCCAGTCTGCGCGCTGGCGCGCAAAAAACGATACCTGTTGCCTGCTGGTCTGGCACCTGACTTGTGTATTGTGTCAGCATACCGGGTCATCAGGGATCGGGATGGAGAATGATATGGATCTGCTCGCTTTTGCCAGTGCATTCCCGCGTATCTGGCTGTTCGCGTTGTTCGTGCTGGGGTTGATTATCGGCAGTTTTCTCAACGTGGTTATCCATCGGTTGCCGGTCATGCTGGAACGAGGCTGGCAGCAGGAAGCGCGTATGCATCTTGGCTTGCCAACCGGCGAACCCTCTGCCCGTTATGATCTCATCTGGCCCCTTTCTTCCTGTCCGCATTGTCATCAACAATTGCGTGTGCGTGACAACATTCCGCTGCTGAGTTGGATAGGGTTGCGTGGGCGCGCCCACTGCTGTGGCGGCGCGGTGTCCTGGCGTTATCCGCTGATTGAATTGTTGTCTGGGCTATTATTTCTGCTGGCAGGGGTACTCTGGCAACCGGGGATGGCATTGCTGGGGGCGTTGCTGTGTTTTGGGACATTGCTGGCGTTGGCGGTTATTGATGCCCGAACCCAGTTACTGCCAGATGTTATGACATTGCCGCTATTGTGGTGCGGATTGCTGTTCAATCTGTCAGATACGTTTGTCCCCCTTGAACATGCTGTGATCGGCGCCATGGTGGGGTATGTGTCGTTATGGCTGATTTACTGGGCTTTTCGTCTGTTGAGTGGGCGTGAGGCGTTGGGATACGGTGATTTTAAGCTATTGGCCGCGTTAGGTGCCTGGCTGGGCTGGCAGGCGTTGCCTAATCTGGTATTGATTGCGTCGCTGACCGGGCTGGTAGCGACGCTACTGTGGCGACGTATACAGCGCATCAGTATGCAGCAACCGTTGGCGTTTGGTCCCTGGCTGGCGGTAAGCGGTGCAATCGGTTTGGTATTCAATGTGCTGGGCGGCTAGGGCCACTGAACCCACATCGGGCAGGGCGAACGTCTGTTACGGTGGGGCACCGTCTCTGGTGCGACGTATCGCTACCGTAACTGGACTTATCCCTAAAAAAACAGGCTGGCAGAAGCGCTGCCAGCCTGTCGTTTATTCGTCTTTCGTATACTGATAATTATGTTTTGTTGTTGCTTCGACAGGAGCCTGCTGCCGAAGTGGATGAGGAATCACCGTCAGGGTTATTCCAGCATCAGTAAAAAAGTGCCTACCCACAAAAACAGAATGAATGAAACGCCCATGAATAAGTACTTCACTGATTTTTCTCCAGCAATATCACGCCAGCAATGATTCCGATTGTGCGTTTACCGTTCAGGAACCGCCTGATTTTGGGCTGTTCCGCCAGCCATCGCTGCAATGCAGGCCAATGACGGAATCGGCGCTAATCTACGCCGGGTGAAGGGCGAAGTTCAAGAGGGATAACGCGAGATTCGATGGGAATAGCATTAAAACGCATCCGCCGTTTAGTTTTCATCTGGATTCACTACTGGTGGCTGACCCCATGCTGTTTAGCCGGTTTGATGAACGGGCGTTCACTGCCGGTTCATTAAGGTGTTCAGTGATCCTTAATACCGAAGATTATCGTCGTATTGCCTGCCCTCGTGAGCTGCCATTTTCTCATTCTGTGGAATGGCTCAGCAGGTTGTATGGTGGCAAGTGACAGATATAAAAAGAAAAAATGGTTAAATTATGAAAAAGGAACGGAATGTAAATTGCTGTGCTGAATCAGGATACAAATTAGAAATCCCGTGGTAGGCTGTAAGTCGGTGCTGATATTGTTATAGAATTGTAATGGAAAGGGTGTGGCGGATGGCGGTAATAGGCGATGCTGTCGGTGTCAGTCACCCTGACAGGCAATCAACAGGGAGACACAGAACCTGATGCAGACAACAGAAGTAGACCAGCGTCTGATAGACATCGACCCGCGCCTGACCATGGTGCTGGTGCCGGGATTGCGTGATAGCGATGAAGATCACTGGCAGAGCTACTGGGAACGTCGGTTTCCCTTCTGGCGGCGCATCCGTCAAAAAGAGTGGTATCAGGCGGATCTGGATCGGTGGGTCCTGGCTATCCGTCGTGAACTGGCGACGTGCGACCGGCCAGCGGTGCTGATTGGTCACAGTTTTGGGGCGTTGGCCGCCTGCCACGTGGTCCAGCAAGGCATGGAAGGCATCGCCGGCGTAATGCTGGTAGCCCCCGCTGAGCCGATGCGCTTTGAAATTGAAGACCGAATTCGCCCTGAGCAACTGGCAGTGCCCAGTCTGGCGTTTGCCAGCCACAATGACCCATTGATGACCTTTTCCCGTGCCGAGTATTGGGCGAAAGTCTGGGGCAGTGATCTGGTGGATGTAGGCGAAGGCGGGCATATCAATGCTGAAGCTGGGTTTGGTAAATGGGAGTATGGGCTGCAACGTCTGGCGGCGTTTGGTGAGTACCTGTCGCCTGCCGGTTGATGCAGCAAGGCTCGTACGCAGGCTGATGTACTGTGTGGCATCCCTACCTATCTTCGTCATTGATAGGCTACCAACGCGTTGGTTTGCTTACCTGACGTATAAATTGGCCCATCGCCCGATGGGTCAATGTACCATGAGTTAAGCCAGTGGACGATTTGCCTGCCACCTGGCGTATTTAGCGTATATAACCTGATGAGTCGTCATTAGCACCGAATGGTATGGCGGCTGTTCCTGCAATAAGGTATATCCCTTGTCCTGAGCCGTTACCGATAACGTCGTTGTTACTGGATCGTCGTTACCGGGTATTCGGCTATCGCATGATCGCTCTGGTATCACATTACTGTTCGCTAAAAATACACGGCGGCGGGGCATCACTACCCGTATCAGACCGCCAACAAATTAAGGAAAACGCTATGTCAGGTTTGTTTGATCCTATCCATATTGGTGCTATTCAGGCTGAAAACCGTATTGTCATGGCACCGTTGACTCGAATGCGTGCTTTTGATCAGCGCATCCCAAGCGCGCTGTCGCAGGAATATTACGTTCAGCGCGCCAGTGCTGGGATGATCCTGACAGAGGCTACCGCCGTCACCCCACAGGGTGTCGGCTACCCCAATACCCCAGGCATCTGGTCGGATGAACACATTGAAGGCTGGCGCCGCATCAATGCGGCGGTACACGCGGCAGGCGGCAAAATGGTGTTGCAGATGTGGCATGTGGGTCGCATTTCAGACCCCGTCTATCTGGACGGCGAGTTGCCGGTGGCCCCCAGCGCTATTGCGGCAGAAGGGCATGTGGCGACGATTCGTCCCTATAAACCCTATGTGGTACCACGCGCGCTGGAAACGGATGAAATCCCAGGGATTGTCGAAGACTTTCGTCGGGCGGCGGAAAACGCCAAACGCGCTGGGTTTGATGGGGTGGAAATCCACGCGGCCAACGGTTACCTGTTCGATCAGTTCCTGCATGATGGCTCAAACCAGCGTACTGATCAGTACGGCGGCTCGATTGCCAATCGGGCGCGTTTCCTGTTGGAAACCGTCGATGCCGTGCTGACCGTCTGGCCAGCGGATCGGGTCGGCGTGCACCTGAATACTATGTCTAACACCCATTCTATGCAGGACTCGGAGCCGCAGGCGCTGTTCGGCTATGTGGCAGAACAACTCAATGATCGTAAACTGGCATTTATCTTTGTGCGTGAAGCGTTGGATACCCCACAGCGTATTCTGCCGCTGATCCGTAAAACGTTCCGTGGCGTGGTGATCGCCAACGATGGCCTGACCCGTGACACGGCTGAGCAACTGTTAGTGGATGGCGAGGCGGATGCGGTGTCGTTTGGGCGAATGTATATCGCCAACCCGGATCTGGTTGAACGCCTGCGTTGTGGCGCACCGCTGAATGAACTCAACGGCAACACGATCTATGGATCGGGGGCGGAAGGCTATACCGATTACCCGGTATTGGCGGAATAAAACCAACGAGGAGGCCATCGGCCTCCTTTTTCCTGGTTACGACCTTTACGGCTGAATCACCGCCGTAGTCAGCCGGGCAATGCAGCAGCGCCGCTGACGCTCGTCGAGTATCTCTATTTGCCAGACCTGCGTCTTTCGGCCCAGATGCAGCGGTTGACAGATACCCCGTACCTCGCCTTGTGTAACCGCCCGCAGATGGCTGGCGTTAATCTCTACACCCACCACGCTGGCACCCGGTTCGGTACATAGCCAACCTGCTACCGAGCCGAGAGATTCTGCCAGCACCACCGATGCGCCGCCGTGCAACAGGCCGAATGGTTGCCGGGTACGCTCGTCTACCGGTAGCGTCGCTTCCAGGCTGTTGTCAGTCATGTGGGTAAAGTGAATCCCCAGGTGAGACAACATGCAGTCGTCACTCATCTGATTAAGCATGTCCAGCGTGGTGACGCGTTTCCAGATCAATGTGTGTTTCCTCCATCAAGAGCGAATGCCAACGTCACGCGCCCAGCGTGGCGCCGCCGTCGATCACCATATCCTGTAGCGTGACGTGACCAGCCAAATCGGAGGCCAGAAACAGTACCGTGTCGGTAATGTCGCGTGGGCGGGCAATTTTGCCGAGCGGAATCCCCAGCTTGAACTGTTCAGGAAAACCGGCGATGGTCTGCTGTTCTGAAGCCGGTGAGTGCCACAAGCTGCGTTGCATCGGGGTATCGGTAGAGCCGGGCGAGACCAGATTGCAGCGTACGCCGTAGGGCGCCAGCTCCAGGCCGACAGTCATGCACAGGCTGCGCAACGCCGCCTTAGACGCACAATAGGCTGCCATGCCGACCCGCGGCACATGTGCGGCGTTGGAGCCAATTGAAACAATTGCGCCGCGGCGTTGTTGCTGAAATTGCGGAATCAGTGCCTGAAAAAAGTGAAAGGCACCGCCAGCGTTGACGTTCAGGCAATCCTGCCAGTCTTGCTGGCTGAGCGCTTCGGTCTGGCCCATACGCAGAATCCCGGCACCGTTAATCAGTACATCCAGATGCGGCGTGTGCGCCAGTTGTGTTGCACAGACCTCAGCAACGACAGCGGCATTGCTGATATCCAGTTCGATGGCGCGAAACGGCTGTTCGTCAGCGGAAAAAACGCGGTCAAACCCGGTGACGGTCGCTCCCGCCTCGGTAAAACGACAGGCAATATCATAACCGATGCCGCGCCCGGCACCGGTTACCCACACCTGCTTACCGCTGAAATCCAGCGTGACGCTCATGCTTCCTCCCGTTGAGGCTGGCTCAGCAACTGATGCCAGTGGCGCAGCGTGGGATTTTTCACCAGCGCCACGAAATCAAGGTCATGACCTTGCTGACGCCAGCGGGTGACCAGCGACATGATGCGTACCGAGTCCAGACCATAATCCAGCAGGTTGTCGTCGTCGCTAATGTCGTCGTCATCCAGCAGCGGCAGCAGTTCGGCGCGCAGGCGTGCCAGGCCGGTGTCGGCCTGCGGCACCAGCGCGTTCAGCAATTGCTCGCTGGTCAGGACCCGGCCACAACGACCTGCGGTGTAACGCAGCGCCATCAGATGTTCTTCCTGAGAAAAGTCCGCCAGTGCATCGGCTACCATGAACGGTTTAATATCGCGCATAAACGCATCGGTGGCGGTCGTCAGGCAACCGATATGGGCATACACCCCACAGATAATCAACTGATCGCGGTCTGCGGTTTTCAGCCGTTGTTCCAGATCGGAACGCTGGAAGGCGCTGTAACGCCATTTCACCAGCACGGTGTCGTTGGCGTCCGGCGTCAGGGCGGCAGTGATTTGCTGTTGTTCCGGATGACGGTTCAGGCCCGGTCCCCACATGTCGTTGAGCAGCGCCCGGTCAGCATCGCTTTGTTGGTTGGGTTGGGCAGTATAAAACACCGGGATACCCAGCTGATGGCACGCTTGCCGAATACGCACGACATTGGCGATCAACTGTTCGGTCAGCGGACTGTTTTCTCCCCAGAAATTGAGAAAATAGTTCTGCATATCGTGAATCAGCAAGGCAGCGCGCGAGGCGTCAACCGGCCAGTTAACCTTGTTGACCGGCACCTGCTCGATACCGGGAAGCGGATAGGCGTTTAGTTTTGGAATAGCCATGATTTATTCTCCTGCAGCGGTGGCCGCTACGCGCTGTTGCGCCAGCTGGCGTAGCCGCTGTTTATCGACTTTACCCACCGCGGTTTCCGGCAGAATGGGCAGTTGTTCAAATCGGTCCGGTAATTTGTAGTCGGCGATACCCTGCTCGCGCAGATGACGGCGCAGCGCCGCTGCTTTGAGCGGTTCGCGGGTGACCAGAAACGCGCAGCTTTTCTCGCCCATCATTGCGTCGGGCACCGCCACCAGTGCGGCGTTGATCACCGCTGGGTGACGGAGCAACAGGTTCTCGATCTCTTCGGCGGCGATCTTTTCCCCGCCGCGGTTAATCTGATCTTTTTCGCGCCCCACTACTTGCAGATAGCCATCCGCCTGCTGGATAACCACATCGCCGGAGCAGTAGAAGCCCTGATTGTCAAACACCTGGCGGTTATGTGCCGGGCTGCGGTAGTAGCCGCGGAAGGTATACGGCCCACGCGTCATCAGGCGACCCGGTTCGCCGTGCGGCAGCGGATTACCGGCGGCATCGGCCACCCATACTTCGTCATCGTCGCTGATAGGGCGGCCCTGCGTGGTGAATTGATGGGTATCGTCGTCGTCCAACCGGGTGTAGTTCACCAGCCCTTCCGCCATGCCGAATACCTGTTGCAACTGGCAACCCAGCTCCGCCGGTATGCGTCGCGCCAGCGATTCGCTTAACCGTGCGCCACCGACCTGCAATACGCGCAGGCTCGCCAGCGCGTGACGCTCGCCCGATAACGCCACCGCCTCCAGCCACAGTGTGACGGCGGGTGGCACCAGCGCGGTCAGGGTGATGCGGTGCTGTGCAATCAACGGGAAGCAACTGGCTGGGCTGGGGTCGCTTGCCAGCACCACCGTGCCGCCGGCATAGAACACGCCCAGTGCGCCCGGTGAACTGAGCGGGTAGTTATGGGCGGCGGGCAGAGCGCACAGGAAACGGGTATGGGCGTCAACCTGACAAATTTCTACGCTGCCGCGAATGCTGTAGTAGTAATCGTTGTGAGTGCGGGGAATCAGTTTTGGGGTGCCGGTGCTACCGCCGGAAAGCTGGAAAAATGCCACCTGATCGGCAGGCGTCGGGGTAGCTGGCGTGAGTTCGCCCTCTTCCTGCAACAACTGCGACAGATCCTGTGCTGGGTTGCTGTCGCCGCGCAGGATGACCTGCCGTAGCGATGGACAGCGTTTTTGCAGTTCGTCGATAAAGCGATCATCCGCAAACAATGAATGGCTACGGTCGGCGATTAACAGCGTTGGCGCGATCTGGTCGGCATAGGCGCACAGCTCGCTGCGCTGATGGCTGAACAGGGCGTTGACCGGCACGATGCCTGCACGCAGCAACGCGAAGTAAGTGAGGTAAAATTCGGCGATATTGCCTAACTGCACCAGCGCGGTTTGCCCCGGCGTTATTCCCCGGCGTTGCAGCACGCCAGCCAGTTGCGCCACGCGCTGATTCAACTGGCGGTAACTGAACGTGCGGTCACCGTCGATCAAGGCAATATCGTCATTGTTGGCGTGCCGGGTGAGGATGTCGCCCAGCGGCACATCCAGCCAGTAGCCCCGTTCCCGATAGCGCTGTTCCAGTTCGGGCGGCCAGCGGGTGAATTCAATCATCATGCTGCACACTCCTGATCCTGTCGCAGACCAAATGCACGCAGCATGGTGCTCAATTTAACGCCGGTTTCGTGCCATTCAGACACGGGCTGAGAGTCTGGCACGATGCCAGCGCCGGCAAACAGTCGCACCCGGTTTTGCTGTACTTCGCCGCAGCGAATGGTCACCACCCATTGACCGTTGCCTTGATCATCGCACCAGCCGACGATGCCGCCGAACAGGCCGCGTGTGAACGGCTCCAGTTGGGCGATGCGATCTCGCGCCGCTTCAAACGGCACACCGCACAGCGCCGGGGTAGGGTGCAGCAGGCACGCAATCGACAGCGCATTTTCCCGTGCGTCCAACACGTCGCCTTGAATCCGGGTCGCCAGATGCCACAGCACCGGCGTGCTCAGTAGTTCCGGCGTGTCTGGAATGGTGAGTGTCCGGCAGCGCGGTGCCAGCACCCGGCGGATATCATCGGTGACCAGCCGGTGTTCGTGGCGATCTTTGGCTGAGGCCATCAGCGTACGGCGCAGACGTTGGTCTTCCACCGGGTCGTCGCTGCGACGGGCTGAACCGGCCAACGGTTGCGACACAATCAGGCTACCCTGTTTATGCAGCAGCAATTCCGGGCTGGCGCCCAGCAGTGCGCCCTGTTCCAGCGGCACGTGGAAGTTGTAGCTCCAGGGATTTTGCTGGTTGATCTGTCGCAGCAGGCGGATTGAGTCGAGCGGCTGCTCGGTATCGATATCCAACAGACGAGACAGCACGATTTTATTCAACTCACCGTTACGGGTGGCAGCGACGCCGGCGCTGACCATCTGGCAAAACGCATCGTGACCCGGCACTTCACGTATCCGGCGCGCCCTTATCGGCGTGGCGGGTTGTGTGTCGGGCGGTAGCGTATCGCGTGCGAACCAGTGAGACTGTTGCGGCACGAACAGGCGGGCAGGCTGGCGTTTGTCGAACGGGATAGCGCCCACCAGCAATGGCCGGGCGATACCATCCTGCCTGGCACGGGCAAACAGTGCGTTTACCTGCTGTTGAACGCTGCCTTGCAGGTGGCCGCCATCTGCCACGGGCATCGACAAGGCGGCATAACATCCGCGGGTATGCAGGCTGTTGTCGGGAGACAGAAACAGAAAATCATCGTGCTGAAGCGTGCGAACATCCAGCGATGAAGAGGTGGCTGCGAGCGTTGACACGGGGTTTTCCTTATGTCGGAAGTGGAACAAAATAGTGATGCGCCGGCGTCACCGCAGGGCGGGAAACCCCGCCCTGCTGCCTATTACCAGCTATAGTTGACCGTTGCGACGACAGTACGTCCGCTGCCGTAGAAGCAGGCGGTATCGCTACCGCATGACGCCACGTAGCGCTTGTCGGTCAGGTTGTTGACGTTCAGTTGCACGGTGGTGCCTTTCAACTGCGGTGTGAGTGAACCCAGCTCGTAACGCGCCATCGCGTCGTACAGGGTATAGGCCGGTACTTTGAAGCTCTCGGCGTTATCGCCGTAGGTAGAACCGACATAGCGCACCCCGGTGCCGAGCGTGACGCCTTTCAGCGGGCCGTTCTGGAAGCTGTAGCTACCCCAGGTGGAAGCGGAATGGCGTGGAATAGACGACGGTGCTTTGTTGACCTGGTTGGCGGTGTTGCTTTCCTTAGTGACCGCATCGGTGTAGGTGTACGCCGCTATCAGGCTGATTTCCGGCGTCAGTTGCGTATGTACTTCCGCTTCCGCACCTTGGGATTTCACCTTACCGATCTGCTCCTTGTATTGGGTCACGCTGTTGTACGAGGTGATATTTTTCTGCGTGATATCAAACAGTGAGACGGTCAGCAGCGTATTACTGCCTTTCGGCTGGAACTTGATGCCGACTTCAGTTTGTTCGCCGGTTGTCGGTTTAAACGCAGGTGTGCCGGGTGCGCCGGAGTCCAGGTTGGGTTCAAACGAGGTGCTGTAGCTGACATACGGCGAAATACCGTTATCGAAAGCGTAGAGCAGGCCGGTACGACCGGTGAATTTACTGTCGTCTTGCTGTGTTGACGTACTAGTTATGTGGTTTTGCGTGCGTATTTGGCTCCAGTCATGGCGACCGGACAGCAGCAGGTTCCACTGGTTCCATTCCATCTGGTCTTGCAGATAGACGCCAACCTGATCGAGTTTTTTCTTGTAAGACGTGTCCAGTGCTAGCTGACTGTCGCTGACCAGATAAGAACCACCGTAGCTGGGGTTCGCCCAGTCAAAGTTGTACTGGTCGCCGCGCTTGAGCCAGTAGTTGTAATCGCGATCCTGCCATTTGTAATCCACCCCACTGAGTACAGTGTGTTGGACATCGCCGGTTTCCAGTTTGACCTTAATCTGGTTATCCAGACCGATTTCGTCGGCGTCAAGTTCTTCACGGATCTGACGGCGGGCCAGCGAGGTATCGGAGATTTCCGGGTTACTCGTACTATAAACCAGATACTTGTAGCGCTCCCTCAACTGGGAGTAGCGGAAGTTTTGCTGGAAGGTCACGTTGTCATTGAATGAATGATCAAAAATATAACCGATACCGACCTGCTCGCGTTTTGACCGATTATAGTAGGGGTCGCTGACGTTCAGGTCATAAGGGACATAGCCAGCGCTGGCTTCGGTCACAGTGCCGATTTTAGGCAGGAAGTTGCGAAAGCCCGCCTTAGGATCGTTCTGGTAGCTGGTCAGCAGCGTAAAGCTGGTGTCGCTGTTAGGCAGCCAGGTGATCGCCGGCGCGATGGCGACACGTTTTTCTTTGTAATCCTTGACGAATTCGTCACGGGTGCTGGCGATGCCGTTGAGGCGGTAGAGCAGGGTTTTATCGTCATTGAGTGCGCCGCCAAAATCAAACGCCGCTTCGCCCAGACGCTGATTACCCGCGCTGAATTGCACTTTGTGGATATCTTCTGCCGTCGGGCGTTTGCTGGTCATGCTGATAAGCCCGCCGGGGTTGACCTGTCCATACAATACCGACGCCGGGCCGTGCACCAGCTCTACCCGCTCCAGCAACCAGGGGTCTATTTTCCCCAGTGCTGCACCCTGACCACTCAGGCCATAGCTCAGGCCGTCAAGGAACTTTGGCGCGTAACCGAAGCCGCGGGAAATGACTTCATCGTTACGGTTGGAGGAGCCACGGTAGTTGCTGACCACGCCGCTGGAGTAATTCAGCGCGTCGGACACGGAAGAAACCGCCTGCGCATCCATCTGGTCGCGGGTTACTACGGTGACTGTTTGCGGGGTTTTTATCAGTGGTGTGCTGGTTTTGGTGCCGGAAGCGCTCTCTTTCGCCACGATGCCTTTCAGCGGAGCGGTAACGCTCTCACCAGCCGTGGCGGATACGACCATGGTGTCGGTGCCGCTAGTGGTGTCCGCCGCCTGTGCGTGTGCTGCCACCAGCAAGGTGGAAGCCAGCACGGCTGGCATCGCATTTTTATTTTTTTGCCAAGACTTTAATTTTGCTAATTGGTTATTCCTGGTGCTACGCATCAGTTCTCCCCTCCTGAGAAAGACCTTATTTTTTATATGTTTCAGGTTATATATTCCCGGCCTTGCCGTTCATCTCATTTATCCAGTTAATTAACTTTAAATTCATGCTGTTAATTTTATCTGTCATACATTTTTGACCGGGACATCAGTTTTTTATCCCGACAGACATCGGGATTTACATCTTATTGCAAATGTAAATGGTTCTCAATATTATTTCTCTTGTCTAAGAAATTGTAAGTTCACAAACAAATACATTAGTTCTGTTAATTAAATGTAAGTGAAACGTAAAGGGCAGCCCCAGGAGGTTTTGATGTCGGCAGCACAGCCGTCAGGTTTCGCCGCAACACTTTTGTCATCACCTCAGGCAGGGGAAGACGTTTGGTGGCAACAGATAGCCAGACAGGGAACACCGTTGGTGGAAGCACTGGATGCCGCGCGGGTGCGGGTTACCTTTCTCTGGCGCGACCCGGACGGTGACGAACGCCATTCCGCTATCCGACGGGTGTATGCCGATATCAATGGTGTCACTGATCACCACAGCACCGATCCGCAGAGCCTGGAGCGACTCCCCGGTACTGACATCTGGCACTGGTCGATGGTGATTGAGCATGACTGGCGCGGCAGTTATTCCCTGATCCCGATTGAAGCGGCGCGCTTGCCGCCGGTATTTAGCGACGACGAGCAAGTGCGTAATAAGCAACAACGGGAGTGGTGGTGTTCGCTATTTCCCTGCGCGATTGCTGATCCACTCAACCTGAACCAACCATGGCGAGAACGGTTATCGGCGGCGCATATGCCGGCAGCGTTGCCACAACCGGCCTGGCAGGCGGTGGACAACGGCTCGGCATTGCCGCCGGACGCCACCCGGTTGACGGTGTTTGACTGGAAGAGCGAACAGCTCGACAACCAGCGCCGTATCTGGCTGTACACCACCGGGGTGAGCGATGAACCGGCACAACGGCCATTATGCATTGTGCTGGACGGGCAGAAATGGGCCGACGATACGCCGCTATTTGCCGCACTGGATACGGAAACCGACGCCGGATATTTACCACCCGCGGTCTGGTTGTTTATCGATGCGATTGACGGGGAAACCCGTAGCCGTGAACTGCCGTGCGATGCCGCGTTCTGGCAGGCGGTGCAACAGGAACTGTTGCCGCAGGCAGCGCGCCTGACACCGTTCAGCGACGACCCGGATCGTACGGTGGTAGCCGGGCAGAGCTATGGTGGGCTGGCGGCATTGTACGCCGGTCTGCACTGGCCGCAGCGTTTTGGCCGCGTGTTAACCCAATCCGGGTCGTTCTGGTGGCCGAACCTGCAATTCATCACCGACTTTGATCAGCGCGACACGCTGGAACCCGGTGTGCTGATCACCGAGGTGCGCCAGAGCGGCCAGACGGCATCGCCGCTGGTGATTTTTCAGGAAGCGGGGCGACGCGAGGCGGATATCGCCTTCGTCAATCAACAGATGCATGAGGCGCTGATAGCGGCGGGGCATCAGGTTCACCAGCGTGTGTATGCCGGCGGACATGACACCCTGTGCTGGCGCGGCGGATTGATTGACGGATTTCGCTGGCTGCTGAACAACGACAACGCCCGATAATGCGCGGCAACTCTTATCACATGAGGTAACAACAATGAGTCAGGAACAACTGAATCCGTTTGACGATGATCGTTTGACGTTTCTGGTGCTGGTCAACGAGCAGCAGCAATACAGCCTGTGGCCAGAGTTTGCCGCGGTGCCGGCGGGCTGGCAGGCGGTATACGGGCCGCAATCCCGTGAGGCGTGTATCGCTTATACCGAAACTCACTGGCAGGACATGCGTCCGGCCAGTCTGCGCACCCGCGAAGCCTAACCGGCGTTCCCAGTCAGACTGTTTCCGTTGACGGAGTAAGGAAAACAACGTGTCAGAGCGATTTAACCAGGCGCAGTCACCCAGCACAGCGCAGTTACCCAACATAACACTTGCACCCAACATGGCACTTTCACCCAATCAAGCCGAATTACCTGGCCAGCCTGCATCTTCCCACGAATCAACGCTGACGCCGTCGGTGGATTGGCAGGAACTGCCGCTGGCGGCGGCTCAGCCTGGTATCTGGATGGCCGACCAGATAGCCAGCCAGCCGAATGCCTTTACCGTGGCACATGCGCTGGAACTGAACGGCCCGGTCGATCCGGCTCGCCTGCTGGCGTCCATCCGTCAGGGGCTGGCGGAAGCGGATACGGTACAGGCGCGCTTTGGCCTGAATGATCTCGACGAGCCGGTGCAGTGGCTGCCATCCACACCGGGTGCTGTGGCGATGGACGAACCGGAATGGCTGGATTTCAGCGACCCGGCGCAGGGCGAACACGCCGCCTGGGCGCTGATGCACGCGGATCTGGCGGCACCGTTGCCAGCCGATGGCGGGCAACCGCTGTATCGGCAGGTGATTATGCAGGTGTCGGCGCAGCCGGAACGATGGTTCTGGTATCAGCGCTTTCATCACCTGATGGTGGATGGTTTTAGCTTTGATGCGCTTACCCGGCGGATGGTGACGATTTATAACGCGCTTATCGCCGGTGAAACGCCACAGGCGTCGCCGTTTACGCCGTTTGCCGATGTGGTGGCGGAGTATCAAGCGTGGGAACGCTCGCCCGCCTGTCAGCAGGCGGCGGCGTTCTGGCGCGATCATGCCAGCCAGTTGCCGACACCGGTGTCACTGGCGGCGGACGTGTGTGAGACCGCGCCAGCAGGCACTCGTACGCTGTACCAGCAGGTGACGTTGCCTGCCGCACCGTTTGTTACGCTGGCGGAGCAACGGTTTGGCGGTAAGGTGCAACCGGCTGAAATCGCTATGGCGGCGCTGGCGGTGTACCTCTATCGCATGAGCGGCGAGCCGCGTTTGTCGGTCGGTTTTCCGTTTATGCGGCGGATGGGTTCAGCGGCACTGTGCGCCTGCGGCCCGGTGGTCAACGTGCTGCCGCTGCAATTGACGCTACAACCTGCGATGTCGTTAATCGATGCCGCTCAAATGTTACAGACGGAAATCAAGGCGGTACGGCGTCATCAGCGCTATGAAGCGGAACAGTTGCGGCGTGATCTCGGTCTGGTTGGCGGCAGCGAGGGGTTGTACGGGCCGGTGATTAACTTCAAGGTCTACAACGCCGGGTTGACGCTGGGGAACACGCCGGTAACGACGCACGTGCTGGCGATGGGGCCGGTGGACGACATGGAGTTTACCCTCGGCGTACAGGACGGCGAGTTACAGCTGGAACTGGTCGCCAACCCGGCGCGTTACGACAGCCCCGCCTTGCAGGGGCACGCGCAGCGTCTGCAACACCTGTTGGCGCAACTGGTAGCGCAACCGGATCAGGCCATCGGCGCACTGAACCTGCTCTGCGACAGCGAATGGCGGCATATCGACGGCTGGGGTAGTGGCCCGTGCCTGACGATACCGGCGACGTTGCGCTCAGTACTGGACTGCTTGCAACAACAGGTACAGCAACAGCCGGATGCGCTGGCTGTCGCCTGTGGGCGCGAGCAGCTTAGTTACCACGAGCTGTCGGCGCGGGTGATGCAACTGGCACGCCGGTTGATGGCGCAAGGAATTGGTTCGGGCGATGTGGTGGCGATCGGCGTGCCGCGCTCGGTGTCGTCGGTGGTGGCGATTTTCGCGGTGCTGGCCAGCGGCGCGACTTACATGCCGCTGGATCTGGATTATCCGCGCGAGCGTCTGGCGTTGATGTGCGACGACGCGCGTCCGGCGCTGCTGCTGACCCACAGCGCGGTGCGTGCACAGATGCCGGAATTGCCGCAGGTATTGTGCCTGGATGAGTCCAGCTTGCGGGCCGAGTGCGCCCGGTTGCCCGCCCACCCGGTGACGGATGCGGAACGGCGCGAACCGCTGTGCGGCGACCATCTGGCCTATATGATCTATACCTCCGGCTCTACCGGGAAGCCGAAAGGGGTGATGAGTACCCACGCGGGTTTGCTCAACCTGATGATGTCGCATTCAAGCTTCCTGTTCGGCCCGGCAATCGCCCGTTTCTCACAGCAACATGGCCGCCGTTTGCGTGCCGGACACACGGCGTCATTCTCCTTCGATTCCTCCTGGGAACCGCTATTTTGCATGATGATGGGCAGTGAATTGCACATTTTCGATGAAGAACTGCGTAAAGATGCCTGGGCGCTGGTGCAGCATTTTAATCAGATGCCTGTCGATTTATTGGATATCACGCCGTCATTCTTCACCCAGATGATCGACAGCGGTTTGCTGGAATCGGATAACCATCAGCCTGTTTTCATCATGATTGGCGGCGAAGCGGCCACGCCGCGGCTGTGGCAGCTGATGCGTCAGCATCCGCAGATGGAAATTCATAATTATTACGGACCGTCGGAATACACCATCGATACGCTGGGCGCACGGGTCACGGTGGCGAGTCAGCCGGTTATCGGCCAGCCGGTCGCTAATACCAGAGTCTGGCTGCTGGATAACCAATTGCGCCCGGTGCCGGTAGGGGTACCCGGCGAGCTGTATATCGCTGGGCCGGGGTTGGCGCGCGGCTATTTGCGTCGCCCGGATCTCACTGCTACGCGCTTTGTCGCCTGCCCGTTTGTTCCGGGCGCGGTGATGTATCGCACCGGCGACCTGATGCGCTGGCGTCACGACGGTCAACTGGCGTTTATTGGCCGTGTTGACCATCAGATCAAAGTACGTGGTTTCCGCGTGGAACTGGGTGAAGTGGAAAACGCGCTGGTAGCGCTGGATGAAGTCAGCACGGCGGTGGTGATCGCCGAACCGCTCGGCGCGACGCATCGGCTGATTGGTTATTGCTCGGTGCCGGACGATGCCGCCCGTGAACAACCGGATTGCGCCGCCCGCCTGTTGGCCCAACTGGCAGAACAACTGCCGGACTACATGGTTCCGGCGGTATTGATGGTGATGGCGGAGCTGCCGCTGACCGTCAACGGCAAGATTGACCGTCAGGCGTTGCCGAAACCACAGCAGGCCGCGGCGGTGATAGGACGCGAACCGGCCACCGACGAGGAGCGGTTGATTTGCCAGTCCATCGCCAGCCTGCTGAAGCTGGAGTCGGTCAGCGCGGAGGCGGATTTCTTCGCACTCGGCGGCGACAGTATTTCCGCCATGGGGCTGGGCACACTGTTGCGACGCGCTGGCTGGCAACTAAGACCGAAAACCATTTTCGCCGAACGTACACCGGCGCGTATGGCGCAGGCGATGCAGCCATTGACGGCTGTTGCTGCGCCGGTGCGTACGGTACGGCATGGCGTGGTGGACGGTCTGTCCATCGTGCATAGCTTCGCCCGGCTGGCGGACATCAACCAATTGTTTGCGCACGGCGTATTCCTGTCGGTGCCTGACGCGCTGCAACCAGCACAGCTGGCACAGGCATTAACCGCGCTGGTGCAGGCACACCCGGCGTTAACCTCGCTGACCCGCGACGGGCATCTGGTGATTGAAGCCGCTTCATCGCCGACTGTATCACTACAGTGCGACAGGCTAACCGCACAAGAGCCGGTTGAGGTTGCAGCGGAGCGGGCACTTGAAGCGGCAGTGTCGCGTCTTGACCCGGCGGCAGGCCAGATGATGCAGGCGGTATTACTGCAACGCGATGACCGTGCTTGCGGACTGGTGCTGGTTATCCATCATCTGGTGGTGGATGGCGTGTCGTGGCGTGTGCTGCTACCGGAATTGTGTCAGGCGGCTGAAGCGGCGATGGCTGGTCAACTGACCGTGTTGCCCGCTGAAGAGTGTTCGTTGGTTGACTGGTCTGCCAGCCTGAAAGGGCAGGTAACGGCACGCCGTGCTGAATTGCCGTTCTGGCAATCTGCGCTGGCGGCATCGCTGCCACGGTTGGGGCAGCGGCGTCTCGACCCGTCCCGTGATCAGGAACAGACCCGACAGCAGTCGCGCCGGGTACTGGATGCCGGGCTGACCCATGCGGTGTTGACGACTTTACCGGAACGTTATCAGGCGCGGGTGGATGAGATCCTGCTGGGGGCGCTGACTCTGGCCTGCCAGCGCCGCTTTGGCGTTCAGCCGCTGCGACTGGCGTTGGAATCCCATGGTCGCATTGACACGCCGGAGGGGCTGGATCTTGGTCGTACAGTCGGCTGGCTGACTGCCGAATACCCGGTGTGTATTACTGCGCCAGCTGAACCGGACGCCACGCCGTGGGCTGTGTTGCGGTCAGTGAAAGGGGCGCTGCGGGCGGTGCCGGATCGCGGCATTGGCTATGGCGTGTTGCGTTATCTGGATACACAGAGCGCCGATATACTGGCAGCGCTGGATGCACACGCGCCGGAAATTCTGTTCAACTATCTGGGACGATTCGACGCGAGCGAAGGGCCATGGTCGCCGCGTCGCAGCGAGCGCTATTTCCGCGATGCTTTTGCCGTGGTGCAGGCACCGACGATGCCGCTCAGTCACCCACTGGACATCAATATTTTTGTTGACGAGCAGGGCGAACAGCCACAGTTGGCTATTCACTGGGGATGGGCGCATGGAGTGTTCGATGCTGATGATATCGACGCACTGCATCAAGGGATGACGCAGGCGATTGAGGTGTGGCGAGATCTGGCGGATTGTCCGCCGCTGTCCGATACGCTGGTATCCGCTGACGTGGCGCAGGACGGCGTTAGCGACGCGGTGCTGGAACGCCTGCGTCAGCATTACGGGCCGTTATCGGCGGTGTTGCCGGTGTTGCCGTTACAGCAAGGGTTGCTGTTTCACGCCCAGCTGGCGGAGGCCGCGGGGAGTTATAATTCGCTGACCCGGCTGTTGCTGCGCGGCCCGTTGTCGGTGACGCAACTGAGTCAGGCGCTGGAAGCGGTGGTACGTCATCACCCGCAGCTGGCGGCGCGCTTTGATACCGAACAGGCGTCGGTGCCGTTGCAGGTGTTGCCGGTGCTGCGTGACGACCAGTGCTACTGGCCGCTGGAGAACCAGACGTTACCGGCCATGTCGGCAGATCAGGAAGCTGATGCCTTGCTGGTGCTGGAAAAAGCTGAACTGGCGCGCGACCTGTTCCATCAGCCCTCATCAATGCTACATGCCTTGCTGGTCAGCCACGCGGACGGGGAACGGCATACGCTGTTTCTGAATGCGCATCATCTGGTGGTGGATGGCTGGTCAACCCCAGTGTGCCTGCGCGACCTGTTCACCGCGCTATATCAGGGGAGTTACGCGCTAACGCCGCACCGGGTGGCGTATGCCGACATTATTCGCCAACTGGCGGCCCGTGATGCACAAACGTCGCGTCAGCGCTGGCGTGAGGTGCTGACAGGCGCACGCCCGACGCTGCTGTTTGGCGACGGTCCGCATCATAGCGATGATTCGTATCATGATGAAGTGCGTGAGCTGGAGTTATTGCCGGAGCCGCAACTGGAACACGGGTTACTGGCGCTATGCAGACAGTATGGCCTGACGCTCAACAGCGTAATGCAGGGCATCTGGGGGATGCTGCTCAGTGCCAGCAGCGGCGCGGACGATGTGCTGTTCGGCTCGCCGGTGTCCGGTCGCTTCGGGCAGATTGACGGCATCAGCCAGCAGGTTGGGTTGTTCAGCAATACGCTGCCGGTGCGGGTACGGCTGGATGCATCGCGGGCGTTGCCGCCGCAGTTGGCTGAATTGCAGGCGCAGCAAATCCAGTTGATCGAACATGATGATGTAGGGCTGGGGGAAATCCAGCAACTGGCTGGCACCGGTACGCTGTTCGACACGCTGCTGGTGGTGGAGAATTACCCGGATGGCGATGAACTGAGTCAGCCGGGGCAGGCGCTGCGCTGCGAGGCGGTCAACAATCGCGGCTATACCCACTATCCGCTGACGCTGTTGGTACTGCCCGGCAAGCGGCTGCGATTGTTGATGGAATACCGCGACAGCGTGACGCAGCCGCAGCGGCTGGCACAACGCCTGTTGCTGCTGCTACAACAACTGGTGGCTGAGCCGGAACGCCCGCTGTCGGCCTGGACGTTGCAGTTGCCGGAAGAACAGGCGTTACTGGAGAAGGTCAACCGCACCGAACAACTGGTGCCGCCGGGGACGTTGCATCAGGCATTGGCGGCGCAGGCGCAACGCACGCCGGATCGCATCGCGTTGGTGGATTGGCAGCATCAGTTGACTTACCGTCAGGTTCAACGTCAGACCCGGCTACTGGCTGACCGGTTGATCGACGCTGGGGTGCGCCCCGGCGACATCGTGGCGGTGGCGCTGCCGCGCTCGGTACGCCTGAGCCTGGCGTTGTACGCCATTCTGGAAACTGGTGCCGCCTGGCTACCGCTGGATACCGGCTACCCGGATGAACGGCTGGCGCTGATGGTGGAGGATGCGCAACCTCGCCTGATGATTACCGAAAGCAGTTTGCAATCGCGCTTCGCTGAACTGGCCGATGTGCTGCTGCTGGATACGCTGGCGGATGAACGCCAGTCGCCACGTCACTCGCCGCCACCGGTCGCGGAACAGCAGGCGGCTTACGTCATTTACACCTCTGGTTCCACCGGTCGCCCGAAAGGGGTGGTGGTCGGCCATCAGGCTATCGTCAATCGTTTGTGGTGGATGCAACATCAGTACCCGCTAGCGGCGGATGACGTGGTGTTGCAGAAAACGCCGTGCAGCTTCGATGTCTCGGTATGGGAGTTCTTCTGGCCGTTGATGGTCGGCGCCCGGCTGGTGATGGCGCCGCCGGATGCACACCGTGACCCGGAGGCACTGGTACAGTTGATCAACGACTACGCGGTGACCACCCTGCACTTTGTACCGTCGATGCTGGCGGCCTGGGTGAGCGCGCTGGAAACACGCCCGCGTGCGGAAATCGGCTGTGGCAGCCTGCGGCGGGTATTCTGTAGCGGTGAAGCGTTGTCACGTGAGCTGGCGCTGAATTATCAATCGATGATTGCGGCGCCGTTGCATAACCTGTACGGCCCGACCGAAGCGGCGGTGGATGTCACCTGGCAGCCGGCATCCGGCGAGGCGCTGGAACGCTGTCAGTTGCCGGGCATTCCCATCGGCCTGCCGGTGTGGAACACCCAACTGCGTATTCTGGACGGCGCACTGCGGCCAGTGCCGGTCGGTGTACCGGGCGATCTGTATCTGTGCGGTGTTCAACTGGCGCAGGGGTATCTGCGCAGGCCGGATTTGACCGCCAGCCGTTTTGTGGCGGACCCGTTTGCCCACGGCGAGCGGATGTACCGCACCGGCGATATCGCGCGCTGGCTGGAAGACGGCACGGTGGACTACCTGGGTCGCAGCGACGATCAGTTGAAAATCCGCGGGCAGCGTATCGAACTGGGTGAAATTGAGCAGGTACTGCTGGCGCAGCCCGGCGTGGCGCAGGCGGTGGTTGGTGCACGTGAGCTGGGCGGGAAACCGACTCGTCTGCGCGGTGCCGATGCCCGGCAACTGGTGGCGTGGCTGGTGCCGCAGGCAGAGCACGCGCTGGATATCGCCTCGTTACAACAGGCGCTGTCCCAGCAACTGCCTGCCCATATGGTGCCGGTGAGTTATGTGCTGATGACGTCATTCCCGCTCAGCGCTAACGGCAAGCTGGATCGCAAAGCGCTGCCAGCGCCTGCCGGGCAGCAGGCTGCCGGACGCGCACCGCAAACTGACGGCGAACGGGTGATCGCCGCATTGTTCGCTGAATTGCTGGCGTGCGAGACAGTGTCGGCAGATGACGATTTCTTCGCGCTGGGCGGCCATTCGTTGCTGGCCATGCGGCTGGCTGCCGAGATTCGCCGACAACTGCAACGGTCGCTGACGGTGGGGCAGATTATGGCGGCGCGTAGCGTAGCCAGCATTGCCGCGCTGGTGGAGGGCAATGCTGACAGCAACCACCCGGATGGCAATGGCGAAACGCTGCCGTTGCGTCCCGGTCGTGGATCGGTATTGTTCTGTCTGCATCCGGCGTCGGGATTTGCCTGGCAGTATGCAGGGCTGTTGCGGTATCTGGATGGGGATTATCCGATTGTCGGGTTGCAATCACCACGGCCAGACGGGGTGATTGCCCGCTGCGAATCGGTGGACGAGATGTGTGATCGCCATCTGGCGACCATCCGGCGTATTCAGCCGCAGGGGCCGTATTTCCTGCTGGGTTATTCGCTCGGCGGTACGCTGGCGCACGGCATCGCGGCGCGGTTACGGCAGACAGGTGAAACGGTGTCGTTCCTCGGCTTGCTGGATACCTACCCGCCGGAAGGGCAGGACTGGACCGCGCCGGATGAAGCCGACGCCCGCGAGGAAGTGGAACGCGAACAGGCCGGGTTTATGGCCGACACGCAGGCGGAAGACGACCTGCAACTGCGGGTGGAACGGGAGGCGATGTTTGGCAATATCGTCGCCAACTATCAGGATGCGGTACGGCTACTGTCATCGGCCCGCTCACACCGTTACGACGGTGAAGCCACGCTGTTTGTGGCGGCCCGTACCTTGCCGGTCGATATGGATGTTGACGCCACCTGGGCGCCGTATGTCGGCACACTGACGCAGTATCCCCAGCCTTGCGAGCACGCTGACATTCTGTCGCCGGAATCGCTGGAAAACCTGGGGCCATTGCTGAATAAGCTGCTACATCGATGAGTGGGAACATGGCCGACAGCAGTCGGCCATGGAGGCTGTAGACAACCATCTTAATCGTCAGCAATGGGTCTTTCTGGCGTCAAAAACTGTGCCGAGGTGTTCGTCTTCGCCGGGTGAGCCGCATGGACGCGGCGAAAGCCCGTGCCGTGCCTGGAGCACGTCACGGGCGGCCCGAACAGCGAAGGCGAACGCTGAGGGGACCGCGCCAGCGGCATAGTTTAGCCACCAGCCAGAGGTCAAGGAGAGGCGGCGTTTGAGCCTCTCCTTGTCGTGCGTGCAATGATGTCGCAAAGGGATAACGGATGTCATCAAGCACGAAACCTCTCGCAACTCCAACATAAATCACCAATAACAAAACAACAGCGCTGTTTGTCAACAGCGTCAAGGGGCTGGGTGATGGCGGCCACAGGGGACGATAAGGGGCGTGTGGGAAACCGGGTCGTCGATGATGACGCAGGCCATGCCAAATACCTCCTGCACCAGTTCGGCGGTGATGATATCGGCGGGGGCACCCTGAGCCATTACGCTGCCTGCGCGCATCACGATCAGGTGATCGGCGTAGCGGCAGGCTTGATTGAGGTCATGCAGCACCGCCACCAGCGTGCGGTCGTGTTGCTGATTCAGTTCGCGGAACAAATCGAGCAAATCAATCTGATGGGCGATATCCAGCCAGGTGGTGGGTTCGTCCAGCAATAACAGCGGTGTTTGCTGCGCCAGTACCATCGCAATCCACACCCGCTGGCGCTGACCGCCGGAAAGCTCGTCCACGCTGCGTTCCGCCAGTTCGCTGACGTTGGTCGCCGCCATCGCCTGTTCTACCGCCGTCTGGTCCGCTTCGCTCCACTGACGCAACAGCGTCTGATGCGGATAGCGCCCACGTGCGACTAAATCCATCACGGTGATGTTGTCCGGTACGATAGCGTGCTGCGGCAACAGGCCCAGTTGCCGGGCCAATGTTTTAGTCGGAATACGGTGGATGCTGGTGCCGTCCAGCAAGACATCGCCTGCCATGGGTTTGAGCAGACGGCACAGCGCACGCAGCAGGGTGGATTTACCACAGGCGTTAGGGCCAATGATGACGCTGAATTTTCCAGCCGGTATCGCCACGCTCAAATTTCGGGCAATGATTTTGTTGTCGTAGCCCAGCGTTAACTGCTCGGCATGTAAAAGCTGTGTCATCAGAATCACTCTTTACAGACAAATTAACAGTGCTGATTACCGACGCGATTCACGAATCAGCAGCCAGATTAGATACAACCCGCCGATACTGATCGTTACCGAGCCGACCGGTAACTGTCGGCCAGTAAACAGATGCTGGGCGACAATATCGGCGGCCAGCAACAGCAGCCCTCCCACCAGCGCCGCAGCGCATAACGGCATGGTGCTGGCGCGGGTCAGACGGCGTGCTATCTGCGGCGCGGCCAGTGCGATAAAGGAAATCGGCCCGGCACTGGCGGTCACTACCGCAATCAGCACGATGCCGCACAGCATCAGCCACAATCGACTGGTTTCCGCGTTAACGCCCAGCGCTCTGGCGCTGTCGTCGCCCATTTCCAGCAGTTGCAATCGCCGGATCAGCAGCAACGCTGCCAGCAGTGTCAGTGGAATCAACAACAGCGCGGGTGTTGCTTTGGCCCAGGTCATACCGTTCAGCGAGCCTGCGCCCCACAGCGCGGCGGTCATCACCGTTTCCAGCGCGCCGGTGATCATTAGCCAGGTGTTGAACGCCGACAGTACCGCACTGACCGCGATACCGACGATGATCAGCCGAAAGCCGCTGATTCCCCGTCGCCACGCCAGCAGGTAGACCAGTAGCGCGGTTGCCAGACCGCCGAGCACTGCGCCGCCTGCAATCTGGTAGTAGCTGCCGTGCAGCACAATGATCGTGACCAGCGCGCCGGTATAAGCGCCGGTATTGAAACCAACCACGTCCGGGCTGCCCAGCGGGTTGCGGGTCAGTGACTGGAAAATCGCACCGCTGACGCCAAGCCCGGCACCGAGTAGTAACGCCACCACCGCCCGTGGGGCGCGCCATTGGGTTACCACGGTAACGGTGCTGGCGTCGCCGTGGCCGGCCAGTGCCTGCCATACCGTGAGCGCCGACAGCGGCAGGGTGCCGAGGCTGACTGCCAGCGTCAGCAGCACAGCGCTGCCCAGCAGCAGCGACAGGTTGATCCACAGTGCACGCAATGGCAACTGGCCGCTCATCAAGCCGCCGGGCGCGCGCAGGAACAGGGTTCGGGTAGACATAGCGTGTTTCCTAAGACTTGCGCTGGCGCACCAGCCAGATCAGAACCGGCGCGCCGATAAAGGCGGTGACGATGGAAACCCGCAGTTCACCCGGCACCAGCAGACGACCAATAATATCGGCGCAGAGCAGCAGTATCGGCGCGAACAGCAGCGAATAGATCAGAATCCAGCGTTGATCAGGACCGGCCCAACCGCGCGCGATGTGGGGAATCATCAGACCGACGAACCCAATCGGGCCAGCCAGCGCGGTGGCGGAACCACACAACAGCATTACCGACAGCATCGCCATCATGCGGATCAACGCAACATGGGTGCCGAGTGCGGTGGCGAGATCTTCCCCCATGCTGAGCGTATTCAGCGAACGGGCGGAAAGAAAAGCCAGTGCGCAGCCCAGCAGCACGGTGGGCGTCACCCAGGCAACGTTGCTCAGCGAGCGGATATCCAGCGTACCGGCTTCCCATAAGCGCAACTGATCAAACGCCTGCGGGTTGAGCAGCGACAGTGACGAAGTAAAGCCCGACAACACCGCACTCAGTGCTACGCCAGCCAGCGTCAGGCGTATCGGGTTGACCCGCCCACCACTCAGTGTGCCGATGATCCACACCATCAGGCTGGCTGCCAGTACGCCGAGCCAGGCGAAACCCAGCCACGAGGCTATACCGGTAATGCCGAAGACGCTGATGCCGAGCACGATGGCGAAGCTGGCACCGGCATTGACGCCGAGAATACCGGGGTCAGCCAGCGGATTGCGGGTCAGCGCCTGCATCACCGCGCCGGCGGCACCCAACGCCATTCCCACCAGAATGCCCGCCAGAGTACGCGGCAGACGAGCCTGTAAAACGATGATGCTATCCGGGCCTTGCAGAGTGCCGACCAGACTATGCCAGACGACTTCCGGTGCGATAGCGTGCGCGCCCAGCATCAGGCTGGCGAGACAGATCAAGGCAAGCAGTAGCAGGCAGGGAATAACACCGGCGATACGTCGGCCTGTTAACGATAGCCGCACGCGCGGCAAGCCGGCAGGTATGCTTGCCTGACCGGGAAGATGTGGACGCATTGATAAGAATGGCTTTATTAAAAAATGCATATGATTATTATTATCATTAATATTGTGGCATGACTAGGGTAACATACGGGTTTCGGCAAAGACATTGACCTGAAGCCGGGTTAGCGCCATTTTACTGCGCCGCGCCTTGCCCGATGTGGAATTCTGGCAGTCCGCGAATGGCAGCGGCACTGTGCGACCCATACCGCATTTTCATTAAGAACAGGAATTCAACCAACCTCATGGCTAAATCTTCTTTTTTTCTTGATTTCAGTTTGCTCAAGCAGAATGCGCATTTTCGCGCCATTTTTGTGGCCCGCATGTTATCGGTGTTTGCACTCGGTATGTTGACCGTCGGCGTGCCGGTGCAGATTCAGGCAATGACCGGTTCTACGTTGCAGGTCGGGATGGCGGTGGCGCTGGATGGCATCGGCATGTTTATCGGGCTGATGTTGGGCGGGGTACTGGCGGACCGCTTTGATCGTCGCAAACTGATTTTATTTGCCCGTGGCACCTGCGGACTAGGTTTCGTGGCGCTGAGTCTGAATGCATTTTCCGGCTCGCCGTCATTGCTGGCGCTCTACGTGCTGGCTGCCTGGGACGGCTTTTTCGGCGCACTTGGCATGACCGCCCTGATGGCAGTCATCCCATTGCTGGTCGGGCGTGAAAACTTACCTGCTGCCGGGGCGCTGACCATGCTGACGGTGCGACTGGGAGCCATTTTATCGCCGGCGCTGGGCGGCGTGATTATTGTCGCGGGTGGGGTGGGCTGGAACTTTGCCGTTGCTGCCGCCGGAACGCTGGCGACCTTGATCCCGCTGGTGCGGCTACCGGCAATGAAGCCCGCGCCGAGCGAGCCGGAGCACCCTTTGCAGGCGCTGGCTGGCGGGGTGCGTTTCGTTTGTACGCATCCGGTGGTGGGTTGCGTGGTGCTGCTGGGTATGCTGGTCAGCATAGTCGGGGCAATGCGGGTTCTGTTCCCGGCGCTGGCGGGTGATGCTTATCATGCCGGGCCGTCGGCGGTGGGGTTGATGTATTCTGCGGTGCCGCTGGGCGCGATGTTGGGCGCGTTTACCAGCGGTTGGGTATCGGGCGTGCAGCGACCAGGATACATCCTGCTGGGGTGCGCGACAGGTGCGTTTCTGGCTGTGGGGTCGCTGGGGCTGTTCAGCCATTTATTGCCTGCGCTGCTGGCGTTGGTCTGTTATGGCTATTTCAACGCCATCACGTCCTTATTACAGTTCACCCTGATCCAGAGCCATACGCCGGATCATCTGCTGGGACGAGTCAATAGTCTGGGAACGGCGCAGGATGTCACTGGTGATTCAGTCGGGGCACTGATTCTGGGCATTATGGGCAAGCTGCTGGCGCCTGCGACCAGTATTCTGGCTTTTGGTACGGCAGCAGCATTGCTGGGTAGCGTGATGGCGTTGCTGGTGCGTCCGCTGCGTCAGTGCCGTTTTGGCGAACCGGCAGCCGCGCCGGAAGAAGAGCAGACCAGCGACGTAGTGCACGAAGGGTAACGCCGCTGGAGAAGGCCTCCGTCAGCCAGACGCTGGCTGACGGAAGCGCTGTTCGATTTTGGTCAGCATGTTGCTGGCACTGTAGTAATCGAGCCTGAAGGTATCCGGACCCATCGCCCAGATGCGGTGTTGCATGACCGGTTCCAGATGACTGAGGAATGGGTTGGCGATGACTCGCTTAACGGTATCGTCGTCATTGGCGAACAGCAGCAATGACTGGCCGTTAAGGCTGCTGGCCATATTTTCGCCGGAAATCTGCACGATATCCTGCCGTTTTCCCATCCGGGTTTCGGTCGGCAGATTATCCGGCAACGACGCCAACTGGAAGCCCAGCTCTGAGAGCAATTGCCCTTGTGCGGACGAGCGGGTCCACAGATTGACCCCGCGGCCATCTTCGTAATACACCAGCGCCGATACCGGTTGTGGCGGCAACTGAATCGTCTGCTTCACCTTCTGCACCCGTTGTTCGAAACGTTCAATCACCTGCCGGGCCTCGGTTTCGTGACCAACAGCTTTACCCAGATAGTCCGCCAGCTGCTGCCAGCTTTTATCACCGTAATCCACCACCAGCGTCGGCGCGATGACGGAAAGCTGTTCATACAGTTTCAGTGCGGAGTCGCCGCCGGTCGCGGCAATGATGATCATATCCGGCGCGGCGGTGGCAATGGCTTCCGCATTGGGTTCGGTAATGTAGAGCGGTTTGACGCCGCGCGCTTTCGCTTCTGCGCTCCACTGGCGAAAGAATCCCTGTTCGTCGGCCACGATGGTATTGGGGCTGGTAGCGCCGGAGCCGACCAGCGGTGCGTTAATCGCCAGCAGGGTACCGCTGATGGTCACGCTGGTAGAAACGATGCGCTGTGGTGGGCGAGTGAGCGTGACCGGTCCTTTTGGCGTTGCTATCGTGCGCGGCCAGCCCGTTGAAGAAGAAGCCAACGTAGGCTGGGGGTGCGCCGTTGAGGCGACGTTATCGCAGCCAGCGAGCAGCAGCATCGCCAGCAAACCTGCTATCCACCGCAAACCTAACAACCACCGCATACCACAGTTCTTCTTATTCCCTGAGAGCACGCCCGTTGCGTGCCTGCCTGATCCCATCATTCGATTACCTGTCGAGCATGAAAACGTGCTGCAAGGTTATCGATAATGCGTCTCATAAACAACATGGTCCGTTAAATCATCAATGATATTACGGTTAATGCGGTGAGATTATCGGTCAACCTGGGCAGGGAGTACCCATCCTGGCGCGACTTTTGCGGATAAACAGCGGGGCAGATGATGCCCCGTTGTTCTTGTTGGCCGACGACGATGATTACTGTCCGTTCCAGGCGCGGATCTGCTGGCTGCGGATCTGCAACTTTTGTTCCGGCGTCAGAGCATTGTAGTTACTGCTAAGGCCGCTTTCCCAGTCGCCGTACAGCGGGTTAGGTAAGACGATGAACTGTGTGCCGAATTTTGCCCGGTTCGCACTGACGAAGGCACGACGTTCATCATTCTGTTTGTGGTACGTTGCTGTGCCGAAATCATTGAGGTTATCACCGACATACAGCACGATCTGGTTGCCTTTCGCGCTGATTTCATCAAAGCGGGCTTGCTTGTTGCTGAGCCCTTTGCTCAGCCACAGTGTCTGGCTGTTCACATCCGGGAAGCCGAGTTTGAGCATGTTTTCACGGGTATCCGTCGCTTCGCTCTCCAGCCGGTTTGAGACATAAAACACTTGCCCGCCATGACTATTCACATAACGAGCAAACTCCACCGCACCGGGTACGGCAAGCGCCTGACGGGCATGGGACCAGCGGTTCCAACTGGTTTGGCTGAATGGTTGATGTGCTTTGGCTTGCCAGCCGCTGTAGGCGCTGTTGTCCAGCATGGTTTCGTCCAGATCAACGACGACAACTTTTTTCTTACCGGCAGTGACCGGTGCGGCATCAAATGCCACGCGAGCGGTGTTGAATGCCTGATAACACAATGCCTGATATTCACCCGACTGCTGGAACCAGTTCAGCGCCAGTACCGATTGGTTGGAGAGCGTTGTCTGAGCATCCTGAGTCCGGGGAGTGCTGCAACCGGTTAGCGCCAGCATTACCATCAAGGCACTGGCACTGAAAGTCAGCTTTTTCATGGGGTTTCCTTGTTATTTTATGGGCTGCGCAAGGTAGCCGAGGATAGTGGTGCAGTGAAGTATCGAAGCAGGAATAGCGTGGCGAGTAAATACACTTGTTTTGTTTGTTCGCACTTTTTTACATAAGTATGTGGCTGGCGAACTGCAACAACAGCGACTTGCTCTACTGAAACTACCTGAGCTAATCGTTCAAAGAGGGGCTGACTCCTGAACTAAGATAAAGCCTAAACTTCCTATCATGTCATGCGGTTGCAGTTATCTAACGTGATAAATGCTTGCAGAATATAAGCTCTGCACCTGCAACTTGAAATATGACGGATATATAAATTTTTATTGCCATAATTCAGTATGAGTGTGCAGGTATTAGTTAATGTTGCTGAATAATGAACGGAAGTATTTTAAACTTTAAAAATAGACGAAAGCTTGTGGTCGAATATTCCATTTTTATATTGTTATTTTTATTTTTGTTCTGGATTGGTGTGTTTAATCAGCTATTAACCCTATCTGATATTTAACAATTGGTTGGTAAAAGTATACAGAAATAACCTAAATTGAAACGTTTCTCATGATTAAAGTTCGTAAAAGCAGTGCTAAGTTGAGATTGTTATTTCACCCACACTCATTAGTTAGCTTCTTTGACTTTCACTGAGGTGTGTAATGAGCAATCAGATTTTCAATAGTAATGACGGAAATTTTGATGATTATCATCATAGAACAACTTCTTCTATAGGGATTTATTGTACGGTAAGTAGTGATGAGCTGCAACTTGCTCTCCATACACTCTCAATTGCAGCATGTTCAGAATATGTTTCACATATCCTCATCCTCATAACGGACAGAGAAACCGTAGATCGAAAACTTTTATCTTTGAATTTTTTAGGAAGTTCAGTAGATAAATTGATTATCGCATGTGGCGATTACGGTTCTGGTTATGAAATCTCACTGAGTGATGGAGGATATGATCAGGTATCAGCGCGTAATGATGCTTTGGAGATGATTTATAAAAAAGATGTTGATTGGGTCATGCAACATGATGCGGATGATATATACGATTCAGCTTTTTATGCGAAAATCTGCAAAGATTGCGGTGCCTATGAAGCGGTTATGACAGAGTGCTATACCTTAAATTCACTGTCATCGTATGTTGTAAATTCAAAGTTATTGAAGAACATATATGGCAGGACACTAATTAACCCTCACATTAGGGTTTGGAAGAAAAAATTAGGTTTGAAATATAAAGGATCAGCATTAGTTTCAAAAACATATGCTAATGAAACAAGACACTGTGGTGTTGAGTTTCCCGATAGAATGAATTTACTCCTTGTTAAGAAACCATCGCATTATCACTTACATAGATTACTTAATAAAAGACATTCGGGTTTTCTTGATGCAGGAGAAACTCTCGACATTAAATTAGATGATCATATCAAAGAGAAAGTGAAAATGTTAATACTATAGAACAGATGAGGTGAGTTATGAGTTCGTCAGATCATAAAGTATTAAATACACCTATGTATTATTTTGAAGGAGATGATGGGCTCATATATTCTCATCTGCCGCTACGAGGTATAGCATTTAAGAGTCGTAAAACCTCATTACCAGTACTTGAAAAGCTTGCTAATCATCAAGAATTGAGTATTGAAGATCAAAGGCATCCTATTATCAAAAAACTGTCTGACTGGAATGTCATCGGTGAACATGTAAAAGAGCTACCTGTAATAGACGATCTTGAGGAGTTTAAGCCATTCGAAGCCACGTTGCTTCTGACAGAAACTTGTAATCTGGCTTGTAGCTATTGCTATGCCAGGGCTACAGGAGAGAAGAGTGAAGCAATGAGCAAAGCAATAGCTAAAAAAGCCGTTGATACTGCTATTGAGAATGCAAAGTCAATTTCAAGTCGCACCGCAGAATTTCGATATCTTGGTGGGGGTGAGCCTACAACTGAGTGGGAATTGATTGTATGGATAAATAATTACATCAAGTATAAAGCTGACGAGGCTGGGGTTAATACTTATATCAGGCTGATAACTAACGGCGTTTTAATTAATGATGAAAAAGCAAAGTGGCTTAAAAATAACGTTGATTTTGTAACCTTATCATTTGATGTCTTACCCGACCTTCAATTAAATCGCTCTTTTCCTAACGGGAAAAGTTCACAAAAAGCAGTCCTCAGAACAAGTGATTTATTAACCAAGTACGGTGTGCCTTATCATTTCAGGACAACACTGTCGAGTGAATCAACAGGCCGATTGGTCGAAATGGTTGAGTATATAATAGCTAATACATCAGCTAAAGAAGTTCGAATGGAACCAATGGCTGAAATTGGGAGAGCTACAGATAGCGAACTGTCAAAGCCTAAACAACAAGAGTTTATAGACCAGTTTAAAAAGGCGTATTTTCTGGGAAAAGAAAATGGTATCAATGTAACTAATAAGCTAATAAGAAATGTTGATCGTAGAGGTGGGCGTTTTTGTAATGTCGAATTTGCTGTTACTCCTAAAGGTGAAGTAGCTGGTTGCCATAGATATAGTAGAAGTGAAAATGAAGGTTATGATCTATTTCACGTTGGAAGGTTCAGTAATGACAATTTTAAATTTGATATCAATAAAATAAATGCCTTAAGACAAATCAACAATACTTCTTTTAGTGATTGTTCTCAATGTTTTGCCAGATGGAGTTGTGCATCAGGATGCTTATCTGCTCGTTACGATAAAAATGGTATCGCCGAGCATGGTCCGATATGTCATATCACTAGAGAATTGCTTAAGTTTGGTGTTCAGCAATCTCTGGCGGAATGATGTGTGCGTAGTGTTTTTTCCAATCAAAGGAGAGTAATATGATTTTTGATTCGAAATTGCATAATGGCGAAAATAGTGTGAATTTTGAAGATGAGGATGTTGAAATTACCTTTATTTCAACTAACCCTGAGGATGAAGAAGGTAATTTTGAGTTTCTATGCTGCCGAGGCGGTGGAATTGGAATCGGTGGTGGA
>NZ_JAAVXH010000014.1:0-100719 GCF_012273755.1 Dickeya sp. CFBP 2040
TGTTCTTTACACTGGCTTGACAGAAAAAGGAAAAGTTGTAAGTATTTCGCGGGCAATAGGAATCCGGTGCATACGACCAATATGCACCGGTTTATGAGTCTCAACTTCTTCACTGTGTGTACTTGTCAACGGACACAGATCCAAGGTCGGGCCCATTTTACTGCCCGTTATGAGCGGATACTCGTAACGAACAGGCTCTGAAGAATGGTGCCCGGACTCGGAATCGAACCAAGGACACGGGGATTTTCAATCCCCTGCTCTACCGACTGAGCTATCCGGGCAACGGGGCGCATTAAACCGTATATCGCGCAGAGCGTCAACGAGTTTCTGTCACAATCGCTGCGGTTGGTCTATTTTCAGTCAGTTGCCTCTGTTCTCAGTCAGTTTTACGCCGCCATAATGGCAGCAGCAGACCCGATGGCGCGCGGTATTGCGCCGATAAATACTGTCACATTCGTTTTCTTGAATTCGGTGAAAAATAATGCCACCATTGCGCGGTTTTTAGCTTACCTTTCACCTGCGGTTATTTAGAGGATTGCGGATATGTTGGATTCAATGCCCATGGTACAAGCACCGTGCGCCGGATCTCTGCTGTTGTCGCCGCATTCTGAACGCTCTGCGTTAACCCCGTCCCTGTTTTTCCGATTATCCCTTGCCACCATGCGGTGAGGCGTGCTGACGCCCCCTGTTAGGCATGATTAAAAATAGAGCCAGTTGGTCTCTGATTTTACTGATGTCTATCGGACGGTGCTGGTCCCAGATGATGCGATGTTTGCCTGTGCCGCTGGCGTGGGTCATACGCTTGTTGTGGTTAACTGGCACGCTGTTCGTCATTTTGGGCAGTAGTTGATGGGGTACGTTACGCTTAAAACGTAGTGTTATCTCTGCGCGGTGTCTTTCAGGCACGTACACTCATTCTTAACCGTTTGGGTTTGGTTACATGAAACAGTTAAAAATTGCGGCTAATGCGGCGGTTGCCTCCCGTCTAATCACCTTGCGTCCGGTTGTGGCGCTCAATCAGACCGATTTTACCGACATCGCAGCTGTGGTGGTATCGGTTGAGGAGGCGCGCAGCGGCATCCTGTCGGTGATGCATCATTCCGGCTTCGGTATTCCGGCATTCGTGGTGCGCGAGCCGTGGCATAACGGTCAGGAAGTGCTGCCGCCGGGCAGTGAGTGGTTGAGCCTGGATAAGGCCGGAGAACATGCGCTTCAACTGGAAAAAGTGGCGGCGGAGTATCAGGCTCGTTTGTTGCCGCCGTTTTTCGACACGCTGTCTAAGTATGTCGGTATGCGCAATACCACATTTGCCTGCCCAGGACATCAGGGCGGTGCATTTTTCCGCAAGCATCCGGCAGGCCGTCAGTTTTTCGAATTTTATGGCGAAAATATGTTCCGGTCCGACATCTGCAACGCAGATGTAAAGCTGGGTGATTTGTTGATCCATGAAGGTGCCGCCAAAAAGGCGCAGAAATTTGCTGCGACCGTGTTCAATGCCGATAAAACCTACTTTGTGTTGAACGGTACGTCGGCGGCGAACAAAGTGGTGACCAATGCGTTGCTGACGCGCGGCGATCTGGTGTTGTTTGATCGCAACAACCACAAATCTAATCACCATGGCGCGCTGATTCAGGCTGGCGCGACGCCGGTTTATCTGGAAACCGCCCGTAACCCGTTCGGTTTTATCGGTGGGGTGGATGCGCGCTGTTTTGATGAAGCCTATCTGCGTGAGCTGATACGTGAAGTCGCCCCGGAACGTGCTGATGAGGCCAGGCCGTTCCGTCTGGCGGTAATTCAACTGGGGACTTATGACGGCACTATCTACAACGCCCGGCAGGTGGTTGATAGCATCGGCCAGTTGTGCGACTACATTTTGTTTGATTCTGCCTGGGTGGGATATGAGCAGTTCATCCCGATGATGAAGCAGTGCTCGCCGTTGTTGCTGGACTTAAACGAGAACGACCCAGGGATTTTTGTCACTCAGTCGGTGCATAAGCAGCAAGCTGGTTTCTCGCAAACCTCGCAAATTCATAAGAAAGATAACCATATTCGTGGGCAAAAGCGCTTCTGCCCACACAAACGCCTTAACAACGCATTCATGTTGCACGCGTCCACCAGCCCGTTTTACCCGTTGTTTGCGGCGCTGGACGTCAACGCCAAAATGCACGAAGGGCCGAGCGGTCGCCGGCTGTGGATGGAGTGCGTCAGGCTGGGGATTGAAGCGCGCAAGCAACTGCTGGAGCGCTGTACGCTGATCAAGCCGTTTGTGCCGCCGATGGTGGGGGGAAAACGCTGGCAGGATCACGACACCGAGGTGATGGCCCACGATGTGCGCTTTTTCAACTTCGAACCAGGCGATAACTGGCATTCCTTCGAAGGCTACGCGCAGGAGCAGTATTTTGTCGATCCATGCAAACTGTTGCTGACTACACCGGGAATTGATGCGGTAACCGGCGCTTATACCGAATTCGGTATTCCGGCGACCATTCTGGCCAACTACCTGCGCGAACATGGCATCATTCCAGAGAAATGCGATCTGAACTCAATTTTGTTCCTGCTAACGCCAGCGGAAGATAGTGTGAAGATGGAGCAACTGGTAGCGGCGCTGGTTCAGTTTGAACAACTGATTAAGCAGGATGCGCCGTTAAGCGAAGTGTTACCGAGCCTGTATCACAAGTATGAACAGCGTTATACCGGCTATACGTTGCGGCGTTTGTGTCAGGAAATGCATGATTTTTACGTCAGCCACGACGTGAAGCGGCTGCAAAAAGAGATGTTCCGTAAAGCGTCTTTCCCGCAGGCAGTGGTGCTGCCGCAGGATGCGCATACCGCGTATATCCGTGGCGAGGTGGATCTGGTGCCGTTGGCGCAAGCGCAGGGGAGAATCGCTGCTGAAGGCGCATTGCCTTACCCGCCGGGCGTGCTGTGCGTGGTGCCGGGCGAAGTGTGGGGGGGAGCGGTGCTGCATTATTTCCAGGCGTTGGAAGCCGGTATCAACCTGATGCCGGGTTTTGCGCCGGAACTGCAAGGTGTCTACAGTGTAGCGCAGGAAGACGGCAGCAAATGCCTGTGTGCAAATGTGATTGCTTGCTAATGGGTTTGTGCTGAGCCACCAAAGAGAAAACCGGGGATGTCGAAACATCCCCGGTTTTTTTACAGCGTTTCAGTGATCTCAGTCATCAGGCCGCAGTTTTTTCATGCTCTGCTTTTAGCCGGTTAACGTCTTCTTTCTGTTTACGCAACCCATACCAGCCCACAATCAGCAGAACAGCCAGCACCGGGATGGTGGCAATAGTCCAGGTGCCGTTCGGGTAATCCAGCGCCATCAATACCAATACGCTTAGCAGAAACGCCAATGTCAACCAGGAAGAAAACGGCGCCAGCGGCATACGGAAGGCGACCGGGCTGGCTTTGCCCTGACGAATAGCCTGACGCAGTTTCATCTGACAGATGATGATAAAGGCCCAGGAGCTGATAATGCCGAGCGAGGCCACATTCAGTACGATTTCAAACACCTGCGACGGAACGATATAGTTCAGGAATACGCCGATCACATGAATGCAGACGGTGACCAAAATCCCGGCATAAGGCACCGATTGGGCGTTCATGTTGCCAAGAAATTTGGGCGCTGATCCCCCCTGAGACAGTGAGCGCAGGATGCGGCCAGTGGAGTACAGCCCGGAGTTAAGGCTGGAGAGCGCCGCCGACAGCACCACAATATTCATGATAGTGCCGATGTAGGGCACGCCCAGCTTGCTGAAGAAGGTGACGAACGGGCTTTGCCCGGCCTGATACGCATTCCACGGCAGCAGACAAACCAGCAGGATGACGGAACCGACGTAAAACAGACCGATACGCCAGATAACGCTGTTGACCGCTTTGGGCAGCGTCTTTTCCGGGTCTTTGCATTCGCCAGCGGCGGTGCCGATAAGCTCTACCCCGGCAAATGCGAAGATAACCCCTTGTATTAGTACTAACGCCGGCAACAGACCGTGTGGAAACAACCCGCCGTTATCGGTAATCAGGTGTAACCCTGGTATGTTGCCATCCAGCGTTTTGCCCGTGCCGAGAAAAATCGTGCCGACTATCAGGAACAGGGAAATGGCCGCCACTTTGATCAATGCGAACCAGAACTCCATCTCGGCGAACCATTTCACGCCAATCATGTTCATAGTGGTGACGATAGCCAGCGCACCCAGTGCGAACATCCATTGAGGAACATCAGCAAAGGTACCCCAGTAATGCATGTAGAGTGCGACGGCGGTGATATCGACGATGCCAGTCATCGCCCAGTTGAGGAAGTACATCCAGCCCGCGACATAAGAGGCTTTTTCGCCTAAAAACTCGCGGGCATAGGAGACGAAGCTACCGCTGGAGGGACGGTGTACGATCAATTCGCCCAGCGCCCGCAGAATGAAGAAAGAGAAGATGCCGCACACCAGATAAACCAGCGCTAACGCCGGGCCGGCCATTTGCAGGCGTGCGCCGGCACCCAGAAATAAGCCAGTGCCAATCGAACCGCCGATGGCGATCATCTGTACCTGGCGGTTACCCATGCTTTTGTGGTAACCCGCTTCGTGTGAATCGAGCCAGCGTCGTTTGGCGTGGTGTTCGGTCTCGTTTTTATGTTGGTTCATTACCCGTTGGATTCCATTGTCTGTCATTCAGGAGCATGAAATAGCTGTTGTGTCACAGCCTGATTCATCGAGTGGATGGTATTTTTCCGGCCCGGCTATCTGTTGTCGGGCTCAAAAACGCCAGCGATGCTACCGTTTCCTGACCGGAGAGGCAAAAATTCTCTGCGCTGATTCAACGTGAGTGTTTTATTTATCTGCTTTGTTTTTCATTTATATCAGAGCAATAAATTATTTTGTTTTTATTTTTAAGTCTTTTGGTCTGAAAAATGGCTTTTTGAATAGTTTTTGCTTATGACTGTAACCAATCGTTTGCATTGGTGAAAGGTTCATCGTTGTTAATGTCGCGGACGTGGTGGCGGCAGGGGGGCACAGCAAGCAGCGCCGACCACCGTGAGGCAGTGGCCTGTGGTGAAACAGGCCATTGCTTGTTTGGGGCAAACAGCCGGGGCAAACGGCAGTCAGCGGCTATAACCGCGATAGTTTTTCTGCGCGGTGTTGACCTTGTACAGATAATGCCGCGATTCAGCAGATGGATGACGCGTGGTCAGCGTTTGGTAGACCTCGCCGGGCGACATCGTATTGATGATGCCAAACGCCCTGTCTTTATCGCTGGAGAAGACCCGCAACACGCTGCCGGCGCCGCCGTTATAAGCGGTGATCATGGCATAGCGTTGTGATGTCGGGTTTTGAATTCCCGACAGGTAGACGTTTTTCAGCATCGACAAATAGGCGGTGCCGGTATCGATGTTGTTCTCCGGGTCAAACAGGTAGCTGCGGCTTGGTTGTCCCCATTTGCCTTTCATTTTGAACACGTCGCGGCCAGCACTGTGCTGCACCACCTGCATCAGTCCCAGCGCGTCAGAACGGCTGACCGCATACGGGTTAAAACTGGATTCGGTTTGCATGATGGCCAGAATCAGCGACGCATCGATGCCATAGCGCTCAGATGCCTGACGCACCATCGGCAGATATTTGTGCGCGCGTTGATCCAGGTGGTTAGGCACCAGTTGAATGGTCACTGACCAGATCACGCGCATACCGGAGGTACGGCGTTGCAGTTTGTTTTGCAGCAGATAATCGGCGAAGTTGCCGGCACGGCCTTCCCAGCGGATCGGCTGGCCGGTATTGTCCAGTACCTGGCCGTACAGCAACGGTTCGCGGCTGATCTGAATATCGTTGGCGTCAGAATAGAGGTCGGTGTTGCTGGCGTTGTCACCCATCAGCAGGGTGGTGATGATCGCCTGACGCAGGCTGGCCTGATAGTTAGTTGAAGAAATAGTTTCGATAGTGATGGTACCGGCATCAAAGTTGACGTGACTACGCGTCATATATTGATCAGAGTATTTGACGTAGTCTTTGGGACCGGCGATCAGAACCTCGTTCAATCCCCAGATGTTTTCGATGTTGTTGGCAAATTGCCCCATCAAAATGTCGAAGGCGTTGGTGTCTTTAATAAATGCCTCGTCGTTCTCACGTCCTTTTTTGCTGGAGCAGGAGATCAACAATGGGGCGACAAGCAGCAAAACAAGCAGTTTCTTCATTGTATCAAGCCGTACAGGATCAACGATGCGTCAGGGCCTGACGGCCCTTGTCATTCAAGGTTACAGTCAGTGTTCCGGCGGGGTGTAACCGTCGATATGCACGTCTTTGCCTTCAAACAGGAACTGCACCATCTCCTGTTCCAGCAGTTTGCGATGCTCTACATTCATCATGTTGAGTTTTTTCTCGTTGATAAGCATGGTTTGCTTGGCCTGCCATTTGGCCCAGGCTTCTTTTGAAATTTCGTTATAGATACGTTTGCCCAGCTCGCCGGGATAGAGCTGGAAATCGAGTCCTTCGGCATCACGTTGTAAAAAAGTACAGAAAATGGTTCTGCTCATGCTTATTCCTCATCATGTGCGCAGGCGTCCGCGAAGACCGATTGCGGCTGAGCCAGTTGGCGTAGCAGCCGTTCTACCGGGGCTGCAAGCCCTACGGACGGCGGGTGCGCTAAGTTATACCAGAGACCGGCACCTTCATCCATGCAGGAACCGTTGTCGGCGAAATTCAGCCACATCGGCACAATATCCAGGTGGAAATGGCTAAAGGTATGGCGAAAAGCAATGCCCTGACGCAGGCCCTGGCGCTGGATGCCGCGCTTATCGAGCCATTGCGTCAGGTCATCCAGACTGGAGAACTGCGGAAAACAGTACAGACCGCCCCACAAGCCAACCGCCGGACGTTGCTCCAGCCAGACGGTGTGCTGCTGTTGCAACAACAGGAACCAGGCGTTCCTTTCCGGTAATGTCTGTTTGGGTTTTTTGCCGGGGTATTCGGTCCAACTGTGGTTGGCGTAAGCGATACAGCCGTTACTGAGCGGACAAAGTTCGCATTTCGGGCGACTGCGGGTACAGACCATTGCCCCCAGATCCATCATCGCCTGGTTGAATTTTTCAACGCCGCACGCGGGTGTGACGGTTTCACTGAGTGCCCATAGCTGTTTCTCGACCTCTTTTTTCCCCGGCCAGCCGGCTATCGCATAGCAACGTGCCAGCACCCGTTTGACATTGCCGTCAAGAATCGGGTAGTGCTGGCCGAGCGACAGCGAGAGAATCGCGCCCGCAGTGGAGCGGCCCACGCCGGGCAAATCGGCAATGTCGTCAAAACGGTCAGGAAACTCGCCGCCGTGGCGATTAACGATGGTTTGTGCCGCCTTGTGCAGATTGCGGGCGCGGGCATAATAGCCGAGTCCGGTCCACAGATGCAGCACATCATCTAATGGCGCCGCTGCCAGTTCAGCCACGGTGGGAAAGCGCGCCATAAACCGTTCGAAATAGGGAATGACGGTAGTCACCTGAGTCTGCTGTAACATCACCTCTGACAGCCAGACTTTATAAGGAGTTTTTTCGAGTTGCCAGGGCAGGGTTTTACGGCCATAGCGCTCGTACCACTCCAGTACCTGTTGCGCGAACTGTTGCGCTTGCATCATAGAGGCGTCGTCATCCGGCAGGTAAAAATTTGACAGCGATTGCAGCACAGAGTGAATGTACTGTAAACCGGAACTTTCCGCCTCTGACTACTTGCTAAACAACCGTATCCTTGGATAATGCGCGTTTTCCCAACCCAATCAGACTTACAGAAAGCATTATGATCAATAACGTCATCTCTCCGGAATTCGATGAAAACGGGCGTCCGCTGCGTAGAATCCGCAGCTTTGTGCGCCGCCAGGGCCGCCTGACTAAAGGACAGCAACAGGCGCTGGATGATTTGTGGCCGGTGATGGGCGTGGAATATCAGAATGACATGCTGGATTTTGACCGTTTATTCGGACGCAATGCCCCCGTGGTGCTGGAGATAGGGTTTGGGATGGGGGCGTCTCTGGTGACGATGGCGCAGCAGCACCCTGAACAGAATTTTATGGGGATAGAAGTGCACGTACCTGGCGTCGGGGCCTGTCTGGGAACGGCACAGGAAGCGGGCGTCGATAACCTGCGGGTGATGTGTCATGACGCGGTAGAAGTGCTGGAGCGCATGATTCCCGATGGCTCGCTTGCCATGGTGCAGCTGTTTTTCCCTGATCCATGGCACAAAGTGCGTCACAACAAACGCCGTATTGTGCAGGTGCCGTTTGCCGAGCTGGTTCAGCGTAAGCTGGCGGTCGGCGGTGTGTTCCATATGGCGACCGACTGGGAACCTTATGCGCAGCATATGCTCGAAGTGATGAGTTCGGTCGCAGGTTATCGCAATCTGTCAGACCATAATGATTATGTACCGCGTCCGGCGTCACGGCCATTGACCAAATTTGAGGCCCGTGGTCAGCGGTTGGGTCATGGCGTTTGGGATCTGATGTTTGAGAGGAATTAATAATGGCTAAGAATCGGAGTCGTCGTTTACGTAAGAAACTGCACATTGATGAGTTTCAGGAATTTGGTTTCTCGGTCAGTTGGCGTTTCCCGCAGGGAACCAATGTGCAAGAGATTGACCGTACGCTGGATTTGTTCGTTGATGAAGTGATCGAACCGCATGGTCTGGCGTTTGAAGGCAGTGGCTATCTACAGTGGGAAGGTTTGGTCTGTTTGCAAAAATTGGGCAACTGTACCGACGAACAGCGTGAGCTGGTACGTAGCTGGCTGACAGCACATCAACTGACTGATGTGACCGTTAGCGATCTGTTCGATATTTGGTGGGATCTGCCTGCTACCCTCGGTTAAACCGCGCGTTTTGGTCATCACTGTCGGCTATCGCCAGTGATGACGGCTGTTAGCCTTTGCCGCTGAGTGTTCGGCTGGCGGCAGGCGCTGTTTTTTCAGGAGTCTTTATGTTGCGTAAAATAACTTTAGGCGCATTGATGTTACTGGCCTGGCAAGCACAGGCGGCCTATCAGTGCCCGGTTCAACCCCAGGATGACATCATTATCAGCCCACAGAGTGTGAAAGTGGTCGGCACCAGCGGCAATTTACAGATTTCGCCGCAGGGTGATGTACTGAGCAACGGTAGCGCACTGAATCTCAATGCCGCACAGCGCCAGCAGGCTAAGTCGTATCAGGCTGAATTGCGCCAGCAACTACCGTGGATTGATGAAGGCGCAAAACAGCATCTGGAAAAAGCGCGTCAGGCGCTGGACAAGGTCATTGTGCAGCAGTTGGGCAGCGACAGTAATGTGCGTAACCGGCTTGGCACATTGGATGAGCAGCTAAAACAGCAGATGAACCGGATTATCGAGCATCGCAGTGATGGCCTGACCTTTCATCATCAGGCGATTAAGCAGGTTGAGCAGGATGGGCAGCAGATTGTCGAGCGAACGATGGGCGGTGTCTTGCAAGATAGCCTCAATGAAATGGGTGTCAAACAACTGGGTGGCGGCGGTAATCCGTTGCAGGCGATGATGGGTAATCTGGGCGGTTTGCAACAAGCCATTCAGACTGAGTGGAAAAATCAGGAAGCGGATTTTCAGCGTTTTGGTCACGATGTCTGCAATCGGGTGACTTCACTGGAAAATCAGCGTCAGGTGTTATTGCTGTCAATCAAATAACCTTTATTTAAATAGGGTGAATGCATTATTGTGTATTCGCCTTTTTTATTTTTAGGATTTTTCTTGATTTTAATGAGTTACATTTTTTATAAAAATTAATCTTTTAATCTATTTTTGTTTTATTTTAATTCTATATGTTTCATTTTGATTTTGGTTTTATGTAATTCATTAAACTGTAAATTAAAAGGCTTGTTTTGTTCATTTTCATTGTGTAAAGATAACTTCAAGGAATACTGCTTTTCGTATATGAAATAACATCATGGCGTGAAAGTAAAAATAATGTATTCCTGAATCATGGAAGATACCAAAGATAATTCAGGTTACAGGGAGAAATGCATTGCATTTTGAATGTTGCTGGCGACAGCTGGCGCACCTGCAACTTGCAGTATGACGGATATATCGTATATACCCTAAATAATTCGAGTTTCAGGACAAAACGCGTTGCGTTTTGAACAACGCAGCGCGTTGGCCCTTCAGGGCAAGGCTCATTGAGCCTTGTAACGCGGCAAGGGAAGGAATCCCGATGAGCTTACTCAGGTAAGTGATTCGGGTGACTGAGCGCAGCCAACGCACCTGTAACTTGAAGTATGACGGGTATAAAACGGTATTTCCCACGCAGCATATAAAACGCACCCGTAATGCTTAATTATCGGATCGCGCGATCCGCTTATTGAGGTTTTGTTTTTCTTTATATTTTAGGATGTGTCATATGCGCATGACGTTTAATACGTTAAGGTTTTCTTATGTCAAAAAATCGGTGATGTCTCACCGAATAAAAATAGATTTTTATCACAGCAGGCAACGACTGGATAAAGTGCGATTTAAAAGACGGCTGATTGCCGGCTTGCTGCTGGCTCAATTGGGTTCTGTATTACATCCGGCACTGGCTGCTACCGCTGATGATTTTCGCACGCCTGAATATATGCGTGATGGCGCTGCGCTGGATTCCATTCATGCCGCTGAAGCTTATGCCATGGGATATAGCGGCGCAGATGTGACGGTTGGGATTATTAACCGCGTCGGCGATTTATCCAGTAATGATGAGTTTAATGGAAAAGTGGATGCCGGTTCACACTGGATCAGTGATCCCAGCAGCGCCAGCCCACACGGTTATTGGGTAGCAGGGGTGATTGGCGCGGCCAGGAATGGTGTCGGCGTACAGGGCATTGCCTATAATTCCAATCTGTTAACGCTGGGAACGGATAATTCCATCAGTGACTTATTGCAAGGCATGGTGGATATGACCAATCGCCCGGATGTGAAAATCATCAGCAACAGCTGGGGGTTTCTGTTTTATCCTGACCAGATCTCCTCGTATTCTGCCGCCATGCAGGATTTGCTGTTAAATACGGTGGTTCCCGCTTATGTCAGTGCGGCGAATGTGCTGGCCAGCCAGGGGCAGTTAATGGTGATGTCTGCCGGGAACGAAGGGCATTTGACGCCGACATTGTTTTCCGCATTGCCCACCGTGCTGGATAATAACCATCTTCAGGATAATATCGCCAATACCTGGATTAACGTCATGGCGTTCGATCCGTCTCAGCCCACCAGCAGCGCGGCATTTATCGCTACCTTCAGCAATCTGGCACAGGGCGCGACAGATTACAGCCTGTTGGCGCCGGGCGTCAACATCATTACGCCATCCACCAACAATACCTATTTCCGGGTCAGCGGCACCTCATTTGCTTCACCTTATGTCGCCGGCGTTGGTGCGCTGGTCAGTCAGGCGTTTCCCTACATGAGCGGCAAGCAAATTGCGGATGTACTGCTGTCCACCGCGACGCCGCTTACCGGCAACAATTTGCCTAAAGCGGTGGTGCTGGCTAACGAACAGTATGATGAAAATCAGTCGCTGACCGGTACAGCCGTCAAAGTCTATGCAACCCACACCGGTATTACCTTTACCGATGACGAACTGACCACGTTGATAAGCTCGCTGAAAATTAAAAGCCCATATAACAGTATGACGGACGATCAGGTTCGGGCCGCGATTCTGAGCGCCGCCACTGATCAGAATATTAACGTGATGTCGCAGAGCGACTATCAGGCGTTGTTTGGGCAGGGCGTAGTTAATGCGTTTAAAGCGGTACAAGGCCCCGGCTTGCTGAACGCTAAACGTCTGGTAGACAGCGACCTCAGTAGCGGCACATTTGGTGGAAATTATGCTCTCTATGCTATTGATACCAAAGGTGTAGACAGCACCTGGAGCAACGATATCGGTCAGGTGAAAAATACCGCCAGCGGCAGTGTGTTGTCCGGGCTGGATGTTGGCCTGCGTAAGCAAGGCGCTGGCACGCTATACCTGACGGGGAATGACACCTTTGCCGGCCCGACTGTGGTGGAAGGAGGCAAACTGATTGTTGGCAAGGTCGCCGGCGATGCCGGACAGCTGGCGGGTGACGCCTGGGTGCAGTCCGGCGCTGTGCTGGGTGGGCACGGCACCATCAACGGTTCAGTGGTGGTGCAGAATGGCGGCACACTGTCGCCCGGCAATTCAATCGGAACACTCACGGTTGGCAATGTACGCTTTGACCCCGGTTCCATTTATGAAGTTGAGATAGACCAGCAAGGTAATGCCGACCAACTGGTGGTGGTCAATAATGCTCAACTGGCAGGCACGGTGAAGCTGGTTGGGCAGGGCAGCGGGCATTTGGGGGACCGGTTTGCGCTGGTGAAAGCAGGCACGTTAACCGGTGTGTTCGATAAGCTGGAGTCGGCCAATAATTCGCTGTTTTTGACTGATGCACTGACTTATGGCTCGCAAGGCGCGTTTGTCAACGTGGTGCGTAACAACGTGCGCTTTAGCGACGTGGCGCAAACGGCTAACCAGAGTGCGGTTGCGAATGCTATCGACAACCAGTCGGGTACTGCGGTGCTGAGCGCGGTTGCCGACCAGCAGGATGCCGACAGCGCCCGGCGTGCTTTTGATAATCTGAATGGCGAATTCTACGCCACAGCACGCAATGCGCTGATTCGCAACAGCCGCGCGGTGCGCGATACCCTGAACAGCACCATGATGGGGGCGGGCAAAGGTGCAGAGCCTTGGGTGAGTAGCTGGGGATATGATGGTCAACAAGATGGAGACGGCACACGAGCAGGTATGAAATACAACGGCTACGGTTTGCTGCTTGGCAATGGCCGGCATGTTGGTGAGCAAGGGACGCTGGGGGTTGCCGTTGGCGCGGAAAAAGGTCAGATCACGATGGATGATCGTGCATCACGCGGCGATCTTAACGCCTACCATGCCGGCGTTTACCTGTCTGATCGGGCGATGATGCTCGACTTGAGATCGGGACTCAGTTACAGCTATATCACCCTCGATAGCCAACGCGGCATCAATGTCTCCGGGCTGAATGGTCAGGTGACGGGGGATTATCGCGCCAGTCTGGCACAAGGGTTCGTTGAAGCCAGCCACCATTTTGATTTCTTTGAAACCTTCAGTGTGGAGCCTTATGGTAATGCTGCCTGGATCTGGCTGCAAAATCAAAGCGGACAGGAAGAGGGAAATGGTGCGTCGCTGGCGTTTGAGAAAGACACCACCCGCGCCGCTTTTGCGACCGGCGGTTTGCGTCTGAAAGTTCATCCATTGTCACGCCTGCCGGTATCCTTGTATGGGGATTTCGGCTATCAGCACCGCTTAACCCATGATGATAATCAGGTCCGGCTACGCTTTGTTTCCGGCGGAGATACTTTCACTACCGAAGGTCTGCCGCTGGCGGATAATACCCGACTGATGCGGGCTGGCGTCACGGTGGATTTCTCTCACAGTGCTCACCTGTCGTTGGGATATCAGGGGGATCGCGCCAGCCGGGTTAAGGATGATAGTGCGCAGGCGTTGTTTAGCATGGCGTTCTGATCGTGTGACATCGAGCGTATAACATGGTGAGTACTGCGCCTTCCTTTACCGGGAAGGCGCAGTTCGCGAACATCAGGGGGCGGGAATGGTAAACCGACGATGGATGGCTTCCAGCTCTGTCAACACGTCTTCGTCAAGTGTCAGATTCAGGCTATCCAGATTGGTTTTTAGCTGTTCCAGCGTGGTGGCACCGAGCAGGGTACTGGCGACAAACGGTTGCTGGCGCACAAACGCCAGCGCCATTTGAGCCGGGTCTAACCCGTGCTTTTGCGCCAGTGCGACATATTCGGCAATGGCCTGCTGGGTATGGGGCGCAGAGTAGCGCACAAAGCGGCTAAACAGTGTATTGCGTGCGCCTGCTGGTTTCGCGCCGTTCAGGTATTTTCCCGTCAAGGTGCCAAACGCCAGCGGCGAATAGGCTAGCAGTTCCACTCCTTCATGCTGGCTGATTTCCGCCAGACCGATTTCGAAGCTGCGATTGAGCAGGCTATAAGGGTTCTGAATAGAAACCATGCGCGGCAGGTCGTGCTTTTCCGCCAACTGCAGATAGCGCATCACGCCCCATGGGGTTTCGTTTGATACGCCGATATAGCGGATTTTACCGGCTCGCACTTGCTCGTTCAGCGCCTCCAGCGTTTCCAGCAGCGTGACGGCGGGTTTTTCCTGGCTGTACTGATAACTTAGCTTACCGAAGGTGTTGGTCTGACGCTGCGGCCAGTGCAACTGGTACAGGTCAATGTAGTCAGTGTTCAGACGCTTGAGGCTGTCGTCCAGTGCGGCGCGGATATTTTTGCGATCCAACGCCTGTTGCGGACGCAGGCCGCTGTCGTTGAGACGTACCGGTCCGGCGACTTTGCTGGCGATGATCAGCTTTTCGCGCCCACCGCGGCTTTTCAACCATGAACCAATATAGCTTTCCGTCAGTCCCTGCGTTTCCGGGCGTGGTGGAACCGGGTAGAGTTCGGCGGTATCAATCAGGTTAACACCGGCGGCAATGGCGAGATCTAACTGAGCGTGGGCATCCGCCTCACTGTTTTGTTCGCCGAAGGTCATGGTACCCAGACCCAATGTACTGACTTCCAAACTGCTATGGGGAATACGGTGATAGAGCATTGCAGTTTCCTTTTTATTCTTCTGAGTAACGCGGGTGCGACAACGCCGCAAATTTGACTATAACCAAGCTGTGGCGAGGGGGGAAGGCTCTTTGTGCGGGAAGGCCGGGCATCATGCGGGTAAAAATAGTTTCAGCGACTGACAAAGCAACATGAGGATAATGGCGGGGGCAGACAACATGCTTCTGCGTCTGCCCGGCGAGGGAGAATATGAATAACCGGTTTATCGTTCGATCACCTGAGAAATGTTGTCGTTGTTGATCTGGTGCTGCACGCCATCTTCATCAGTATAACTGAGTAGTCCAGTGGACGGGTCCAACACGGGCTTTCCCTTGGTCAGCAGCATCTGGCCGTCTTTGGTGGCAATAACATAATGACTGGCGCAGCCGGAGAGCAGCATGATAACCGTCAGAGCCATGGCGGTTTTTATCCGGAGTCGCATACTGAATGTACCTGTTGTTTAGCAAAAAAACTGAATGTTTCCCAGTCTAGCAAAGCGCCGTGCGGGTGAAGTTAGGATTTATGGTAAAAAAATGAAAAACCTATGTAAGTATGGTGCGGAAAATGGCGCATTGACCATTTCCCGCACAAGAATTAGTGGCTTTTAGTGGATTTCTTGCCGCGCATCAGGTTCAGTGCTTCCACTGCCATCGAGAAGAACATGGCGAAGTAGATGTAGCCTTTAGGTACATGAATATCAACGCTTTCCAGGATTAGCGTAAAGCCCACCAGAATCAGGAATGACAACGCCAGCATTTTCACCGATGGGTGGCGATCAACAAATTCGCCGATAGGACGGGCTGAAAACATCATAATGCCGACGGCAATGACGACGGCTGCCATCATGATGAACAGGTGGTCAGACAGACCCACGGCGGTGATCACCGAATCCAGGCTGAAGATGATGTCCAGCAGCATGATCTGCACAATAGCGCCAAAGAAGGAATGTACCTGCGAGGTGTGGTCTTCTGCTTCGCCTTCAATCGTTTCGTGGATTTCTTTGCTGGATTTCCAGATCAGGAACAGGCCGCCGAGGAACAGAATCAGGTCACGGGCGGAAATTTCCTGACCGAATACGCTAAACAGCGGATTGGTGAGTTTTATAACCCAGGCGATGGACGCCAGCAGGCCAAGGCGCATCAGCATCGCGCCCATCAGGCCGATACGGCGAGCTTTGTTCTGTTGCTGTTTGGGAAGCTTGGCGACGACCAGCGACAAAAAGATGATGTTGTCGATGCCAAGTACGATTTCCAGTATGGTGAGTGTCCCCAGCGCCAGCCAGGCATTAGGGTCTGCGATCCAATTGAGCATTATCTCAGTGCATCCTTAAACGAAATGTAAATGACTATTATCTACGGCCTGCAGTTGTACAGGCAAGAGGAATTAGGTTGTGCTTGTCCCGGAAGGAATTACAGCAGAAAATGCCTGGCCAGTAGCGGTGTAGTGAAGGTTTTTTTCAGATAAAAACCGCGTGGTAGCGTCAAAATCGGCTGCCCATGTTCGCCAATCGCTTCGGTCAGCGCCCGGCTGTTGGCGGCTTTGGGGCGCAATTGCAACACTTCGCCGTGACGTGCGGTGATGCTTTCTACTTTGCCAAGCACGATCAAATCCATCAGCTCTTCCCAGTCTTGCCGTAACTGCTGCTCTTCTTCCTGGCTGGGACTCCATAACAATGGTGCTCCGATACGGCGTTCCCCCAACGGGATGGGGCGCGAACCTTCCACCGGAATCCACAGTACTCTGGTCAGCTTATGACGTACATGGCTGCTTTCCCAGGTTACGCCGCTGTTTCCGGTGAGCGGCGCTACACAGACGAAGGTCGTTTCCAATGGTCGCCCTTGTTCATCCACTGGAATGGTTTTCAACTCAACCCCGATATTGGGAAAGTCCTGCTCCGGCTTGCTGCCGGCACTGGCACCCAGGAAACGCTCCAGTAGTACGCCGATCCACCCTTTATCTCGCTTAAGGTTGGCGGGCAGCGGTAGTTGGGCGATTCGCGCCAACTCTGCCAGCGAATAACCAGCCAGCGCCTGTGCCCGCAACAGCAAAGCCTGTTCACTGTCCGGCGGCGTCTGATGAGGGGTGGGTGGTTGCGTCTGCATGTATTGCGTATCCGTTACTGATAATCAAGGTGATTAAAAAAAACACAGCCATGGCGGAGGATAACATCAGGCATTCAGTTATTCAGGCAGGAAATAATAATAGCATGATTTTTTTATGATTTTTATCTCGCTCTGCATGGTGAGAAAAACCTCGCCGGTTTTTGTTCATGACAAGACACCGACAATGAACAGGATTTTACACTATGTTATCCACAGTTTTTTGGGATAACAGGGATAACTCAGGATTACTGTTTTGATTTACAGCCTTGACGGACGGTGCTTTTGCTGGTTTTGCTGTTTTTTTGGCTGGTTTTTCGTTATCGCCTGTGGATAAAACCGACGTAGTGCGATCTTTCGCCATCCTGAGAACCCCTGCGGATGTTGTTCATAGAGGGGGTGAGAAAACACGCTGGAAAGTGAGGTAATTAATTGAAATTAAATGGTTATTTTGTTCTTGTCATCACAATTACATAAAAATTGAAATGAGTTTTGCGCACTTTTTCATGATGTTCTTCACAAAGATGTCCACAGAAAAAGTGAATAAACCGGTAAAATTATCAGGTGAATGTTTATAACTTCGCTTTTATCTGTGGGTTAACGACATTTTATCAGCGATAGTCGGGATGACGGAACGATTAACACGTGATGCAATCGTCAGAAACGGTATCAATAAAAAGGGATGTAAAGCGGGAGTTTACCGTCTGTCAGGAGTGTGAAACAATCGAGTCATCTTTGCATTCTAGTTTATCGAGGTAGTCCGGTGATCGATGATGATGGCTACCGCCCGAATGTTGGTATTGTAATTTGTAATCGGCAGGGTCAGGTGTTATGGGCCCGTCGCTACGGCCAGCACTCCTGGCAGTTTCCTCAGGGGGGAATTAATCCCGGAGAAAGCGCGGAACAGGCAATGTACCGCGAACTGTTCGAAGAGGTGGGGCTGCGGAAAAAGGACGTTCGTATCCTGGCTTCCACCCGAAGCTGGTTACGCTATAAATTGCCAAAACGTTTGGTGCGTTGGGATACAAAACCGGTATGTATCGGCCAAAAGCAGAAATGGTTTCTGCTACAGTTAATGTGTAATGAATCTGACATCAACATGCAAAGCAGCGGCACCCCGGAATTCGACGGATGGCGCTGGGTGAGCTACTGGTATCCGGTACGCCAGGTCGTGTCTTTCAAACGTGATGTTTACCGAAAGGTGATGAAGGAGTTTGTCATCGCCGTGATGCAGCTACAGGAGAATTCGGCTACCCGAATGTCATCAGGAATCAGACGAAAACGAGGATAATCCGACACATCATGATGCTCACGCGACTGCGGGAAATTATTGAAAAGGTTGCGACCGCGGCCCGGCTGAGTGATGCGTTGGACATTCTGGTGAATGAAACCTGTCTGGCGATGGATACGGAAGTCTGTTCTATCTATCTGGCGGATCATGATCGTCAATGTTATTACCTGATGGCGACGCGCGGGTTGAAAAAACCACGTGGTCGTACCATTACGCTGGCATTCGGTCAGGGGATTGTCGGCCTGGTAGGCGAACGGGCTGAGCCTATTAATCTGGCGGATGCGCAAAGTCATCCTAGTTTCAAATTCATTCCCGCCGTACGCGAACAACACTTTCGTTCCTTTCTGGGCGTGCCGTTAATCTATAGGCGCCAACTGCTGGGCGTGTTGGTGGTACAGCAACGCGAGCACCGACAGTTCGACAAAAACGAAGAATCGTTCATGGTGACGCTGGCTACCCAGATGGCGGCCATTCTGTCTCAATCACAGATGAAGGCGCTGTTCGGGCAATATCGACAGACGCGTATCAAGGCGATGGCAGCGTCTTCCGGTGTAGCCATTGCTCCCGGCTGGCAGGACCGTAGTCAGCCGTCGCTGGAACTGGTGTTTCCGGCTTCCAGTCTGAACAGTGATAGTGAGCGATCCCGGCTGCTGGTGGCGATGGAAGAAGCTGGCTCGGAGTTTCGCCGTTTCAGCAAGCGTTTCAGCGCCAGTGCCCAGAAAGAAAGCGCGGCGATATTCGATTTTTACTCCCACCTGCTCAATGACGCTCGCCTCAAACGCGAGTTGTTTCAGGAGGTGGATACCGGCAGTGTGGCCGAATGGGCAGTCAAAGTGGTGATCGAACGGTTTGCCGCCCAGTTCGCCAGCCTGCAGGACCCCTACCTGCGTGATCGCTCCAGCGACTTGCGGGCGCTGGGGCAGCGTTTGCTGTTTCATCTTGATGACAATGCTCAAAGCAACGGCCAGTGGCCGGAGCGTTTTATTCTGGTCGCGGACGAATTGACCGCCACGCTGCTGGCGGAGGTGCCGCAAGAGCGTCTGGCGGGTGTCGTTGCCTATGACGGCGCGGCCAATTCCCACGCCGCTATTCTGGTGCGGGCGATGGGCATTCCCACGCTGATGGGCGCTGATATCCAACCTGATCTGTTGCACCAGCGACTGCTGATATTGGACGGCTATCGCGGTGAGCTGCTGGTAGACCCGGAACCCGTGCTGGTGCAGGAGTATCAGCGTCTGCTGAGTGAGGAACACGAGCTTACCCGGCTGGCGGAAGATGACATGGAACGCCCGGCGGTGCTGAAAAGTGGTGAGCGGGTGGATGTGATGCTCAATGCCGGTCTAAGCGCCGAGCATGAGAAACGTTTCATTAATCAGGTAGACGGCGTCGGGCTGTATCGCACTGAAATTCCATTCATGCTGCAAAGCGGTTTCCCCTCGGAAGAGGAACAGATGACGCAATATGAAAGCATGTTGCGGCTTTACCCCACCCGCCCGGTAATGTTGCGTACGCTGGATATCGGTGCGGACAAACAGTTGCCTTATCTGCCGATCAGTGAGGAGAATCCTTGCCTGGGCTGGCGCGGCATTCGCGTCACGCTCGATCAGCCGGAAATCTTCATGATTCAGGTTCGTGCCATGCTGCGCGCCAACGCACATATCGGGAACCTGAGTATTTTATTACCGATGATCAACAGCCTGGATGAGATCGATGAGGCAAAGCGGTTGATCGCACGTGCTACGGTGGAAGTATCGGAAATGCTGGGCTTTGCGCTGCCATGGCCACGCATTGGTATTATGATAGAAGTGCCGTCGGTGTTGTTCCTGTTATCGCATCTGGCTTCTCGCATCGATTTTGTCTCCGTCGGTACCAATGACCTGACCCAGTATCTGCTGGCGGTGGATCGCAATAATCCACATGTTGGAAGCCTTTACGATAACCTGCATCCATCAATGCTACAGGCGCTGAATATGATTATTACTCAGTGCCGTCATTACCAACTGCCGGTTTCGGTGTGCGGCGAAATGGCGGGCGAGCCAATCGGCGCATTGTTGCTCATCGGCTTGGGATACCGCACGCTGAGCATGAATGGACGCAGTGTCGCCCGCATCAAATATTTGTTGCGCCGGATAGGCGAAGAGGAAGCGCGCCAACTGGCGGACAAGGTGCTTAAAGCGCAAACCGCCAGCGAAGTGCGTCAATGGGCGTCGATTTTCATTGAAGAGCGTGGATTAGGCGGCTTGATTCGGGGTGGGCGCTAAACGCAGCGTCGGCCCATTTTCACATACCGGAAATGTTTACAGTTCTTTTATTCCCTCACCGCCAACTGTTTCTGCTGGCTATGCTATCATGCGCAACCGCGGACGGCTGACGGAGTTCCTGCCTTTCTCAGCCCTTTGAATCGCCCTGAATTCAGGGACAAAGCAACGACAATGTGGTGATCGATGACGACGAGCTATCTGGTGTTTCCCCAATTTGATCCGGTGATTTTTTCAATAGGGCCGGTTTCCCTGCACTGGTATGGGTTGATGTATTTAGTCGGGTTTGTGTTTGCCATGTGGCTGGCGGTGCGGCGGGCGAGTAAACCGGGTAGCGGATGGCATAAAGACGAAGTGGAAAACCTGCTTTATTTCGGATTCCTCGGCGTGTTTGTGGGGGGGCGTTTGGGGTACGTGCTGTTTTATGCGTTCCCTCTGTTTCTGGATAACCCGCTCTACCTGTTCCGGGTGTGGGATGGCGGCATGTCCTTCCACGGCGGGTTATTGGGTGTTATTACAGTTATGCTGTGGTTTTCCCATCGCACCAAACGTCATTTCTTCCAGGTATCTGATTTCATTGCTCCGCTGATTCCGTTTGGCCTGGGTGCCGGGCGTCTTGGGAACTTTATCAATGGTGAACTGTGGGGCCGCGTTACGACTGATACGCCATGGGCGATGCTGTTCCCTGGCTCACGCAGCGAAGATATGACGCTGGTCGCCACCAACCCGCAGTGGCAGGCGATTTTCAATCAATACGGCGTGCTGCCTCGTCATCCCTCGCAGTTATATGAACTGGCGCTGGAAGGGGTGGTGCTGTTCATTATTCTGAATGTGTTCATTCGCAAACCGCGCCCGATGGGCAGTGTGTCCGGCCTGTTTTTGATAGGCTACGGTTCGTTCCGCATTATTGTGGAATTCTTCCGTCAGCCGGATGCGCAATTGGGGCTGTTTAGCGGTGTCAGCATGGGGCAAATTCTGTCGATACCAATGGTGTTGGCCGGCATTTTGATGATGGTCTGGGCCTATCGCCGCCAGTCTGCCCGGCAGTGATTGTTGATAAAATTACGTAGATAGAGGTGGTATGAAACAGTATCTGGAACTGATGAAAAAAGTGCTCGAAGAAGGAACTCCCAAGAATGACCGCACGGGCACGGGAACGTTATCGATTTTCGGTCATCAGATGCGTTTCAACCTGCAGGATGGTTTTCCGTTGGTAACGACCAAACGCTGCCATCTGCGTTCCATCATTCATGAACTGCTGTGGTTTCTAAACGGCGACACCAACATCGGTTACCTGCATGACAATAAGGTTTCCATTTGGGATGAATGGGCGGATGAACATGGCGACCTTGGGCCGGTTTACGGCAAACAGTGGCGTGCCTGGGGAGCGGCGGATGGTCGTCAGATAGATCAGTTGCAAACGGTGCTGCAACAATTGAAGCAAGATCCGGATTCCCGCCGCATCATTGTTTCTGCCTGGAATGTGGGCGAGCTGGATAAAATGGCGCTGGCGCCCTGTCACGCTTTTTTCCAGTTTTACGTTGCGAACGGTAAATTGTCCTGCCAGTTGTACCAGCGCTCCTGCGATATTTTCCTTGGTCTGCCGTTTAACATTGCCAGTTATGCACTGCTGGTGCATATGATGGCGCAGCAGTGCGATCTGGATGTCGGAGATTTTGTCTGGACGGGTGGCGATACTCACCTCTACAACAACCATCTTGAACAGACGCGCCAGCAGCTCAGCCGTGAGCCACGTCCTTTGCCCCAGTTGGTGATCAAACGCCGTCCTGAATCGCTGTTTGATTACCGGTTTGAAGATTTCGAGATTGAGGGATATGACCCGCACCCTGCCATCAAGGCTCCGGTAGCCGTCTAAGCCTGTCTTCCTGTTCTGATATCACCGCCCAAAGGCGGATGCCGCGGACAATGGAAATAATCGTTTCCTGTTGCGTCGGGGCCTCCTGCCGATGGGCGGTTTTTCTTATCTCCTGATTTGCGAGCCACCGTGCAATTTGTTTGTAGGTTGCTGTTGCCCGGCATCTTGCCTGCGAGACGTCTCGCAACCGCGCTCTTCAATACTATTCATACTGATACCGCGCTCTAGAATGGCCGTCATGAACATAACTAACGGGCGGCAACAGGGTTTTTCCCTGCTGGAGTTAATCGTGGTGATCGCTATTGTGGCATTGCTGACAGGCGGTGGGTTTTACAACTGGCTGGCTTATCGTCAGGCGCTGATGCTGGAACAACACGCCCGGCATTTGCTGGCGTTCATGGGGCGCATTCAGGCTGGCGTCTACTGGCGCAATCAGACGGAAAGTCTGTGGTTAACGTCGTCAGGCGGCAACTGGTGTATTGGGAGCGGTCCCGAACCGGCTTCCTGTCCACCAGAAAACGCGTTCGTTTTTACCCGCGCTTCGCAGGATGTCGCGCTCGTCGAAACTACCAGCGAGCAGGTGGTGTTTTACGGCTTGCGTAATGCAGCACAGGCCGGGCATCTCACATTGAGTAATTCGGCTGGACGGGTGAGGCTGGTGATATCGGCGCGTGGGCGCTTGCGCCTTTGCAGCGAATCCCGGCCTGTGCAGGGCATCCCGTTATGCTGAACAGAGTAACCGGGAAGGCCATGGGTGGATTTACCCTGCCGGAAGTAATACTGGCGATGGGAATGGGGAGCCTGATTATGCTGGCGGTAGCGCAGCTGCTGCCATTGTTGCGAACTCAGACGCAGGATAGCGCCAGCCTGATACGGTTGGAACATTTGCTGAGTCAGGCGCTGTTCGGCATAGAAAAAGATATTCGGCGCGCCGGTTTTTGTGCTGGCCGCTGTCCCGGCGCGGCGTTGACGCTGGAGACGAGTGCCATGCAACAAGTGAGTTGTCTGTCGGTCGCCTACGACGTTAACCGCAATGGTCGCTGGGAAACTGGGGAGCAGTCGGAGCCGGAGTTTTTCAGCTACCGCTTGCGCGATGGCGCGCTGGAAGTACAAACGGGTGGCCCACGTTGTCAGGGAAATCGTTGGGAAAAGTGGCTGGATCCCAGTGAGGTAACCATTGCCCGTTTTGAAGTCACAAAGCAAACTGCTGGCGCCCAACCACGTTATCGGGTGTTGTTGGAGGGATACTGGACTGCATATCCGACACGTCGGCAACAGGTTGATAGTCTGGTGACAGGGAGAAACCATGCAGGATAGGCAGCAGCAGGGCAGCATACTGATAATAGTCATGCTGATCATGATGACAGGCGTGCTGATGCTGGGTGGATTGCAACGCCAGTTGGATATTCAGGTGCAACAGGGTATTGACGAGCAACGCTTTTGGCAGGCATTTAATCAGGGGCTGTCGGCGCTGAACTGGGGAATGGGGCTGCGATGGCACGTCACCGCCGAGTGGCAGTGTCAGATTCAGCCTTCGGCGCAACTCCGCGCCTGCCTGCGGGTGACTGGGGAGAACAGGGCAGACCAGATAGGGCTGCTGCGTGCCGAAGGGAAGATCAACGGTGATCCGCAACCGCTGGTGTTTTATCACCGGGTCATGGTTGATGCTGTGGCGACTGATGGTGTGATTCGACCCATCGCGGGCGGGTGGCTGGATTTTTGCCCCGATACGGCGGAGCTGGCTTGTGACCCGGTGTAAAAAAATGCCGCTTTATGGATTTTGCGCCGGTTTCAGTCTGCCGGAAACACTGGTCGCCGCACTATTATTCGCGGTTTCGCTGGCAGGTTTATTGCAATATCATCAGATACTTCAACAATCGCTGCTGCATCAGGTACAGCAGCGTCAGGCATGGCGGTTAGCACATCAGCAACTGGAAGAGGAAAACGCGGGCAGCGTTTCCGCGCCGCAGAACATTCCGGCAGGATGGGGAATGAACCGGACCGAGCAACCCTATCCTCCGGGTTGTCGTCGCGTAACGGTGACTGTGGTAACGCCCTATCGCTATCGTGCGGTTCTTAGTCGCTGGTTTTGTGATGCGTTGGATGCTGTTGAACAACGCCGCACCCTTTAGTCTGTAATATTTTAGCCTGAATAACGCCTCTGGAGATGTTGATGCGGAAATCTTGTGTTTGGTTAAGCGTACTGCTGCTGTTTTTCTGGTTTCCGAACAGTCAGGCATCGGATGGCTGGCAGCCACTGTCACAGACAATACGAAAGAGTGAGAATGATATTCGGCAGTATCAGGCGATACAGCTTGATAACGGTATGACGGTTCTGCTGGTGTCTGATGCGCAGGCCACGCGTTCGCTGGCGGCGCTGGCGTTACCGGTTGGTTCGCTGGACAACCCGCCACAGCAGCCGGGGCTGGCTCACTATCTGGAGCACATGTTGCTGATGGGGTCGAAACGTTACCCACAGGCGGATGGGTTAGCCGAATTTCTGAAAATGCACGGCGGCAGCCACAATGCCAGCACGGCATCTTACCGTACCGCGTTCTACCTTGAAGTGGAAAATGATGCATTGCAATCTGCGGTTGACCGGCTGGCCGATGCGATTGCCGAACCGCTGCTCGACCCGATCAATGCTGATCGTGAACGTCACGCGGTAAATGCGGAGTTGACTATGGCCCGCGCCCGTGACGGCTTGCGTATGGCGCAGGTAGAGGCTGAAACCATCAACCCAGCGCACCCTGGTTCCCGCTTTGCCGGTGGCAACCTGGAAACCCTCAGCGATAAGCCCGGCAGCAAGCTGCACGATGAACTGGTGAACTTCTACCAGCGCTACTACTCCGCCAACCTGATGAAAGGCGTGATTTACGGTAAATCGACGTTACTGGAGCTGGCTACTATTGCTGCCGCGACCTTTGGGCGAATCGCTAATCGTCAGGCCAGCGTACCGCCGATTACCGCACCGGTAGTGACGGATGAGCAGCGCGGGCTATTCATTCATTACGTTCCGGCGCAACCGCGAAAGCAGTTGAAGATTGAATTCCGGATCGATGACAACAGCCAGGCGTTTCGCAGTAAAACAGATACCTACATCAGCTATCTGATCGGTAATCGTAGCCAGAACACGCTTTCTGACTGGTTGCAGAAGCAGGGGCTGGCCGAGTCGGTGAGCGCCAGCGCTGACCCGATGTCTGAGCGTAATAGCGGCGTATTCAATATCAGCGTCGATTTGACCGACAAGGGGCTGGATCAGCAGGATAACGTGATTGCTGGTGTGTTTAGTTATCTGGAAAAACTGCGCCAGGAGGGAGTTCAGCCGCGTTACTTCGATGAAATCTCACGAGTGCTGGATATTGATTTTCGTTACCCCTCTCTTAACCGCGACATGCGATATGTGGAGTGGCTGGCGGATACTATGCTGCGATTACCGGTGGAATATACCCTTGAAGGTCCCTATCTGGCGGATCAATTTGATCCTGAGGCGATAAACGCCCGGTTGTCAGCTATGACGCCGCAAAATGCGCGCATTTGGGTGATAAGCCCGGAACAGCCTCATAATAAAGAAGCCTACTTTGTCAGTGCCCCTTATCAGGTGGACAAGATTAGCGATGCACAGATGATGCAGTGGCGGAAAACGGCACAACCGCTGTCGCTCAGCTTGCCGACGCCTAATCCCTATATTCCGGATAATTTCTCGCTGATTGCTGCGGATGCCGCCATCACACATCCAAAGAAAGTTGTCGAAGAACCGGGTTTGCGTGTGTTTTACATGCCCAGCCGTTATTTCGCCAGTGAACCCAAAGCTGAGATTACGCTGATGTTGCGTAACCGCATGGCGAGCGATTCTGCTCGCCATCAGGTGTTATTTGCCCTGAATGATTATCTGGCTGGCGTCGCGTTGGATGCGTTGAGCTATCAGGCATCGGTGGGGGGAATCAGTTTTTCCACCGGCAGTAATGACGGGTTGGTGATGACGGCCAGTGGCTATACCCAGCATTTGCCTGAGTTATTACTGACGCTGGTGGAGCAGTATGCCAGTTTCACCCCGACGCAAGAGCAACTGGAGCAGGCGAAATCCTGGTATATCGAACAACTGGAGGCGGCTGAGAAGGCCAAAGCTTATGAGCAGGCGATGTTCCCGATTCAAGGGCTGTCGAACGTGCCGTATAGCGAGCGAGACGAGCGGCGTAATTTACTGAAAGACATTACGTTGCAGGAACTGATGGAATACCGCAAGGCCTTGTTGCAGCAGGCTGCACCGGAAATGCTGGTGGTCGGCAATCTGGAGCAGGATAAGGTGGTCAGCTTATCGCACAGCCTGCATGTGCGTCTTGGCTGCGGCGGCACCGAATGGTGGCGTGGGCCATCTCTCAATATCAGCCAGTCACAGCGCGCCATATTGCAGCGCAGCGGCAGCAGTACTGATTCTGCGCTGGCGGCGGTATACATTCCTGCGGGATATAGCGAGATACAGAGCGCCGCTTACAGCAAGCTGCTGGGGCAGATCATTCATCCCTGGTTCTTTAATCAATTGCGTACTGATGAACAGCTGGGGTATGCCGTATTTGCTACTCCTGTCTCTATCGATCACCAGTGGGGGATCGGTTTCCTGCTGCAAAGCAACAGTAAGCAACCGGCTTACCTCTATCAACGTTATCAGGACTTTTTTGGCAAGGCGGAACAGCGCCTGAATAGCATGAGTGCAGAAACGTTCGCTCAAAACAAGCAAGGACTTATCAATTCGCTCAGCCAGCCACCTCAAACGTTGAGCGAAGAGGCAGCCCGTTTGCGTGGCGATTTGCAGCGAGAGAATTTTGCTTTCGATACCCGCCAGCAGTTGATCGGGCAGTTGGCGTCCATTTCGTCCGCACAGTTAACGGACTTTTTCCGGCAGGCGATACATCCACAGGGGCTGGCGATTTTGTCTCAGATTTCTGGTCGTGCCAGCGGCCAGGCGGCGGATTATGCCCGACCACCAGAATGGCAATTCTATGCATCAACTTCCGCGCTGCAACGGACGCTGACACTAAAACCGATGGAGCAAAAAAAGACGGAAAACCAGTAAGAATGGGTGAGAGATAATAGGCCTGTGTCGGGAGACATGTGCCAGAGAGAGACAAAAGCGAGAATCAAGACGGGAAGAAGTGAGTAACGCGTGGCGATGAGCCACGCGTTGTTACTGAGGTTACAATTGACGTTACAGGTCGGTGACCAGAATCTTGGAACGGCGCTGGTAGTTGTACAGCTCCTGCTTGCGTTTCGGCAACACAGCCACTTCCGCTGGCTGGAACCCACGTTCCTGAAACCAGTGAATGCTGTGGGTAGTCAGCACAAACAGGCGTTTTAGCCCCTGCTGGCGCGCCTGTACGGCGATGTGATGCAACAGCTGATCGCCACGCGATGAGTTGCGGTATTCCGGGTGGACCGCTACACAAGCCATTTCACCGATACTCTCCTCCGTAAATGGATAGAGCGCGGCACAGGCGATAGTCAGGTTATCGCGCACCACCACAGTGAATTTGTCGATCTCCATTTCCAATTGCTCGCGTGAACGACGTACCAGAATACCCTGTTGTTCCAGCGGACGAATCAGTTCCAGAATGCCGCCGATATCATTAATGGTCGCCCGGCGTATTTGCTCAGCGCTTTCCATCACGATTTGGGTACCGATGCCGTCGCGGGAGAACAGTTCCTGCAATAAGGCACCATCTTCCTGATAGCTAATCAGGTGACTGCGACGTACTCCGCTGCGGCAGGCTTTCACTGCACCACGCAGGAAACGTACGATTTCGGAATTGTAGTCGCCGGCGTCTTCCAGTGACTGAATACGTTGTTGTGCTTCATCCGGCAGCAGTTCTGACACAATTCTGCCTTCGGCATTCGTAACCCCCTGAGAAGCACAAAAGCCAATCATCTTCTCGGCTTTGAGCTTGATAGCCAGTTGAGTGGCAACTTCTTCGGAGGTCAGGTTGAAGCTTTCGCCAGTCACGGAAACCGCCACCGGACCCAGCAGCACAATCGCGCCGCTGTCCAACTGGCGATGCAGCGCTTCTTCATCAATACGGCGGATGCGGCCACTGTGGCAGTAATCGACGCCATCATCAACGCCCAGCGGCTGGGCAATGATAAAGTTGCCGCTGACTACATTGATGTGTGCGCCTTGTAGCGGCGTGTTCAGCAGACTCATCGACAGCCGGGCGGTGATATCCAACTGCAACATGCCTGCGGCCTGTTTCACCAGTTCCAGCGTGGTGCTATCTGTCACGCGGGTATGTTTGTGGTAGCGAGGTTCATAGTGATGGGCCATCAGATTCGCATCGATTTGGGGGCGAGCACCATAAACCACCACCAGCTTGATACCCAGGCTGTGTAACAGCCCGATATCATTGACGATTTTGGTAAAGTTTTCATGTTCGATAGCTTCGCCGCCGAGCATGATGACAAACGTTTTACCGCGATGTGCGTTAATGTAAGGAACTGAGTGGCGGAAGCCTTGAACCAGTTCTGTACTACGTTCCTTCACTGCGAGCCCTCTTTGCATTTTTATTCGATATTTTCGTATTTTTATTCCTCGTAAACCAAAAGGCAAGCGATAACTTTTTAGTCTGGTCCGATAGTTTAGAGAAATCTGTCTATCACAGTAGAAAACATAAAAATGATTTTTGCATGACAGCCCGATGTGTATTGGTTAAAGTTTTTTACGTTTTCATCAATCTATATGATTTCTCTAGCCATTAATGGAGTGACATGTCTGAGCCGAAGCACCATCTGACCCGTCGCCATTTATTACAGGGCGCCGCCGCCACCTGGTTACTGAGTGTCAGTGGCATTGGGCTAGCTGCCGCCTCGCAGGTGATTGCTGTGCGGGTATGGCCTTCTTCCGCTTATAGCCGTGTGATGCTGGAGTCGAGTCAACCGCTTAAATACCGCCAGTTCATGCTGGAACATCCTGATCGACTGGTCGTCGATATTGAAAACGTTTCGTTAAACAGTGTGCTGAAAAATGCAGGCCAGCAATTCGAGCGACCAGATCCCGTCATCAGGACGGCGCGTGCCGGGCAGTTCGACAAAAATACCGTGCGGCTGGTGCTGGAGTTAAGACAAAAGGTTAATCCCAGATTGTTTACGCTGGCACCGGTCGCTGGCTTTCGAAACCGTCTGGTGATGGATTTGTATCCCGCAGCCAGCCGTTACGATGATGCTGATGACCCGCTGCTGGCGTTGCTGGAGGATTACAATAAAGGCGAGCTGGAGCGGACGCTTGTGCCGGAAAGGCCCAAAGACGGCAAAGCGGGGCGAGACAGGCCGCTGGTTATCATGCTGGATCCGGGACACGGCGGCGAAGACCCCGGCGCTATCGGCAAAAACCGAACCCGCGAAAAAGATGTGGTGCTGCAAATTGCCCGACGCCTGAAAGCGCTTATTGAGCGTGAGCACAACATGAAGGTCTACATGACCCGTCATGAAGATGTGTTCATTCCGCTCAACGTGCGGGTGGCTAAAGCGCGCAAGCAGCGTGCCGATTTGTTTGTTTCCATTCATGCCGATGCGTTTAGTAACCGGGCTGCCCGTGGTTCTTCGGTGTTTGCGTTATCCAAAAAAGGCGCGACCAGTTCGGCGGCACGTTATCTGGCACAAACCCAGAATGAATCTGATTTGATAGGGGGCGTCAGCCTGAGCGGTGACCACTATCTGGACAGCACCATGTTTGACATGGTGCAAACCGTGACCATCAACGATAGCCTGAAATTTGGTAAGGAAATTTTGCATCGGTTGGGTAAGGTCAATCATCTGCACAAAAACAGCGTCGATCAGGCTGGATTTGCGGTGTTGAAAGCGCCGGATATTCCCTCGGTGCTGGTGGAAACGGCATTTATCAGCAATCCTGAAGAGGAGCGTAAACTGCGTACCAGCCATTTTCAGCAGCAGGTCGCGCAATCCATTCTGGAGGGGATCAAGTCCTATTTTGCGGCTCAGGCGCGCTGATTGTCGTGCTGGCACTGGCTGAACGACAGGCATAAAAAAACACCCGTTCGGGTGTCTGATTATTGGTTGCGGGGGCCGGATTTGAACCGACGACCTTCGGGTTATGAGCCCGACGAGCTACCAGGCTGCTCCACCCCGCGTCCGTCTTCTTTCTTTATATGATGCTGGTACATCAATTGGTTGCGGGGGCCGGATTTGAACCGACGACCTTCGGGTTATGAGCCCGACGAGCTACCAGGCTGCTCCACCCCGCGTCCGTGGATGCGCACTATACTCCGCGTTTGCGTTGATGCAACCTCTTTTTTTAAATAGTTTACGTTTTTATCTACAGGTGGTGCATTTATCGCCATTGTGTTGGTTTTTTAGACTGCTGTGACCCGTTTGGGCGCGATACGTTTTATTCCCCCCGTCTGTTTGCTATCGTTTTGCGTGGTTTCACAATCATGTAAAAGAGAGCACGGAAATGAAAGGATGGTGGGGGAAATACGTGTTGACCGGGGTCGTCATCGCTATATTGGCAGGCTGTCAGACCCGCCCCAGTGATCGCGGCCAGCAATACAAAGATGGCCGTCTCGATCAGCCGCTGGAGTGGGTGAATGCACCGAACGCTAATGGTAAACCGGTGAATGCAGTCGATTTTTCTCAGCAAGTTAGCCAGATTCAGGCGTCCTCTCCCGGCCTTTATTCCCGTAACCGCGATATTTTTCAGGCCATCCAGAACTGGATTCAGGCGGGTGGCGACACGCGTCATCTGGCGCAATTCGGTCTTAACGCCTGGCAGATGGAAGGCGTCGATAGCTTCGGCAATGTGCAGTTTACCGGTTACTACACCCCGGTGGTGCAGGCGCGTCGCTATCGTCAGGGCGAATTCCGCTTCCCGTTGTATGCCATGCCCAGAATGCGTAAAAACGGTCGCCTGCCGGATCGCGCCGCCATTTATTCCGGCGCACTGAGCAACGAACTGGCCATCGCCTGGAGCAACTCGCTGATGGATAATTTCATGATGGAAGTGCAGGGCAGCGGTTATGTGGATTTCGGCGATGGCAGCCCGTTAACCTTTTTTGGCTATGCCGGCAAAAATGGCCATGCCTATCGCAGTATCGGCAAGGTACTGATTGATCGTGGCGAAGTGCCAAAAGAAGAGATGTCGATGCAGGCAATTCTGAAGTGGGCTGATCGGCATACCGAGGCGGAGGTACGGGAACTGCTGGTGCAGAATCCTTCTTTTGTGTTCTTTAAACCGATGGCGTCAATGCCTGTGAAAGGGGCCAGCGCGGTGCCGCTGGTAGCGCGCGCTTCTGTTGCCTCTGACCGTTCGCTGATACCGGCAGGCACTACCTTGTTGGCGGAAGTTCCCCTGCTGGATAGTCAGGGCAAATTTACCGGCAAATATGAGATGCGCCTGATGGTCGCGTTGGATGTGGGCGGCGCGATTAAAGGGCAACATTTCGATATCTATCAGGGAATTGGCCCGGAAGCCGGACACGCCGCCGGGTTCTACAACCATTATGGCCGGGTGTGGGTGTTGAGAAACGCACAGTCTGCTTCTGCTATGCCGCTGATTAGCGCAGGCAACAGCAACGGTACGGGTGGACTGAGCAGTAACTCTAATTAATGACTAGCATCCCGCCCTGCTACTGATAGGTTGCGGCGGGAGCTTGTCAGCCGATAACTTTGACCATCGGGATACAAGGCAGTGAAAAGCCGTTCGGCGAATGGTAGAGGCTGACGTCGTCGCCTGAGAACCCCAGAACGCGATAAAACGGCGCGGCGTTCAGGCTGGCATCAAGCTGGATCTCTGCCAGACCTGCTGCGTTCGCCAGCGCTTCCAGATGCTGCATCATCCGTTTTCCTACACCTTTACCCATCGCCTCTTGCTCGACAAATACCGCATCGATCATGCCGGTGTGGAGAGTGATCATCCCCGTTCCGACCACCTGAGCGGCTATCTCTGCCAGATGAAAGTGGTGGGTGACGGTGTTTTCAAACTTTTCGCTGAAGGCGCCGCTGGTCCAGCGTTGGAGTTGTTCAGCCGTGTAGTCATGACGACAACCATGCAGAATGGCGCGATTACGGAGATTAAATGCCGCCGATGCATCAGCCCGGCGTGCTTTACGCAGCGTGATCACGGCAACTTGCATTAATCGACTCCGGTTGCTGCATCGTGATCGTGGCGGCGAGTGGTACTCAGCGCCGCGCTGTTGACCAGATTGGTGGGATGACCAGCGGCAAATGCCAGCACATTCTCAAACGCGGCTTTGAAATAAAGCTCGTAGCTATTGCGTTCGACATAGCCGATATGCGGCGTTGCCAGTACATTCGGCAGATTCAGCAATGGTTCGCTGTCCAATGTCGCGGGTTCGTTGTCAAAGACATCCAACGCTGCGCGCTTGCCGGCATGAGAGGACAATTCGCGCCATAGTGCACCCGGCTCTACCAGGTCGGCGCGGCTGATATTGACGAACAGTGAGTCTGGTTTCATCAATGCCAAATCCTGCTGAGTGACGCAGTGGCGGGTGGCATCGTTTAAACGCAAATGCAGCGACAACACATCAGCATTGCTAAAAAACGCGGCCTTGTTGTCGGCAGCGGTAAAGCCGTGCTGGCGCGCCAGTTCGCGTGACGTCTCACTGCCCCACACCAGCACTGTCATACCAAATGCGGCACCGTACCGGGCGATACGTTGCCCGATTTTGCCGTATCCCCAAATACCCAGCGTCAGGCCATGCAGTGTTCTTCCCAGACCCAACGAGCCGTTCTGTTGCCAGTGGCCCTGTAGCAACTGTGTTGCGTACTGCGGCATATGGCGCGACGCTGCCATGATCAGGCTCCAGCATAATTCAGCTGGCGCAACGGGTGAACCTGTGCCTTCCGCTACTGCGACACCATGCCGGGTGCAGGCGTCAACACTGAGGTGCTGGCTTACTTTGCCGGTCTGGCTGACGAGTTTCAGCGCGGGCAGTTGGCTCAACAGCGCGTCGGTGATGCGGGTGCGTTCACGAATCAGCACCAGCGCTTCAACATCTTGCAGGTGCGCCGCCAGTTGGGCGACATCGGTATAGGTTTTATTCAGAATTTGTACCTGATGGCCGTTCAGCAGCGAAAAGCACTCCAGGTGTCTGACGGTATCCTGATAATCATCCAAGATGGCAATGTTCATGCTGGTCCTTAATCCTGTTTTATGGTGTTGGGAAAGCGGGTCATGATGAACTCCTGATCATTCTGATCGGTTACCTGGAATCCCAGACGATGATACAGATGGCGTGCCGGGTTATTTTTCAGCACGCTCAGCACCACTGAGTGATTCTGCGTTGATGCCTGAGCAATCAGGCTCTCAATAAGTTGTTTGCCAAGGCCGCGGTTTTGGAAACTGGGGTGGATTTGAATCTGAATCAGATACCAGTGCTGTTCCTGCGTCATAAAACGATATTTAAATAACCCGGCTGGTTGCCCGTTCACCTGCACGATATGCGCGTGCTCGAATTCGTAGCGAACGCGGCTCATCAGGCTATCGCTGTCTGTCGGTGCGCCACTGTCCGCCAGATATTTTCCCATGGTCAGACTGCGTAGTTGCAGCAGAAAATCGATATCGGATTCGGTGGCGCGGATTAGCACAACATGCATGGTTTTCTCCAGCAGTACACAACGTAGTGAGAGTTATTAATTAAAGTGCCACAGCACACCCGACGTCGTCACCTGTCAAAATGGTAAATCCTGCAGGCAGGAGGCAAACACTGCCTACAGATAAAAACGGCGTGCAGGATTGGTTAGCGTTATCCGCTGCGTAAACCGCCTGACTGGGGTATCATCGCTGCCGTTTGTGATTAAGCGAAGGTGGGCAATGAGTACGCAATTATCCGAAAGTTATCTGCAGCGTTTTGGCGGTACGGCGAGATTGTACGGCCAGCGGGCGTTGTCGCTGTTTGCCGGGGCACATGTCTGTGTTATCGGCATTGGCGGGGTTGGTTCCTGGGCGGCGGAAGCGCTGGCTCGCACCGGCATCGGCGCGATTACCCTGATTGATATGGATGATGTGTGCGTCAGCAACACCAACCGTCAGATTCATGCGTTGCGCCAGCACACTGGGCAGTTGAAAACTGAAGTCATGGCGGAGCGAATTCTGGCGATCAACCCGGAATGCAAGGTGACCTGCATTGATGATTTCATTAGTGCCGATAATGTGGCGGAGTTACTGGATAATCACTTCAGTTATGTGATTGACGCCATTGACAGTGTGCGGCCTAAAGCGGCGCTGCTGGCTTGGTGCCGCCGCCACAAAATTCCGGTGGTAACCACCGGCGGAGCGGGGGGGCAAATTGATCCAACCCGTATTGAGGTCGCTGACCTGGCGAAAACTATTCAGGACCCATTGGCAGCCAAGCTGCGTGAACGGCTGAAGCACGATTTCAATATCGTTAAAAACAGTAAAGGTAAGCTGGGTATCGACTGTGTGTTTTCCAGTGAGCCGTTGATGTACCCTCAGCCGGATGGCTCAGTTTGCGCATCGCGCAGCACTGCTGACGGTGTGAAACGCATGGACTGTGCTTCCGGTTTTGGCGCTGCCACGATGGTGACCGCCACTTTTGGTTTTGTGGCGGTGTCTCATGCATTGAAAAAAATGATGGCGCGTGATACCCGGCAAGCACAGGCTGCTGGATTGAATCAGGGTTCGTGACAGGCAATATCGTGGATGCGGCTAGCCAAAGCGGCCAGCCCACCGGCGCGTGATGCGCTAAGTTCGGCACGCAACCCCAGCCGATCGAACAGTGCCAACGGATCGTTTTGCCGCAGTGTTTGCGCGGTTTTGCCTTCCACCGCCGTCAATACAATCGCCAGCAGTCCGCGCACGATACGGCCATCACTGTCGCCGTAAAAATGTAAGGTGCCGTCCGCCTGTCGTTGATATCCCAGCCAGACGCGGTTTTCGCAACCGGACAGTTCAATATGTTGCTGACGATAGGCTTCCGGCAGCGGCGGCAGCGATTTACTCAGCAGAATCAACTGTCGATAGCGCTCTTCCCAGGAGCGACAGGCATTGAAACGTGCTGTCAGCGCTGCTTCATCAATGTTGGCGCCAAACGGGTGATGTGTGGAGTCGGTCGTCATCAATCAATCCATCAGTAATTCAAACGCTTTTCGAGTAGCGTGGACCAGATGGTCCACGTCCTGTTGCTGGTTGTAAGGCGCAAACGAGGCCCGCAGCGTGCCGGGCACCCCCAGTGCCGCCATCAGCGGCTGCGCGCAGTGGTGACCGGCTCGTAGAGCGATGCCGTCTTCTGCCAGCAACGTCACCAGATCGTGGTGGTGTACGCCGTCGATGGTGAATGATAATAGGCTGGATTCGGGAGCGCGGAAACTGCGAAAACCGGGTAATGTGTTCAGTTGCTGTTCCGCATTCAGAGCCAGTGCGACACTGTGCCGATCCGCTGCCGCACGGTCCTGCTGCTGCCACCAGTCGATGGCGGCAGCCAGACCAATTACGCCGGCAATATGCGGTGTGCCGGCTTCAAAACGCTGAGGAATCGCCTGAGGGGTGAAGCCGTCAAACGAGACTGACGTCATCATTTTCCCCCCTCCTTGCCAGGGGGGCATGGCTTCCAGCAAATCCGGTTTGCCGTACAGCGCACCAATACCGGTAGGGCCATACAATTTGTGGCCGGAGAACGCATAAAAATCAGCATCCAGCGCCGCCACATCCGTCGCGGTGTGCACAATACCTTGCGCACCATCGACCATGACTACCGCACCTGCCTGATGCGCCAGTGTTATCGCCCGTTTAAGGTCCGGCATACCGCCCGTGACATTCGACATTTGCCCAATAGCCAGCAGGCGGGTCCGGGGAGTGAGCAGTGAAGGCAGCAGGTCAAGATCAGGCTGATAATCCGCTCCAATCGGCAGTTTTACCACCTGAGCCCCCGTTTGTTGTGCCACCATCAGCCATGGAATTAGGTTGGCGTGGTGTTCTGATTCGCTGACCAGAATCTCATCGCCGGGTTGTAGCCGCGGGCGGGCGTAACAGTGCGCCACCAGGTTGACTGCTTCCGTCGTACCTTTAGTCCAGACGATGCTGCGCGCTTGCACAGCGCCAATGAAATCCGCCACTTTTTGGCGCGCCAGCTCGAACGATTCCGATAGCTGTCGGGCGGCACGGTGCTGACTGCGATGCACATTCCCTGTTTCACTGGCGTAGCAATGCTGCACCGCAGCGATCACCCTTTCGGGTTTTAGCGCGGTGGCGGCGTTGTCAAGATAGGTGCCTTGCTGGCGAAGTGCGGGAAATTGCTGGCGAAAATACGCGGGGTTGAACGGTTTCATGTCGATCCTCTATTGAACGACGGATACTGTCCCATTTTTGCCATTGAAACAAGATTAGGACGATCCTGAACGAAAACCTCACATAGTTTGCTACTATTAACTTTGTTTTATTTAGAATTTTATAATGACATGCAACTTAATTTAAGTATTAATTATAATTTAGAATTAATTTAAAAGGATAAAACTTCAAAGTTGATTAATTGTAATGAACTAAAGTCTGATGGCGAAGAGCAAGTGACCGATATCTTCTGGAAGATAACGTACAGACGAAAAAAAAGCACCGCAAAATGCGGTGCTATGCAAAAATCACTTAGACAGACAGGGTAAATGTATAGGAAATAACGGTAGCATTGCTACCATGTCTGAAATGCAGACAGTAAACAAATAGCAAACACAACATCACAACCACAAGCCAAAAGCACACCAGTTACATGTTGCGCTTTTCGTTCCGGCTCAAGGAAGTGGCGGTACTATAGGTATTTGCTGGTGCATCCTCAACGGACAATTTATAATGCATCGGATTACAAAAACTAATGGCAAATCGCGGTCACCTACCGGGATAGGCCGCATATTGAAGAACCCGGTTTATGTCGAAACGATTGCCTCCCCTTAATGCTCTGCGTGTCTTTGATGCTGCTGCCCGCCATCTTAGTTTTACCCGTGCGGCTGAAGAGTTATTTGTTACTCAGGCCGCTGTCAGCCATCAGATCAAATCGCTGGAGGATTTTCTCGGCCTCAAACTGTTTCGCCGCCGTAACCGTTCCTTGTTGCTGACGGAAGAAGGGCAGAGCTATTTTCTGGATATCAAGGAAATCTTTTCCGCGCTCAATGAGGCAACCCGTAAGTTACAGGCTCGCAGCGCCAAAGGTGCGTTGACGGTAAGCCTGCTGCCTAGTTTTGCCATCCACTGGCTGGTGCCGCGCCTGTCGAGTTTTAATACGGAGTATCCCGGTATTGATGTGCGAATTCAGGCGGTGGACCGTGAAGAGGAACGCTTGTCGGACGATGTGGATGTGGCGATTTTTTACGGGCGTGGTAACTGGCCGGGGCTGCGGGTAGAAAAACTGTATACAGAGTATCTGTTGCCGGTCTGTGCGCCACAATTGTTGACAGGAGAGCACCCGCTGAAAACGCCGGGAGACCTGGTATGGCACACGTTACTGCATGACGTCTCTCGGCGCGATTGGTTGGCTTATACTCGTCAGTTGGGTATAGCGCAGATTAATGTGCAACAAGGGCCGATTTTCAGCCATAGCGCAATGGTGTTGCAGGCGGCGATTCACGGTCAGGGGGTGGCGCTGGCTAACAATGTGATGGCGCAGACGGAGATTGAGGCCGGCAGGTTGGTGTGCCCGTTCAACGATGTGCTGGTCAGCAAGAATGCGTTTTATCTGGTTTGCCATGACAGCCAGGCAGAACTGGGTAAAATAGCCGCCTTTCGCCAATGGATTCTGGCTCGTGCGGCCAGCGAACAGGAAAAGTTTCGCTTCCGTTACGACAGCAGTTCCCGCTGAACCTTATCAGGTTTAGTTTCGTTTTCTTGATAATGGAATACATTCGAACAATGAACAACCGTTTTATGCTGATATTCGCCGCTATCAGCGGGTTTGTTTACGTGGCATTAGGGGCGTTTGGCGCCCATGTGCTGAGTAAATCGTTGGGCGACATGGAAATGTCCTGGCTGCATACCGGACTCCAGTATCAGGCGTTTCATACGCTGGTGATTCTGGTGTTGTCGGTGGCGATGTATCAACGGGCAAGTGTCTGGTTTTACTGGAGTGCGGCATTTCTGGCGCTGGGTACGTTGCTGTTTAGCGGCAGCCTGTACTGTCTGGCGTTGTCGCACCTCAAACTATGGGTATTTGTCACTCCGGTGGGGGGCGTATGCTTCCTGACGGGCTGGCTGTTACTGTTAATTGGAGCCTTACGCTTAAAGAAAAAGGCTGAGTAGCATGAATAAAGTGATTTTGTACTGTCGTGCCGGGTTTGAGAAAGAATGCGCGGCGGAAATTACCGACAAAGCGGCGCGTCATAGCGTCTATGGTTTTGTACGGGTAAAAGATAACAGCGGATTTGTGGTGTTTGAGTGTTACCAGCATGAAGACGCTGACCGGTTGGTTAAGGAATTATCGTTTCAGGAGCTGGTGTTCGCACGCCAGATGATGGTGTGCGGCGAATTGCTGCGTGATTTACCGCCGGAAGATCGCATCACACCGATCGTCGGGATGCTGACCGGGGTGCTGGAGCGTGCCGGCGAGTTGCGGGTTGAAGTACCAGATACCAATGAAAGCAAAGAGCTGATGAAGTTCTGCCGCAAGTTCACGGTGCCGCTGCGTGCCGCGCTACGTGAGAGCCGTATTTTATTGGCGCAGGAAAAGGCCAACCGACCGGTTATCCATGTGTTGTTCATCGCACCAGGTTGCTGTTACGTCGGTTACTCATACAGCAATAACAATTCGCCGTTCTATATGGGGATTCCGCGGCTGAAATTTCCCGCAGATGCGCCCAGCCGTTCGACACTGAAACTGGAAGAAGCATTCCATGTGTTCGTTCCGGCTGACGAGTGGGATGAGCGACTTGCCAGCGGTATGTTTGCGGTGGATCTGGGCGCTTGTCCTGGCGGATGGACCTACCAACTGGTGAAACGCAGTATGATGGTGCACGCCGTCGATAACGGCATGATGGCGCCAAGCCTGATGGATACCGGGCAGGTGATTCATCATCAGGCCGATGGTTTCCGCTTTGAGCCGCCGCGTAACAACATCTACTGGCTGGTGTGCGATATGGTGGAAAAACCGGCCAAAGTCACCAGCCGCATGGCTGACTGGCTGGTCAATGGCTGGTGTCGTGAGGTGATCTTCAACCTTAAGTTGCCAATGAAAAAGCGCTATGAGGAAGTGACTCAGAATTTAGCGTTGCTGGCGCAGCGACTAGAAGAGAACGGTATTAATTTTGAGATTCATGCCAAACAGCTCTATCACGACCGTGAAGAGGTTACCGTTCATGCACGGCGTATTTGGGGCGCGATTCCTGGCCGCCGCGACGAGCGCTGATTTTCCTGCTGTGTCGCAGTCGGGCATGAGTGCACAGGTGCGCCAGGAGGGTTAACCCCGCCTAACCCGATATGGACAGGCGTAACTGCTGCAGGTTGCCATTCAGCACCAAATCGGTTTTGAGTGTAGCGACCTGACGGCAGCGGTAAGCCATATCCTGTTGGGATTCCAGCTTGCGGCGCCATTTCTCCGGTATCTGTTCCAACTGTTGGTACAACGTTTCCAGCGACCCCGCTTGTTGCAATAACTGTGCGGCGGTTTTCGGTCCGATACCGCTCACACCGGGGACCTTGCTGCTGTTGATGCCTGCGAGGCCCCAGTAATCCGGTAACTGCCCCGGTTGCACGCCAAACTCCTTTTCGATGAACGGTACATCCAGCCAGCGTTTTTGAAAGTAATCCCGGATACGGATGGTAGGTGCCAGTAACTGGCAGTAGCCTTTGTCCGTTGAGACAATGGTGGCCTGATGTCCTTGTGCGGCGACTTTGCTGGCCAACGTAGCTGCCAGATCGTCAGCTTCGTTGCCCGGTGAATGCCAGCTGTCCACGCCTAATGCCAAAAAGGCATCTTTGATTTGTGGCAGTTCCCGCGACAAGTTTTCCGGCATCGGGGCACGACCGGCTTTGTATTCGGGTAGTAACTGGTGACGCCAGCTATGGTCACGTTGTTCGTCGTCAAAGACAGCAACGGCATGGGTTGGGCGGCTGTGCTGTATCAACTGATTTAATGCGTGCTGACAGGCAGTCAGGCAAGGAGAGCCTTGTACTGCGTGAATGCGTCGAATCAGGTTGAGGGCGTCGATAATGAGCAGATGTACGGCCATAAGCGGTGATCATATGAGTGATCGCCACCGGCCAGATGCCAGTGGCGAAATAAGGTTCAGGAACAGATTTCGTAGCATGGGACGTAGGCGCTGCCAGGCAGCTTCATTCGTTGCTGGGACACGAAGTCCTGCAACAGCCGGTCCATGCTCTTCATGATGTCAGCATTACCATGCAATTTATAGGGACCGAACTCTTCGATGAGCCGAATGCCCGCTTCTTTGACGTTACCTGCCACGATACCGGAAAATGCCCGGCGTAATGTAGCAGCCAGCTGTTCGGCGGGTTGGTCGGGATGCAGGTTGAGGTTCGCCATATTCTCATGCGTCGGTTCAAATGGTAGTTGCAGGTCCGGCGCGATACGCAACGACCAGTTAAAGCTGTAGGCATCACCGGTGTGGCGGCGGTGCTCTTTTACCTGTGGCATGGTTTTTTTCATCTGCCGGGCTACTTCGGCAGCATCATTAATAATAATCGAGTAATAACGACGCGCCTGACGGCCCAATGTACTGACGATGAATTCATCAAGAACCCGGAAGTAGTCTGCGCTTTCCTTAGGACCGGTGAGAATAATCGGCAGCACCTGCTCGCTGTTGGCCGGGTCCATCATAATACCGAGCAAATAAAGGAACTCTTCTGCGGTGCCAACGCCGCCTGGGAAAATCACGATACCGTGACCAATACGCACAAACGCTTCCAGACGCTTTTCAATATCCGGCATGATGATGAGTTCATTCACCAGCGGGTTGGGCGGCTCAGCCGCGATGATGGAAGGCTCAGTCATACCGATGAAACGTCCGTCCCGGTAACGCTGCTGGGCATGACCCACTGCCGCGCCTTTCATTGGGGCTTCCATCGCGCCCGGTCCGCAGCCGGTACAGATGTTCAGTTCGCGTAAGCCAAGCTGGCTACCGACTTTACGGGCATACAGGTATTCGTTTTCATTGATGGAATGACCGCCCCAGCACACCACCAGATTTGGCTCTTCGCCCACATGCAGTGCTCTGGCGTTACGCAGAATGGAAAATACCAGATTGGTGATGTGAGTGGAGTCTTCAAGATTCAGATTTTGATAACGGCCAGCGTTAGCTATCTGACCGTTTACAAACAGGATATCGCGTAACACGGCGAACAGGTTAGCTTGCAGCGAGCGGATAATCTGACCATCAACAAACGCCTCTTCCGGCGGATTGACCAGTTCCAGCTTTACGCCACGTTCACGGCGCAGCACGTTGATGTCGAAATCCTCGTAGCGGGAGAGTAGCTCCTTGCTGTTATCCGTCTGGCTACCTGAGTTCAGGACGGCGAGGGAACAGTTGCGGAATAACCGGTAAAGATCGCTGCTGGCTGTGCTTTTCAGCATATCCACTTCCAACTGCGACAGTAAATCCATGGACCCTAACGGGCTGATATGTGTAATCATACTACTCCCTGAAACACAGTGTGCGGTGACAGTTGTCCAAGACGTTTTAAAAAAACGTTTATACAACACGCGGTTCAATGCGGTTGTGCAAGACGTTGCTTTGTGGTCTCACCTTAACGTGTTGATCGGCCTTTTGCCAAGGCATGGTAACGTCCCGACAATAAAGTTGCGCGGCGTTACGCACTTTAATGCGCATTCTGTCGCCGGCAGGCACTACGGTAAGGATAAAATGTGTATTCAGTGGCATTCGATAGGCACAGATTTGAGAGGCAAGATGGAACAGCAGGTATCACAGGCGCTGGGTGTATTCACCCGGAATTATATCGAGTTGTGGCGGCGCGAGACAGGACATCCTCCAGCCAGCGATGAGTTATATGGCGTTGCGTCGCCTTGTATTGTCGCCACACAAGATTGCAAGGTTCATTGGTTGCCGCAGACACCTGCCGTGCCTGTGACGCTGGATGGTGTTGAACGGGCGCTGGAGATTCAGTTGCACCCGGATATTCATTCATTCTTCACCAGTCAGTTCGCAGGCGACATGACTGCACGCTTTGAGGAACTGGAGTGCACGCTGCTTCAGGCATGGAGCGAAGATGATTTTGTTCGCTTGCAGGAGAACCTGATTTGTCATCTTTTGACACAAAAACGACTGAAATTACCACCCACATTATTTCTTGCAACAACGAATTCTGAAATGTCGCTAATCTCTTTATGCAATTTGAGTGGTGAAGTCGTGTTGGAAGAGTTTGGTACACGTCAGCGTCGGGTATTGGCATCAGGTCTGGTTGATTTTCTACATAAACTATTGCCATTGATTCCATAATGCTGAATCGCGTTTCGCTTTCCGGCGTGTGAGAGATCTCTTACATTGCGTGTAAGCGATCTCTTATCTTTAATATTAAACTAAGATTTCCATTTAATTTTTGTATTATTAATTAATGAATTAATGAAGTTCTTCATTCAACCATGCCTTTTATATGTCTATTGTGCCGTTTAGGTGGCTTGCTGATTTCGTTCAATTAATACATCTTATTATTCAGTTCAGTAACACGGTAACAGGTTATGTCGGCCATGCCAGGAAGGCAGGAAGCATATCTTCGTTACAACCTGACTCTTTTTTCAGGATGAAATAAGGGACACCTCCAGGAAGGAGAATGAGAGCCGGTCTGGGAATGCCGGTGGGGCAGGAGCCTAAAGGAATGCGATCACGGATGATTATGAAGGATCGATTGTCACGGATGAAAGAGGGATCGCCAGCAAGGATTGTGGGTTAGGAAGACCATCAAGGACAAGTTTTCAAGGACGAGCAGGGAAGCAACAAGGTAGCGGGATTGCTGCAAACGAACTAAGAGGGAACCGAGAAATCGGTTCCCTCTTTTCGTTTTTGTCTTACCAGAGGCTTCTCGATAGCGCCGTCTGTATTCGGGTGTCAGAACACGGCAACGATGCTATGCTCTGCCGCCACTGTTATTGAGACTGATGAGAACCTGGCCCCATGAATGCAGAGATGCTGATCCGACAATCGTTGTTTGCTATTGAGCGCGCACTGAAGTCAAGCTCGTTATGGCAGCCTTCTGCGCCGGATGAGGCGGCGTTTGCCAGCCAGGAGCCGTTTTGTATCGATACGATGGTAGCCGAGCAGTGGCTGCAATGGGTCTTCCTGCCACGAATGCACGCATTGCTGGATGGTGGTGCGCCATTGCCTGCGCAGCTCGCCATTCTGCCTTATTTTGAAGTGGCATTTGACGGACGTTCAGATGATGTGGGCGAGTTGTTGATGCAGTTACGTGCGCTTGATGCATTATTTGAGGGATGAGAATGCTTGAGATTGTTTATCAGGATGAGCATCTGATCGCAGTGAATAAGCCTGCTGGCTGGTTGGTGCACCGTAGCTGGTTGGATCGTAAAGAGAAAGTGGTGGTGATGCAAACTGTGCGCGACCAGATTGGTCAGCACGTTTTTACAGTACACCGTCTGGATCGCCCTACCTCCGGCGTATTATTGATGGCGTTATCCCCAGACGTGGCACGTCTGCTGGCGCAGCAGTTCGAACTGCATCAGATGGAAAAAACGTATCATGCAGTGGTGCGTGGTTATGTGCTGGAGGACGGCGTGGTGGATTATGCGTTAACAGAGGAGCTGGATCGCATCGCCGATAAGTATGCTGATCCGGATAAGGCGCCTCAGCCTGCCGTCAGTCACTACCGGGCACTGGCGCGTGTCGAAATGCCGGTGGCTATCGGGCGTTATGGCACTGCGCGTTATAGCCTGCTGGAACTGACCCCCAAAACCGGGCGCAAGCATCAGTTGAGACGCCATATGGCGCATTTGCGTCACCCTATTATTGGGGATACCACCCATGGCGATCTGCGCCAGAATCGTGGCATGGCGGCACATTTCGCCTGTGCTCGCCTGATGTTGCACGCCAGCCGTCTGTCGCTGACTCATCCGATCACTGGCGAGCGTCTGGTCATCTCTGCGCGCTGGGATGAGCCTTGGCAGAGGGTCATGACACAGTTTGGCTGGCAGGGTGGTTTTCCTGATATAGAAAGGGTTGAGTTTCCTTTGGCATCGGGTCAGGATAGCAACCTGACGTCAGCGTAAAAAAGGAGAATCAGCGTTATGGCGCAAATTGGTATTTTTGTTGGCACAGTGTACGGTAATGCGTTACTGGTAGCGGAAAAAGCGGAAAGCATTCTCAAAGCTCATGGACATGAGATTAAGATTTTCGAGGATGCTTCAGTGGATGACTGGCTGGCTTACAGTCAGCAGACGGTACTGGTGGTGACCTCTACTACCGGGCAAGGGCAATTGCCGGAATCTATCGTGCTGCTGTATGAAGCGTTGCGCGAAAAGGTCGGTCATCAGCCGGATCTGCGTTATGGGCTAATTGCGTTGGGAGACAGCAGTTACGATACCTTCTGTGGCGGTGGTCATCAGTTTGATGCTTTGCTACAAGAAATGGGCGCGAAGCGCGTGGGTGACGTGCTGGAGATTGATGCCGCTGAACATCCGGAACCGGAAGTCGTTTCCTCTCCGTGGGTGGAGTCCTGGGCAGCGATGCTGACCGCATAAATACGGTTGTGAGTCAGTATTGGTGTCAGACGGGGCAACTGGGCCCCGTTTCTTATGTATTGGCTACTTTCGTGGTTATAGCGCACGTGTTGAGTGGCGGTCTGTCTGCGACCTTTATTCAACGTTGGGTCAGTTTTTCCAGATCGGCTTCGATCTCGCTTATCTTATTGGTGACCACGCTTTCCAGATGACGCAGGTCTGACAGAATCTTGCGTTTCAAATCCACCTCAGCCTGATCATGCTGGCAAATTTCGTCAAGTTCGTCCACCACGTAGCGCAGATTGGGGCTGATCTCGTTGATCTCCTTGTAACCTTGCCCGGCGTTGTCCGCAACGATGGTTTTGCGCTGGCGAGGATATTTGAATTTGACGCTTTTAGCGAAAAATTCCCCTTTGTCCTTGCGAAAATAGATCTTAAGAATATCGTTGTTGGCCTCCTGACGGAGACTGTAGCGGTCGATATCTTCCGGGTTGGAAATCCCAAGACTTTTCAGATTGTCGTACATAACACCACCTTTCTTGTTTTACGTCGGCCTGAAATACTGGGCCAGTGTTGTTGGTCGTGACGGCTTGATGCCATAAAAAATGGCGGGTTATCACCCGCCATTCAGTTTAGTCGATAGTGGTATTAGTCGATAGTGCGCAATAACTCATTAATACCCACTTTACCACGGGTTTTTGCATCCACTTTTTTCACGATTACGGCGCAATATAGGCTGTAGCTGCCGTCTTTTGATGGCAGATTGCCGGATACCACCACAGAACCTGCCGGTACGCGGCCATAATGCACTTCGCCGGTTTCACGATCATAAATTTTGGTGCTTTGGCCGATGAACACGCCCATAGAGATAACAGAACCTTCTTCCACGATCACGCCTTCCACGACTTCAGAACGTGCGCCGATAAAGCAGTTGTCTTCGATAATGGTCGGATTTGCCTGCAGCGGTTCCAGCACGCCGCCGATGCCAACACCACCAGACAGGTGGACATTTTTACCAATCTGCGCGCAGGAGCCGACAGTTGCCCAGGTGTCCACCATGGTGCCTTCGTCAACATAAGCGCCGATGTTGACATAAGACGGCATCAGTACGGTATTGCGGGCGATGAATGCGCCCTGACGTACGCTGGCTGGTGGTACGACGCGGAACCCTTCGCGCTGGAAGCGCGCTTCGTCGTAGCCGGCGAATTTCATCGGGACCTTGTCGTAGTAACGGGTTTCGGCCCCTTCCATCAGTTGGTTGTCATTGATGCGGAAAGAGAGCAGCACCGCTTTCTTCAGCCACTGATGCGTCACCCACTGGCCGTTGATTTTCTCCGCTACACGCAGTACGCCGCTGTCCAACTGGCTGATAACTTGATTCACCGCTTCGCGTGTCACCGTGTCCACATTGGCCGGGGTAATCTCTGCGCGACGCTCAAATGCGGTTTCGATGATGTTCTGTAATTGCTGCATCCTGTTTCTCTTTCGTGATTAATCAAACCAGACCGCATCTCGCCATGCCAGATGGCGGGATGCGGCTTAATATTTAAGAAGCTACTTTATCGTTTGGGGCGAGGGCTTCTGTCAACCGTTGTTGCAACTTAAGCCGTAATTGGTGGCTTAATGCCCGTCTTTCGCTATCTGCCAGAATAAACAGGTCTTCAACCCGCTCACCGATGGTGGAAATGCGAGCGCCGTGCAGCGACAGATTGAGGTCGGCAAACACTTCACCCACCCGCGCCAGCAGGCCGGGTTGGTCGAGAGCGGTAAGCTCCATATAGCTGCGTCGGTCGGTATGTGTTGGCAGAAAGCTGACTTCCGTCTGTACACTGAAGTGGCGTAGCCGGGAAGATGGCTTGCGCACTCTTGGGTGTTGATACTCTCGCTGGTTGAGCGCTTGTTCGATAGCGTGGCGGATCATGTCGTGGCGGTCTGGCGCCAGTGGGCTACCGTCGGGTTCCAGCACGATGAAGGTGTCCATCGCCATGCCATCACGACTGGTGAAAATCTGAGCATCGTGTACGCTCAGGTTACGCCTGTCCAGTTCGCCGGCAACTGCAGCAAACAGATACGGGCGATCCGGACTCCAGATAAAAATTTCGGTGCCGCCGCGACTGGCTTGATGGCTAATCAACACCATCGGCTTGCTGGCGTCATGCTCCAGCAGGTGGCGGGCGTGCCAGGCCAGTTGATTAGGCGAATGGCGCAGGAAATAGTCGGCGCGACAGCGGCTCCAGATATGATGCAGCGCTGCCTCATCGATATTGTCCATACGCAGCAATGCCAGCGCCTGTAAACGATGATGACGTACGCGTTCGCGCAGGTCCGGTGAGTTTTGCATACCACGGCGCAACTGTCTCTCAGTGGCGAAATAGAGTTCGCGCAACAGGCTTTGTTTCCAACTGTTCCACAACGTCTCGTTAGTCGCGCAGATGTCTGCCACAGTCAGGTTCAGCAGGTAACGTAGCCGGGTTTCGCTCTGCACTTGTTCGGCAAATTGCTGGATTACCGTCGGGTCCTGAATATCACGTCGTTGCGCGGTGACCGACATTAACAGATGACAGCGTACCAGCCAGGCTACCAGCTGCGCTTCCCGTGAGTTCAATCCATGCAGGGCGGCGAATTCCAGTGCATCCTTGGCGCCCAGTTCAGAGTGATCGCCGGCGCGCCCTTTGGCAATGTCGTGGAACAGGGCGGCCAGCAGCAGCAATTCCGGTTGTGGTAGTCGGGGATACAGCTCCACGCACAGCGGGTGTGACGCACGGGTCGCCTCTTCGGTAAAACTTTCCAGTTTCAACAGCACCCGGATGGTATGTTCATCGACAGTGTAGGCGTGGAATAGATCAAATTGCATTTGCCCGACGATGTTACCCCACAACGGCATATACGCCCACAGTACGCTGTGAGTATGCATTGGCAATAATGCCCGACTGACGGCGCGTGGGTGACGCAATATATTCATGAAGAGGTTGCGAGCTTCCGGTATGGTGCAGAGCGGCTGGCTCAGGTGGCGACGTGCATGGCGCAAATGTCGCAGGGTGGTCGAGTAAATACCGGTGATTTCCTGATTGCGCACCATCAGGTAGAACATGCGAATAATAGCTTCAGGTTTGCGCTCGAACAACGTTGCATCACGCAGGTCAATAAGCTGACCACGTAACTGGAACTCGTCATCCAGCGGGCGCAGTTTCTCGCTGGTATCCAGCGCCAGAATGGCTTCGTCGAACAGTTGCAGCAGCATTTGGTTCAGTTCCCCCACCCGACGCGTCATTCGGTAGAAGTCCTTCATCATTCGTTCCACCGGTGCGTTGCCTTCTCCTTGATATTGCAGCAGTTGTGCCACATTGAGCTGGCGGTCGAACAGCAAACGGTTATCGTAACGTGGCAGAAGCAAATGTAGGGCAAAACGAATGCGCCACAAAAAGCTCTGGCACTCATTCAGTTCACTGCGTTCTGCTTCCGTCAGAAAACCGAATCCCACCATTTCGTTGAGCGAAGTAGCGCCAAAGTGGCGACGGGCAACCCACAATAGGGTATGAATATCCCGTAGTCCGCCGGGGCTACTCTTAATATCCGGCTCAAGATTGTAGCTGGTGCTGTGGTAACGCTGGTGGCGTTCCCGCTGTTCGGCAATCTTGGCGGGGAAGAAGGTTTCTGAAGGCCAGAACGCGTCGCTGAAAATGTGTTTTTGCAGCATGAGAAACAGCGCTACATCCCCGCAAATCATGCGGGATTCAATCAGGTTGGTCGCGACGGAAATATCCGCCCGACCTTCCTCCAGACACTCATCCAACGTGCGTACGCTGTGACCGACTTCTAATCGCAGATCCCACAATAGGGTGATAAACGTGCCGATAGTCTGTGACTGTGACTCTGTCAGCGTATTCTGGCTCAGCACCAATAGATCAATGTCAGACAACGGGTGCAATTCTCCGCGCCCATAGCCGCCTACGGCTACCAGTGCAGTCTGCGGCGTGCTGTCGAACCCGTAGAAGCGCCATAGCCGTTGCATCAGGTGATCGATAAATAGCGTACGAGCATCAATCAGCGCTTCCGCGCTGACGCCAGCCTTAAATTCTTCCGCCAGCCAACTACGGAATTGTTCCAGATGATTTTTCAGCGTTTGACATTCCAGCATGTTGTCTGTGAATGTCAGGGGAGACGCCGGTGCCGAACGAGGCTTGGTGGTGGAACCGGGGATATCGTGCGGGAGGTTTCTATCGATCATGTTGCGCCACCGTAAACATAAAAAAGCCGGCAGTAGCCGGCTTATGCTCAATTATTCCTGATGCGTGATGATGTTGGGGATAGTGTCATCCTTACGCAACGTCATTATTTCGCAGCCGTTTTCCGTCACCACAATAGTATGCTCGTATTGTGCCGACAAGCTGCGGTCTTTGGTTTTTACCGTCCAGCCGTCTTTCATGGTGCGAATACGGTAATCACCAGCGTTGACCATCGGTTCCACGGTAAACACCATGCCCGGCTGCAACACCACGCCGCCGTCGTCGGCGTCATAATGCAATACTTGTGGTTCTTCATGGAAACCACGACCGATGCCATGGCCACAATATTCGCGCACCACGGAAAAATCCTGTGCCTCTACGTACTTCTGAATTTCGCGGCCAAGCGTGCGTAACCGGATGCCTGGTTTAATCATCCGCAGTGCCAGATACAGGCTTTCCTGGGCTACTTTGCACAGACGCTCTCCTTGAATGGTCGGCTTGCCGACGATGAACATTTTGGAGGTATCGCCGTGAAAATCGTCTTTGATCACCGTGACATCAATGTTGACGATGTCGCCCTCTTTGAGGATTTTCTCATCGCTTGGAATACCATGGCATACCACTTCGTTGACTGAAATGCAGACGGATTTAGGGAAGCCGTGGTAGCCGAGGCAGGCGGAAATCGCGTTTTGCTTGTTAGTGATGTGGTCATGGCAGATTCGGTCTAGCTCGCCGGTACTCACACCCGGCACCACGTATGGTTCGATGATTTCCAGCACTTCAGCCGCCAGACGACCAGCCACACGCATTTTTTCGATATCTTCAGAGGTTTTGATTGAGATTGCCATTGATTTCAGTCCACAGGTATCGCCGCATCCGACGAAAGAGGGTCAATAAATAGTGATTTATGGTATCAGCCCAGCCTGACACTGCCAAATCATCATTCCGTCACGGCATTGTCATCCCCGGTTCAGGCCGTTGCAGTAGAATGCAACAAAAGTTGGTGTCCATGGGCGGTTTATGGTATAAAGCGCGCCGGTGTTCCGGCTGGTATTCGGGCAACTGGGTATTGGTTGGTTCAAACTGAACTCATATGTGTATAACACACACGTGTCGACACATTCGCCGGGGTGCCGGAGTGGTTTCCATTCTGGTCGGCGCAATGGGGCACGTGGAGGCATAACCCCATACTTAATCTATAGAGGTAATCATGGCAACTGTTTCCATGCGCGATTTGCTCAAGGCTGGCGCACACTTTGGTCACCAGAAACGTTTCAGAAATCCGAAAACTAAAGCGTTCGTTTTCGGCACTCGTAACAAAGTTGATATCATCAACCTTGAGAAAACGGTACCGATGTTCAATGAAGCTCTGGCTGAATTGAGCAAAATTTCTTCCCGTAAGGGCAAGATTCTGTTTGTTGGTACCAAACGCGCAGCAAGCGAAGCGGTAAAAGAAGCTGCTATCAACTGCGACCAGTTCTTTGTGAACCATCGTTGGTTGGGCGGTATGCTGACTAACTGGAAAACCGTTCGTCAGTCTATCAAACGTTTGAAAGACCTGGAAACTCAGGCTCAAGACGGCACATTCGACAAGCTGACCAAAAAAGAAGCGCTGTTGCGCACCCGTGAACTGGACAAGCTGGAAAACAGCCTGGGCGGTATCAAAGACATGGGCGGCCTGCCTGATGCGCTGTTCGTTATCGACGCCGATCACGAACACATTGCTATCAAAGAAGCAAACAACCTGGGTATTCCGGTATTTGCAATTGTTGATACCAACTCTGATCCGGATGGTGTTGATTACATCATCCCTGGTAACGATGACGCCATCCGTGCAATCAGCCTGTACCTGAGTGCTGTTGCCGCCGCTGTCCGTGAAGGCCGTTCTCAGGATCTGGCTATTCAGGCAGAAGAGAGCTTCGTCGAAGCTGAATAATAAGGCCAGCTCTGTTGAGCCCTTATTAACCAGGTATTGACATATGTTGGTTAGGGGGGCCTTGTCAGGCCCCTTTTTTACTTATCTCTTACTTATCTCTGCCACGAGATAACCGAGGAAAAGATAATGGCTGAAATTACCGCTGCCCTGGTAAAAGAACTGCGCGAACGTACCGGCGCAGGCATGATGGAATGTAAAAAAGCTCTGGTTGAAGCTAACGGCGACATCGAGCTGGCAATCGACAACATGCGTAAATCTGGCCAGGCTAAAGCTGCGAAAAAAGCAGGTCGCGTTGCCGCTGAAGGCGTGATCCTGACCAAAATTGCTGCCGATGGCAAATACGGCGTCATCGTTGAACTGAACTGCGAAACCGACTTCGTAGCAAAAGACGCTGGCTTCAAAGCATTTGGCGAAGAAGTTGCTAACGCGGCGCTGAACGAGCGCATCACCGATGTTGAAGTTTTGAAAGCGAAATTCGAAGAGCAGCGTACCGCGCTGGTAGCGAAAATCGGTGAAAACATCAATATTCGTCGCATCGCTGTGCTGACTGGCGATGCACTGGGTTCCTATATGCACGGTGCCCGTATTGGTGTGATGGTATCTGCTAGCGGCGCTGATGAAGAGCTGATCAAGCACATCGCTATGCACATTGCTGCCAGCAAACCGGAATATGTCAATGCCGAAGACGTACCGGCTGACGTGGTTGCTCGTGAGCATCAGATCCAGTTGGACATTGCCATGCAATCTGGCAAGCCGCGCGAAATCGCAGAGAAAATGGTTGAAGGCCGTATGCGCAAATTCACTGGCGAGATCTCTCTCACCGGCCAGAATTTTGTGATGGACCCGAACAAAACCGTTGGTCAACTGCTGAAAGAGCACAATGCTTCCGTCAGCAGCTTCATTCGCTATGAAGTGGGTGAAGGTATTGAGAAAGCTGAAGTTGACTTTGCTGCTGAAGTCGCAGCAATGAGCAAGCAGTCTTAATAAAAAAAAGGAACCGCCACTTGGCGGTTCCTTTATTATCCGGCCAAACTATTCGCGATATCCGTAATTCGTGATACAAGCAATTTCATGGCATCTGGCAACACCGTCTGCGGTGCGCCGGGTGTGGCAGTAATAACCCCCAGTACGATGACAGCCTGTTAGGACAAGAACACCATGGCAACCAACGCAAAACCCGTATATCAACGTATTCTGCTGAAGCTGAGTGGCGAAGCACTTCAGGGAGCTGAAGGTTTCGGTATCGATGCGAGTATCCTTGATCGTATGGCCCAGGAAATAAAAGAGTTGGTTGAACTGGGTATTCAGGTCGGTGTGGTTATTGGCGGCGGCAACCTGTTCCGCGGTGCTGGTTTGGCTAAAGCAGGCATGAACCGTGTGGTGGGTGACCATATGGGGATGTTGGCAACCGTGATGAACGGTCTGGCGATGCGTGATTCGCTGCATCGTGCTTATGTTAACGCCCGTCTGATGTCGGCCATTCCGCTTAATGGCGTGTGTGACAACTACAGCTGGGCTGAAGCCATCAGCCTGTTGCGTAACAACCGCGTTGTGATTTTCTCGGCAGGCACCGGCAACCCTTTCTTTACCACCGACTCTGCTGCCTGCCTGCGCGGGATTGAAATCGAAGCAGATGTAGTGCTGAAAGCGACCAAAGTCGATGGGGTATTCTCTGCTGATCCGGTCAAAGATCCCAATGCAACGCTCTACGAATCGCTGACTTATCATGAAGTGCTTGAGCGCGAACTCAAAGTCATGGATCTGGCTGCCTTTACGCTGGCACGCGACCATAACCTGCCGATTCGTGTATTTAATATGAACAAGCCAGGGGCGCTGCGTCGTGTTGTTATGGGTGAAAAAGAAGGCACGTTGATCAGTAATAACAGCTGACGCCTAATTTAAGGTAATATCTTGTTTTGGTGACACAAGATTGCGCCATATATCGCCAGCTTGCTGCTGGTAATCGATGATTCGCTGGGTCATGCAAGGCGAGCGTGACCTGACTGGCAACCAGTTTTCAAGGGTTCACAACGTGATTAATGAAATCAGAAAAGACGCTGAAACACGCATGGATAAATGCGTAGACGCTTTCAAGAATCAGATCAGCAAAGTGCGTACCGGTCGTGCGTCCCCCTCGCTTCTGGACGGTATTAATGTGGAGTATTACGGTAGCGCAACCCCGTTACGCCAGTTAGCCAATATCGTGGTGGAAGATTCGCGTACGCTGGCTGTCACTGTATTTGACCGGACAATGGGACCGGCGGTGGAAAAAGCCATCATGGCATCTGATCTGGGGCTGAATCCGATGTCTGCCGGTACGGTTATCCGTGTTCCTCTGCCTCCGTTGACGGAAGAGCGCCGTAAAGACCTGATCAAGGTGGTACGTGGTGAAGCAGAACAGGGGCGTGTGGCTGTGCGTAACGTTCGTCGTGATGCGAATGACAAGCTAAAAGCGCAACTGAAAGATAAAACTATCAGTGAAGATGAAGAACGCCGTGCTCAGGACGACGTCCAGAAGTTGACTGACGGCTTTATCAAAAAAATTGACGCCGCTCTGGCGGAGAAAGAAAAAGAGCTGATGGATTTCTGATTCGTCAATTCGATGAAGCGCCGCTGGCAGGTGTGCTGGGTTTGTCCCGCCCTTATCCGCGGCGTTTTGCTTTTTTCACTTCAGCTTTTTGATGTGGGATGTTTTGCGTAACGTCACGCATTTTCATACTAGCCTTATCGACAGGTCGACGCTGACGTTACAGACTGGCACCTCGCCTGTAATCAAACCCGTTTTATCAGGTCATATTCATGAAGCAACTGACAATCCTCGGCTCCACCGGCTCTATTGGCGTTAGCTCCCTTGCTGTAGTCAGAGCCAATCCAGACAAGTTTTCAATAATGGCACTGGTCGCTGGACGCAACGTTTCCATGATGGTAGAGCAGTGCCTGGAGTTCTGTCCGGCGTACGCCTCCATGGCTGATGAGAATTCGGCACGAGAACTCCGCATCCGTCTACGTGATGCCGGCAGTCAGACGACCGTGCTGTCAGGCGCTCATGCTGCCTGCGAACTGGCTGCGTTGGATGAGGTTGATCAAGTGATGGCGGCGATTGTTGGAGCAGCCGGTTTGCTGCCGGCATTGTCCGCGATTCGTGCCGGCAAACAAGTTCTGTTGGCCAATAAAGAATCGTTGGTGACCTGTGGCCGTCTGTTTATGGAAGAGGTGTCGAAAAACGGGGCGCAGTTGTTGCCGGTCGATAGTGAACATAGTGCGATTTTTCAGAGTTTACCTGAGCCAATCCAGCGGCAACTGGGATATGCTTCCTTAGCGCAATACGGAGTTGAGCGGGTGGTTCTGACCGGTTCGGGTGGGCCATTTCGTGAAATTCCGTTTGCCGCGTTGGATTGTGTCACTCCTGAGCAGGCGTGTGCCCATCCAAACTGGTCAATGGGGCGAAAGATTTCGGTGGATTCCGCCACCATGATGAATAAGGGACTGGAGTATATCGAGGCGCGCTGGCTGTTTAATGCCTCGGAAGCACAGATGGAAGTGGTTATCCATCCTCAATCAGTCATCCATTCCATGGTGCGTTACCGGGATGGCAGTGTCTTGGCGCAATTGGGTACGCCCGATATGCGGACCCCAATAGCCTTTGCAATGGCTTACCCTGAGCGTGTCTTTTCCGGTGCGCCGGCACTTGATTTTTGCCAGTTAGGGGCGTTGACCTTTTCTGCGCCGGATTTCCAGCGGTATCCTTGTCTGCGTCTGGCTATGGATGCATGTAATCAGGGACAAGCCGCCACAACGGCGCTCAATGCGGCAAATGAAATTGCGGTTGCGGCATTTTTACAATCCGGTATCCGTTTTACCGATATCGCCGTAGTCAATCAGAGCGTGATGGAACAGTTGACATTACCTGAGCCGCAAAGCGTTGATGATGTATTGTCTATCGATACCTGGGCAAGACAAGCCGCGGAAAATATGCTGCGGCGTTATCAGTAACCTTACGCTGGTGTGTTTGTTCACATGCGCCTGAAATGGTATAGTCTGCGCCGCTTGATGCTGATGGTTATTAATAAAAGCCACAGTGATGAAAAGTTGTGTGTGCACAGCTTTTTTTATGCTGTCAGGTTCGGCTGTGACTGGAATAATCCTTTTCTTGCTCGAGGAAATCAATACACGCTATGCCCTCAGAAAATCAACACGGTAGTCAGCAGTCGTTAGCTAACGGCCCACGCCATGTAGCGATAATTATGGATGGTAATGGCCGCTGGGCTAAGCAGAGGGGAAAGCTGCGGATCTTCGGTCATCAGGCAGGAGTGAAGTCAGTGCGCCGGGCGATTAGTTACGCGGTCGACAAGAACCTTGAAGCCTTGACGCTATACGCATTCAGTAGTGAAAACTGGAACCGTCCGGCACAGGAAGTCTCTGCGCTGATGGAACTGTTTGTGCGCGTATTGAATAACGAAGTCAAAAACCTGCACAAGCACAATGTCCGTTTGAGAGTTATCGGTGATATTAGCCGATTCAGTAGCCGATTACAGGGACTGATTCAACGCTCCGAAGCGATGACAGAAAATAATACGGGCCTTACTCTGAATATTGCCGCGAATTATGGCGGACGTTGGGATATTATCCACGGGGTCAGGAAAATCGCCGAACAGGTTCAGGAAGGATTACTGCGTCCTGATACTATTGATGAATCGACTTTGAGTCGTTACATGAGCCTGAACGATCTGGCCCCGGTTGATTTGCTAATAAGAACGAGTGGAGAACATCGCATTAGTAATTTCCTGCTGTGGCAGATTGCGTATGCAGAACTTTATTTTACCGATGTTCTCTGGCCGGATTTTGACGAACAAACCTTTGAAGGTGCTATTCATGCCTTTGCTCAACGTGAGCGTCGCTTTGGGGGAACCACGCCTGACGATGCAGATGCATCGTAGGGGGTATTTTTGCTGAAGTATCGCCTGATTACTGCGCTGATTCTGATTCCTTTAGTTATTGCGGCGCTTTTTTTTCTGCCGCCGTTGGGGTTTTCTCTGGTGACGCTGGTGGTCTGTATGCTGGCAGCTTGGGAATGGGGCCAACTGGCTGGTATGGTTTCTTACACACAACGGATCTGGCTTGCCGTCGCCTGCGGTTTTCTGTTGGCGGCGATGATGCTGACTCTGCCTGACTATCACTACTCTGTTGCGTTTATACCGGTTTGCCTGTCTCTATGGCTCTCTCTGTTCTGGTGGGGAGTAGCGTTGTTGATGGTGTTGTTCTATCCGTCGTCTGCTGCAATCTGGCGCCATTCCCAGGTACTGCGTCTATGCTTTGGCCTGTTAACTATTGTGCCTTTTTTTTGGGGCATGGTGTCGCTTCGACAGCTCGATTATGAAAACAATCCTTTCAGTGGTGCTTGGTGGTTACTGTATGTCATGGTGCTGGTGTGGGGAGCGGATAGTGGTGCCTACCTGTTTGGCAAGCTGTTTGGACGGCGTAAGCTGGCGCCGAAGGTATCGCCAGGAAAAACCTGGGAGGGCGCTATCGGCGGGCTGGCAACATCAGCAATGATTGCGTTACTGTTTAGTCACTATGCACCGTTGTCTGTTTCAACCGTTGCCCTGCTGGTTTGCTCTGTTGTAGCTACGTTGGCTTCAGTATTGGGCGATCTGACCGAAAGCATGTTCAAGCGTGAAGCGGGCATCAAGGACAGCAGTCACCTTATTCCGGGGCATGGTGGGGTACTGGATCGTATTGACAGTCTGACTGCTGCTATACCGGTATTTGCCTGCCTGATGCTGCTGCTGTTCAAAGCTGTTTAGGAGTACAACGTAGAGTCGGTTTATGCTGAATATTCTCTGGAACCTGGCTGCATTTGTCGTCGCACTTGGTGTGCTTATTACCGTGCATGAATTTGGGCATTTCTGGGTTGCCCGCCGTTGTGGTGTTCGTGTCGAGCGTTTTTCCATCGGCTTTGGTAAGTCAGTGTGGCGTCGTCATGATCGGCAGGGTACCGAGTATGTCATCGCACTGATCCCACTAGGCGGTTATGTGAAAATGCTTGATGGCCGCGTTGATGATGTGCCTACAGAGCTTCAGCATCAGGCATTCAATCATAAAACAGTCTGGCAACGTGCTGCGATTATTAGTGCCGGGCCGATTGCTAATTTCGTATTCGCTGTCATTGCCTACTGGCTGGTGTTCATCATTGGTGTACCTGGGGTACGCCCTGTGGTTGGCGAGATTTTGCCCGGTTCGATTGCTGCTCAGGCTCAAATTTCGCCGGGAATGGAACTAAAGTCGATTGATGGCATCGAAACGCCTGACTGGGATAGCGCGCGTCTGGCCCTGATTGGCAGGATTGGCGAACCTGACGTGGTGATTGAAACCGCTCCGTTAGGGGCAGAGAAAACCGAAAGCAAGCGACTTGAACTGCAACGTTGGCATTTCGATCCGGAAAAGCAAGATCCAGCGATTTCGCTGGGGATTGTACCTAAAGGCCCGCAGGTTGAAGCGGTATTGACTCAGGTCCAGCCTCGTTCTGCGGCTGAAAAAGCGGGTTTGCAAGTCGGCGATAGGATCGTTAAAGTCGATGGTCAGTTGTTGGCTCGCTGGCAGCAGTTTGTCATTGCCGTGCGTGATAACCCAGGTAAGCCGATTGCGCTGGAGGTGGAAAGAGGAGGGAATATACAGCCCGTAACTCTGACGCCTGATGGCAAAACGGTGGCTGAAGGGCGGCTGGAAGGGTTTGCCGGCGTGGTGCCGAAAGTCACTCCGTTGCCTGATGAATATAAAACTGTACGCCAGTATGGGCCGTTCAGTGCCGTCTATGAAGCTGGGAATAAAACCTGGCAACTGATGAAACTGACAGTCAGTATGCTGGGTAAGTTGATTACCGGTGACGTGAAGCTGAATAACCTGAGCGGCCCTATCTCCATCGCGCAGGGAGCAGGCATGTCAGCAGATTATGGATTGGTGTATTACCTGATGTTTTTGGCGTTGATCAGCGTCAATCTGGGGATTATCAATCTGTTCCCTCTGCCGGTACTGGATGGTGGTCATCTGCTCTTTCTGGCTATCGAAAAGCTAAAGGGTGGACCGGTTTCCGAGCGTGTGCAGGACGTGAGTTATCGCATTGGCACGGTGTTGCTGGTGATGTTAATGGGACTTGCACTTTTCAATGATTTCTCCCGCCTTTAGGTGTGGATTAGGTTAGGAAAAACGCATAACAACGATGGCGATGAAAAAGTTGCTCATAGCGTCGCTGCTGTTTAGCAGCGCCACCGTATACGGTGCAGACGGGTTCGTAGTGAAAGATATTCATTTCGAGGGCCTGCAGCGGGTTGCTGTCGGTGCGGCATTGCTCAGTATGCCTGTTCGAGTGGGAGATACCATCACTGACGAGGATATCGGTAACACTATTCGGGCATTGTTTGCAACCGGGAACTTCGAAGATGTCCGTGTCCTGCGTGATGGAAACTCGTTGCTGATTCAGGTCAAAGAACGCCCGACCATTGCCAGCCTGACCTTCTCCGGCAACAAAGCGGTGAAGGAAGAGATGCTCAAGGAGAATCTGGAAGCATCGGGTGTGCGTGTTGGCGAGGCGTTGGACCGCACCACCCTGTCCAATATCGAGAAAGGGCTGGAAGATTTCTATTACAGCGCGGGCAAATACAGCGCCACGGTCAAGGCGGTGGTGACGCCGTTGCCCCGCAATCGTGTTGATCTCAAGTTGGTGTTTACTGAAGGGGTATCCGCCAAAATCCAGCAGATCAACATCGTTGGCAACAAATCCTTCAATTCGGATGAATTGATTTCTCGTTTTCAGCTACGTGATGAAGTGCCGTGGTGGAACGTGGTCGGGGATCGCAAATACGAGAAACAGAAGCTGTCTGGCGACTTGGAAACCCTGCGCAGTTTTTATCTCGACCGCGGCTACGCACGTTTTAGCATTGATTCCACTCAGGTTAGCCTGACACCGGACAAAAAAGGTATTTACATCACCATCAACGTTACTGAAGGCAATCAGTATAAGCTCTCCGGGGTGGTGGTACGTGGCAACCTGGTGGGTCATGCCACTGAAATTGAAGATTTAACCCGCATCCAGCCAGGGGAGCTGTATAACGGCACCAAAGTAACCCGGATGGAAGAGGACATCAAAAAATTGCTGGGACGCTATGGCTATGCCTATCCTCGCGTGGTGACTCAACCGGAAATCAACGATACCGACAAAACGGTGCGGTTAAATATTAATGTGGATGCCGGCAACCGCTTTACGGTACGCCGCATCCGCTTTGAAGGAAACGATGTATCCAAGGATTCTGTGCTGCGTCGTGAAATGCGTCAGATGGAAGGCGGCTGGCTTGGCAACGATCTGGTAGAGCAGGGTAAAGAACGACTGAACCGCCTTGGCTATTTCGAAAGCGTAGATACGGAAACCCAGCGCGTGCCGGGAACACCGGATCAGGTGGACGTAGTGTATAAGGTCAAGGAACGTAACACCGGTAGCCTGAACTTCGGTATCGGCTTTGGTACCGAAAGCGGTGTCAGCTTCCAGGCCGGCGTTCAGCAAGATAACTGGCTGGGAACCGGTAATTCGGTCGGGATTAGCGGGACCCGCAACGATTATCAGACCTATGTCGAACTGTCGATGACTGACCCGTACTTTACGGTGGATGGCGTAAGTCTCGGTGGTCGAATTTTCTACAATAACTTTAAAGCATTAAATGCAGACCTGGCTGATTACACCAACCAGAGTTATGGTGTGGGTACAACGCTGGGCTTTCCTGTCAATGAGAACAACTCGCTGCGCGTTGGTTTGGATTACGTGCATAACTCGTTGTCGGATATGAAGCCACAGGTGGCGATGTGGCGCTATCTGAACAAAGTCGGCGTAGATCCGGATGCAACGACATCAAGCGCCAGCTTTAGTGCCAATGATTTCTTCCTGACGCCTGGCTGGACTTACAATAATCTTGACCGTGGTTACTTCCCGACAGCGGGTAGCCGTATCAACCTGAATACCAAGGTAACGGTGCCGGGGTCGGACAATGAATACTATAAACTGACCTTCGATTCGACGAGTTACTTCCCTATCAGCGAAAATCACAACTGGGTGCTGATGGCGAGAACTAAAGCTGGTTATGGCGATGGGCTGGGTGGTAAAGAAGTACCGTTCTATGACAACTTCTTTGCCGGTGGCTCTAACACCGTACGTGGCTTCCGTTCCAATACCATTGGTCCGAAAGCGGCGTACTATACTGGGTGTGGCACATCAAGTGTGTCGTCTTGCAGTATTGACCCGTCTAAAATGACGGATGCGGTAGGCGGTAATGCGATGGCGGTTGCCAGCGCGGAGTTCATCGTGCCGACACCGTTTATCAGTGACAAGTATGCCAGCTCTGTACGTACCTCTTTCTTCGTCGATGCTGGTACAGTATGGGATACTCACTGGGAAAACACTGCCCAGACACTGGCGGCGGGTGTGCCAGACTACAGCAAACCTGGCAATATCCGCATGTCTTCAGGTCTTGCTGTGCAATGGGTGTCACCACTGGGACCGTTGGTATTCTCGTATGCTCAGCCGTTTAAGAAATACGAGGGAGATCGCTCCGAGCAGTTCCAGTTTAACATCGGTAAAACCTGGTAAGCCGAAGTATCTGGTGTTTGGGTTGAACCAAGACGATGTACCGGTATCTGGTGGTGATTTGAGCATACAGCTTGACTGCCGATACCGTGATTATGATAAGCGCAATCAGCGTAGAAATACTTAGGGTGAGGAGTTTTAAAGTGAAAAAGTGGTTGTATGCCGCAGGGTTAGGTTTAACGCTGGCTGTTTCTGCCGGTGCTCAGGCTGCTGACAAGATTGCAATCGTCAATGTTTCCAGCATCTTCCAACAGTTGCCGCAGCGTGAAGCAGTGAGCAAACAACTGGAAAACGAGTTCAAAGGCCGTGCCTCTGAACTGCAGTCCATGGAGCGTGCCTTGCAGGAAAAAATGCAGAAGCTGCAGCGTGATGGTTCTACCATGAAAGCCAGCGAGCGCTCCAAGATGGAAAGCGATGTTATGGCTCAGCGTGAGCAGTTCTCCAGCAAAGCTCAGGCGTTCGATCAGGACAACCGTCGTCGTCAGATGGAAGAGCGTAACAAAATCCTGAGCCGTATTCAGGACGCGGTGAAAGCGGTTGCCTCCAAGCAGGGTTATGACGTAGTTATCGATGCGAATGCGGTTGCCTATGCTGACAACGCGAAAGACATCACTGCAGATGTGCTGAAACAGGTTAAATAATTCATGTTTTCAATTCGACTGGACGCCTTGGCTCAACAGTTGGATGCACAATTACACGGTGATGGCGACATTGTCATCACCGCTGTTGCTTCTATGCATTCAGCGCAGGCAGGACAGATTACGTTTTTATCCGATAGCCGCTATCGCGAACAATTGAACAGTACTCTGGCTTCAGCCGTGGTATTGACAGAAGCTGATTTGCCGTTTTGCAATACAGCGGCGTTGGTGGTAAAGAATCCTTATTTGGCCTATGCGCGTATGGCGCAGTTGATGGATACGACGCCAGCACCGGCACAGGGAGTCGCACCCTCTGCGGTGATTGCTCCAGATGCGCGTTTAGGAGATGGGGTTTCTGTTGGCGCGAATGCGGTTATCGAATCCGGCGCAGAGTTGGGTGAGGGTGTCGTCATTGGTGCCGGCTGTTTTATTGGCAAGAATGTCCGCATTGGGTCAGGTACCCGTCTGTGGGCTAACGTCACGATCTACCATAATGTTGTGTTGGGTGAGCAGTGCTTGATTCAGTCCGGCGCTATAATCGGCTCGGATGGGTTTGGGTACGCCAATGATCGTGGCAATTGGATCAAAATTCCCCAGTTGGGAACGGTCATCATCGGTGATCGTGTTGAGATTGGCGCCAGCACTACTATTGATCGTGGTGCGCTGGATGACACCATTATTGGTAACGGTGTCATCATTGATAACCAATGTCAGATTGCACACAACGTTATGATTGGGGACAATACCGCAGTTGCTGGTGGGGTAATCATGGCGGGCAGCCTCAAGGTTGGTCGGTATTGCATGATTGGCGGTGCCAGCGTGATCAATGGTCACATGGAGATTTGCGACAAGGTCACAGTCACAGGGATGGGTATGGTCATGCGGCCAATCACTGAGCCAGGAGTGTATTCTTCTGGTATCCCGTTGCAACCAAACAAGGTCTGGCGCAAAACAGCTGCGCTGGTGATGAATATTGACGAGATGAGTAAGCGGCTCAAAGCTGTCGAGCGTAAGCTCGAAGACCGTTAATCATCTGTATTCGCAACCGCTGTTTCGGATGCAAGACTGACGCCTATGTGCGTAATTTTTATTTGCGGCCTGCAGGTGTTCCTTCCTTGTTGGGGAATGTGCAGGCCGTGTTGTTAATGCTATCGTTTTTATTGACAGGAAGAGTATTTTGAATACAGACACGCATACTCTGCATATCGAAGAGATTTTGGATCTACTACCGCACCGCTATCCGTTTTTGCTGGTGGATCGTGTACTGGATTTTGAGAAAGGAAAATTCCTGCGCGCGGTAAAAAATGTCTCTTTTAACGAGCCGTTCTTTCAGGGGCACTTCCCTGGCAAGCCGATTTTCCCTGGTGTGTTGATTCTGGAAGCCATGGCACAGGCTACCGGTATTCTGGCGTTCAAGAGCCTGGGAAAACTGGAGCCGGGCGAACTGTACTATTTCGCCGCTGTGGATGAAGCGCGTTTCAAGCGGCCTGTAGCGCCTGGCGATCAGATGATTCTGGAAGTTGAGTTCATCAAAGAGCGCCGTGGTATTGCACGTTTCAAAGGCGTTGCTAAAGTTGATGGTGAAGTAGCTTGTGAAGCGGAAATGATGTGCGCTCGTCGTCGGGAGGGCTGATTAGTGATTGATCAAACCGCCTTTATTCACCCCAGTTCCATTGTTGAGGATGGCGCAGTTATTGGCGCCGGTGTGCATATTGGACCGTTTTGCCATATTGGTTCGCAGGTTGAGATTGGCGCCGGTACGGTGCTTAAGTCTCATGTCGTTGTTAACGGCATCACCAAAATTGGTCGTGATAACGAAATTTATCAGTTTGTCACGATTGGCGAAGTCAACCAGGACTTGAAATATGCTGGTGAACCGACGCGCGTTGAAGTGGGTGATCGCAACCGTATCCGTGAAAGCGTCACCATTCACCGAGGTACGGTGCAGGGCGGTGGGTTGACTAAAGTCGGTAACGATAACTTGCTGATGATCAATACGCACATTGCTCATGATTGTGTTGTCGGCAACCGCTGCATTCTGGCGAATAACGCTACTCTGGGCGGTCATGTTTCCGTTGATGATTTTGCGATTATTGGTGGTATGACAGCTGTGCACCAGTTCTGTGTGATTGGTGCACACGTGATGGTAGGCGGTTGCTCTGGTGTGGCGCAGGATGTCCCTCCGTATCTGATAGCACAAGGCAATCATGCCACGCCGTTCGGTATCAACATTGAAGGACTGAAACGTCGTGGGTTTGAGAAAGAAACTCTGCACGCTATCCGCAACGCTTATAAGCTTATCTATCGCAGCGGCAGAACGCTGGATGAAGTAAAAGCTGATCTTGAAGTACTGGCGGCGGAACACCCGGCAGTACAGGCCTATCTTGATTTCTTTACCCGCTCGACGCGCGGCATTATTCGCTGAGTCATGACACAACGTCCTTTGATTATCGGTCTGGTCGCCGGAGAAACCTCCGGCGATATTCTTGGTGCGGGTTTGATCCGTGCACTGAAAGCGCACGTACCGGATGCCCGCTTTGTCGGTGTGGCAGGGCCGCTTATGCAGGCAGAGGGATGTGAAGCCTGGTACGAGATGGAAGAGCTGGCGGTGATGGGGGTGGTTGAGGTGCTTGGGCGCCTGCCTCGTTTGCTTAAGATCCGCCGCGACCTGACACAGCGTTTCAGTACATTACAGCCGGATGTGTTTGTCGGTATCGACGCCCCTGATTTCAATATCACTCTGGAAGGCCGTCTCAAACGCAATGGCATTAAAACTATCCACTATGTCAGCCCGTCAGTGTGGGCATGGCGGCAAAAACGCGTTTTCAAGATAGGCAAAGCCACGAATCTGGTATTGGCATTTTTGCCGTTCGAAAAGGCGTTTTACGACCGTTTCAATGTACCTTGCCGTTTTATCGGCCATACCATGGCTGATGCAATGCCGTTGCATCCAGACAAAGCGGCGGCTCGTCGTACCTTAGGATTGGCGGAAGAGGCGCGCTGTCTGGCGATGTTGCCTGGCAGTCGGGGGGCGGAAGTGGACATGCTGAGTGCAGATTTCCTGAAAACGGCGAAGTTATTGCGGCAAACTTACCCTGAACTGGAAGTGCTGGTGCCGCTGGTTAACCAACGACGTCGTGAACAGTTTGAAAGAATTAAGGCTGACGTTGCGCCAGACATGACTATCCGGCTGCTGGACGGGCAGGCGCGAGAAGCGATGATTGCCAGCGATGCTACATTGCTGGCATCCGGTACGGCGGCGCTGGAGTGCATGTTGGCGAAGTGCCCAATGGTGGTTGGATATCGTATGAAATCCTTCACGTTCTGGCTGGCAAAACGATTGGTGAAAACCTCGTGGGTATCATTGCCCAATTTGTTAGCCGGTCGTGAACTGGTCAGGGAATTGTTGCAGGATGACTGCACGCCTGAAAAACTCTCGGCGGCATTGCTGCCCTGGCTTGCTGGCGGCGAAGCGACGCAGCAATTGCAGCAGGCGTTTTTACACCTGCATCAGCAGATTCGATGCGACGCCGATGAACAGGCGGCGCAGGCAGTACTGGAGCTGTGGCGGTCATGAGTGAGGTTTTTGTGTATCCCAAGGCGCATTGCATTGCGGGTGTGGATGAGGTAGGACGTGGCCCGCTGGTGGGTGCTGTGGTGACAGCGGCGGTGATTCTGGACCCTAACCGTCCTATTGTCGGACTGGCGGATTCTAAAACGCTTAGCGAGAAGCGCCGTCTGGCGTTATATGACGAGATTCGTGAAAAGGCGTTGGCCTGGAGTCTTGGTCGTGCTGAACCGGAAGAGATCGATTCACTCAATATTCTACATGCCACCATGCTGGCGATGCAGCGTGCAGTTGCCGGGCTACCGATTACGCCGGATTTTGTGCTGATCGACGGCAATCGTTGTCCGGCCCTGCCGATGCCATCACAGGCTGTGGTCAAGGGTGACAGTCGTGTGGCGGAAATCAGTGCAGCCTCGATTCTGGCCAAAGTGACGCGGGATCGTGAAATGGAAGTGCTGGATCAGCAGTTTCCTGAGTATGGATTTGCGCAGCACAAAGGGTATCCTACAGCATATCACCTTGAAAAGCTGGCGACGTTAGGCGCCACCCTTCATCACAGGCGTAGTTTTGGCCCGGTTAAGCGGGTGCTGGGTCTGGCGTAACGCAACGCATAATATGCCTGAAGATGTGCATCAGGCTGGTTACTGAAAAGATTATGGGATCCGGAAATGGCCGAACCACGTTTTGTTCACCTGCGTGTTCACAGTGACTATTCCATGATCGATGGGCTGGCTAAGACCGGCCCGTTGGTAAAAAAAGCCGCAGCACTGGGAATGCCAGCGCTGGCGATCACCGATTTTACTAATCTGTGCGGATTGGTGAAGTTCTATGGCGGCGCGCATAGTGCCGGCATCAAGCCGATCATCGGTGCCGATTTTTATCTGCAGAGTGAAGAGCTGGGCGACGAGTTGGCGCATCTCACTATTCTGGCGATGAATAACGAGGGTTATCAGAACCTGACGCTGCTGATTTCTCGCGCCTATCAGCGAGGGTATGGCGCTGCCGGGCCTACGATTGATAAGGCATGGCTGGTGGAGCATCAGGCTGGGTTGCTGCTTCTGTCCGGCGGTCGTCATGGCGATATCGGCAAGTTTCTGCTGCGCGGCAATCAGGCGCTGGTGGAACAGAGCGTCGCTTTTTATCAGCAACATTTCCCCCAACGGTTTTATCTGGAGCTGATTCGTACCGGTCGACCGGATGAAGAAAGCTACCTGCATTCGGCAATAAAACTGGCGACGGCACACGGCTTGCCGGTCGTTGCCACCAACGATGTCTGTTTTATCAGTCCGGATGACTTTGAAGCGCATGAAATCCGCGTGGCGATCCATGATGGTTTTACGCTGGATGACCCCAAACGTCCCCGCAATTACAGTGCGCAGCAGTACATGCGCAGCGAAGAGGAGATGTGCGAGCTGTTTGTCGACATCCCTGAAGCGCTGATTAACACGGTAGAAATTGCCAAACGTTGTAATGTCACTATCCGGCTCGGCGAATATTTCCTGCCGCAATTTCCTACCGGCGAGATGTCGACTGAAGACTATCTGGTGATGTGCGCCAGAAAAGGGTTGGAAGAGCGACTGACATTCCTGTTTCCGGATGAAGCGGTGCGCGCCCAGCGTCGCCCGGAATACGACGAGCGTCTGGAAATAGAGCTCAACGTTATCAACCAGATGGGCTTCCCCGGTTACTTTCTGATCGTGATGGAGTTTATCCAGTGGTCCAAGGATAACAACGTGCCGGTAGGTCCGGGGCGCGGCTCCGGCGCCGGTTCTCTGGTGGCGTATGCGTTGAAAATAACCGATCTGGACCCGCTGGAGTTTGACCTGCTGTTCGAGCGTTTCCTTAACCCGGAACGTGTGTCGATGCCTGACTTTGACGTCGATTTCTGCATGGAAAAGCGCGATCTGGTGATCGACCATGTAGCGGACATGTATGGTCGTGATGCGGTGTCACAAATCATCACCTTCGGTACCATGGCGGCGAAAGCGGTGATTCGTGACGTTGGCCGGGTATTGGGGCATCCATACGGATTTGTTGACCGTATTTCCAAGCTGGTGCCGCCTGATCCGGGGATGACGCTGGAGAAGGCTTTTGCCGCTGAGCCGCAGTTGGGCGAGATCTACGAAGCGGACGAAGAGGTCAAGGCGCTGATCGACATGGCGCGCAAACTGGAAGGGGTAACCCGCAATGCCGGTAAACACGCCGGTGGCGTAGTGATTTCCCCCACCAAGATTACCGATTTTGCGCCGCTATATTGCGACCCGGAAGGTAATCACCCGGTCACCCAGTTCGACAAGAGTGATGTGGAATATGCCGGTCTGGTGAAGTTTGACTTCCTCGGTCTTCGTACGTTGACCATCATCAACTGGGCGCTGGAGATGATCAACGCCCGGCGCGCTAAGCAGGGGCTGGAGCCGGTAGATATCGCCGCCATTCCGCTGGATGACAAGAAAAGTTTCGACATGCTGCAGCGCTCGGAAACCACGGCGGTGTTTCAGCTTGAATCGCGCGGCATGAAAGATTTGATCAAACGTCTTAAGCCGGACTGCTTCGAAGACATGATCGCGCTGGTGGCCCTGTTCCGTCCGGGACCGTTGCAGTCAGGGATGGTGGATAACTTCATCGACCGTAAGCACGGACGTGAAGAGATTTCCTACCCGGATATCCAGTGGCAGCATGAAACGCTCAAGCCTGTGCTGGAGCCGACCTATGGTATCATCCTGTATCAGGAACAGGTGATGCAGATTGCCCAGGTACTGGCCGGGTATACCCTTGGCGGTGCGGATATGCTGCGTCGTGCGATGGGTAAGAAAAAGCCCGAAGAGATGGCCAAACAGCGTTCCGTATTCAAAGAGGGCGCCGAGAAGATGGGCGTTGACGGCGAGCTGTCGATGAAAATCTTCGACCTGGTGGAGAAGTTCGCCGGTTATGGCTTCAACAAATCGCATTCGGCTGCCTACGCGCTGGTATCGTATCAAACACTGTGGCTGAAGGCCCATTATCCGGCGGAGTTCATGGCGGCGGTGATGACCGCCGATATGGACAACACCGACAAGATAGTTGGGCTGGTGGATGAATGCTGGCGCATGGGGTTGAAGATTCTGCCGCCAGACATCAACAGCGGTTTGTATCATTTCCACGTCAATGATGATGGCGAGATTGTCTACGGCATCGGCGCTATCAAAGGTGTGGGAGAAGGGCCGATTGAAGCCATCATTGAAGCGCGCAATAACGGCGGTTATTTCCGCGATTTGTTCGATCTGTGCGCCCGTACGGATATTAAGAAACTGAACCGGCGAGTGCTGGAAAAACTGATCATGTCCGGTGCGTTTGACCGGCTTGGGCCTCACCGCGCCGCGCTGATGAATTCACTGGTGGATGCCATGAAATCAGCCGAGCAGCACGCGAAGGCAGAGGCCATCGGTCAGGCGGATATGTTCGGCGTACTGGCGGAAACGCCTGAGCAAGTGGAGCAGTCCTACAGCACGGTGCCGCCGTGGCCGGAGCAGGTGGTGCTGGATGGTGAAAGGGAAACGCTGGGGCTGTACCTGACCGGGCACCCCATCAATCAGTATCTGAAGGAAATTGAACGCTACGCGGGAGGCGTGCGGTTGAAAGACATGCACCCCACGGAGCGGGGAAAAATGACCACCGCCGTTGGACTGGTGCTTGCCGCCAGGGTGATGGTAACCAAACGGGGCAACCGTATTGGCGTCTGCACGCTGGATGATCGCTCTGGTCGTCTGGAAGTGATGCTGTTTACCGAAGCGCTGGAAAAATATCAGCACCTGCTGGAGCAGGACCGTATTCTGATAGCCAGTGGACAGGTCAGCTTTGATGACTTCAGCGGTGGACTTAAAATGATGGTCAGAGAGCTAATGGATATCAGCGAAGCGCGGGAAAAATATGCGCGCGGGCTTGCTATCTCGCTGACTGACAGGCAAATTGATGACCAGTTGTTAAACCGTCTCCGTCAGTCGTTGGAACCCCATCGATCGGGGACGATTCCGGTGCATCTCTATTACCAGCGCCAGGATGCGCGTGCCCGGCTACGTTTTGGTGCGACTTGGCGTGTTACGCCTACTGATGTGTTGCTGAATGATTTACGTACCCTGGTTGGTAATGAACAGGTAGAACTGGAATTTGACTAAAATAGGAATACTATGAGTCTGAATTTTCTTGATTTTGAGCAGCCGATTGCAGAGTTGGAAGCGAAGATTGATTCCCTGACCGCAGTCAGTCGCCAAGATGAAAAATTGGATATTAATCTGGACGAAGAAGTTAAGCGTCTGCGTGAAAAGAGCGTGGAACTGACGCGTAAAATCTTTGCCGATCTGGGTGCCTGGCAGATTGCCCAACTGGCACGCCATCCGCAACGTCCTTATACCTTGGACTACGTTCAGCATATTTTCTCTGACTTTGACGAATTAGCTGGTGATCGCGCTTATGCCGATGACAAGGCTATCGTCGGGGGTATTGCCCGTCTTGATGGACGTCCGGTGATGATTATTGGTCATCAGAAAGGCCGCGAAACCAAAGAAAAAATCCGCCGGAACTTCGGTATGCCAGCACCGGAAGGTTATCGCAAGGCGCTGCGTCTGATGGAGATGGCTGAGCGCTTCAAAATGCCGATCATCACCTTTATTGATACCCCTGGCGCCTATCCGGGTGTGGGTGCAGAAGAGCGCGGTCAGTCCGAAGCCATTGCCCGTAACCTGCGCGAAATGTCCTGCCTGCGTGTGCCTATCGTTTGTACGGTGATTGGCGAGGGTGGTTCCGGCGGTGCGCTGGCTATCGGCGTTGGTGACAAAGTTAACATGTTGCAATACAGCACCTATTCGGTGATTTCGCCGGAAGGCTGTGCTTCTATTCTGTGGAAAAGTGCTGATAAAGCGCCGCTGGCAGCAGAAGCGATGGGGATTACCGCCCCGCGCCTGAAAGAGCTGAAACTGATTGATTCAGTGATTTCTGAGCCGCTGGGTTCAGCCCATCGTGACGTGGCGGCGATGTCTGCGTCGCTGAAATCTCAGCTGTTATCTGACCTGAGCGAACTGGATACGTTGAGCGAACAGGAACTGCTGAACCGCCGTTATCAGCGTTTGATGAATTACGGTTACTGCTGATTTAGCTCGCTGTATGCCAGAAAAGTCCGCGATTGGAAACGATCGCGGACTTTTTGTTATGCTAATAGCGGTTTTTTATGTGATGCATCATCCCAACGCGGCGGCGATTGCCTGACCCGAATATTTCTCCTCACTCACATCACATCGACGAGCGTGGTGGTGCGCTACTCAGGAGAACCAACCTTATGCTAACACTGCTGGATATCCATCATATTGCGATTATTGCCTCGGATTATGAGCGCAGTAAGTGTTTTTATTGCGATGTGCTTGGTTTCACGCTGCAACAGGAAGTTTACCGTGTGGCCCGTGATTCCTGGAAAGGCGATCTGGCCCTTAATGGCCGTTATCTGATTGAACTGTTTTCATTCCCCTCGCCGCCGGCACGGGTTAGCCGACCGGAAGCCTGCGGGTTGCGTCATCTGGCGTTTGCGGTTGACGATGTCGAACAGGCGGTGATTGCGCTGAGTGAGGCGGGGGTAAATTGTGAACCGGTGCGCACAGACGAATATACCGGTCGCCGGTTTACGTTCTTTGCCGACCCGGACGGATTGCCGCTTGAATTGTATGAACGCTGATATCGATATTTCCTCTGAACTGCTGACGGTGATTGATGCGCAGATTGTCACCGATGGGCGCTACCTGGTGGCTTACAGCGGCGGGTTGGATTCCACTGTATTGCTGCATCTGATGACGCGCTTGCGCCAGCGGGCCGTATCATTGCGGGCGGTGTATGTGCATCACGGCTTGAGTTCGTACGCCGATATGTGGGCTGAGCATTGTCGTACCCAGTGTCTGAACTGGCGGGTGCCGTTTGATGCGCTGCGGGTTCAGGTGGATGCGCGTGATGGTGGTGTCGAAGCCGCAGCCCGGTCAGCACGTTATCAGGCACTGCAACAGCACTTATTTGATGGAGAAACGCTGTTGACTGCCCAGCATCAGGATGATCAGAGTGAAACCTTCCTGCTGGCGCTCAAACGTGGTAGCGGACCTGCCGGACTGGCGTCGATGGCGGCAACTGCGCAATCAAATGGCGTTCGGCTGCAACGCCCGCTGCTGAGTATCGCTCGTGAACAGTTAGAGGCGTATGCCAGAGCGAATCAACTGCTCTGGGTGGAGGACGACAGTAACGCCGATGAGCGTTACGACCGCAATTTTCTGCGTCGGCAGGTATTGCCATTGCTAAAGCAGCGTTGGCCTCATTTTCCATCGGCAGTAGCACGCAGCGCACAGTTGTGTGCCGAACAGGAACAACTGTTAGATGAACTGTTGGCTGAATCGCTGGTGGCCTTGCGCAATGCCGATGGTGGGTTAAGTGTGAACGCTCTGGTACCCATGAGCGCGACACGCCGGTTTGCTTTGTTGCGTCGCTGGCTGGCGGAGCAAGGAGCACGTATGCCGTCCCGCGAGCAACTGAACCGATTATGGCAAGAAGTGGCGATCAGCCGTGATGATGCTAACCCTTGCCTGCAACTTGGTGCCTGGCAGGTTCGGCGGTTTCGTCATTATCTCTATTTATTGCCGATGATGACGCCAGTAACCGACTACGTGTTGCCGTGGCAACCGACAGTAGCCCCGTTGCCATTGCCGGATAACCTGGGTCAACTGCAGCTATCGACGCAGGGAACTTGGGTAAGACAGCCACGTGATAATGAAACCGTTACCGTACGTTTTGGTTTTCAAGGGTATGTGCAGATAGTGGGACGCACGCATGGTCGCCCGATGAAGAAATTATGGCAGGAACTGAATGTTCCGCCATGGCTACGGGAGCGTACGCCGCTGATATTCTACAACAATCACCTGATTGCGGCGGCAGGGCGATTTGTGACGCGTGAAGGAGAGGTGATGCCGGATAGTTGTGGATGGTTTATTGACTGGTGCTGACGGAAATAAAAACGGACAACCAGCGTTGTCCGTTAGTGTTGGTGAGGCGGTTTGTCAGGGTTCGCTGACCACTACTTTACCAATCTCAGGGTGACTAAAGCTAAGAATATGGTCGAGACGGAGTTCGTGCAGTTGGCCCGAATTTTCAATCACCAGATATTCGATGTTTTTTCGAGAGATCATATCACTGGCTTTACCGACCACGACCTCGCCGGATCGCAGTTCAACCGTTAACGTCAGATGCTGCTGACAGGTGGCTTCCAGGTTATCGTAATCATCACAATTGATGGGTTGATATTCATTACTCATTGACATAATCGCTCACCAATAAGTTAGCGGCGGCATAGGCCGCCTGTTCCCTGACAGAGGATGGTAATTCGCTGTTTGTCGCGATGCCATCCAGGGTTTTCAACACACAACCCAGCGCATCGGGTATAAATCCCAGATCGCCACTGGCGATCTCTGCGTACAGACGGCGTACTAATTCACTGTATTGTTGCACAATATCCTCCCTTAGAGCTTAGCCCGGTAGCGATTCATGCACACTTCATTGTTATCGTGACTGCAATGTAATTCTACGAAGATAAGCTCTCCTCTTCTTTTCGACTATAGCATAGGCCCCGGCAGGTTATCAGCATAATGCAACTGCATATTCTGCTGTTATTACCCGGTATGTGCGTGTGACTGTGATGTATGTCGCAGCTGAGGTAGACTAATGCCTCTGTGAAAAGGGGTAAATAATGGCCTTAAAAGCAACGGTTTATAAAGCCAACGTCAATATCGCCGATATGGATCGCGCGTTTTTCCAAGATGTCAGCCTGACACTGGCTCAGCACCCTTCCGAAACTGATCAACGAATGATGCTAAGGTTACTGGCGTGGATCTGCCATGCCGATGAGCACTTGCGTTTTACCAAAGGATTGTGTGCGGATGACGAGCCGGAAATCTGGCAGCATAGCGATGATGGGCAGGTGACGTTATGGATTGAACTGGGGCTGCCGGATGAGAAACGGCTGAAGAAAGCCTGCAGTCTGTCACCTGCCGTAGTGCTCTACGCTTACGGTGAACGTGCCGCCAGGGTTTGGTGGCAAAATATGGCCGATAAAGCGGGGGCGCTGTCTAATCTGACGGTACATTTTTTGGATGATCAGCAACTGGCGAATCTGGCCATGCTGGCGCAGCGTACCATGACATTGCAGGCGACGTTGCAGGAGGGAACTATCTGGCTATCTGACGATCAGAATAATCTGGAATTGTCGTTCAGCAACTGGCAAATCGCCCAAGGTTAAGGATGATCTGACAACATGCCAGCACAACAGCGCAGGAGAATAAAGATGAAAAAACTGGCGACAGGGGTGATGCTTGTTGTTTTATTATCAGGGCTGATGGGATGCCATTCCCGTACTCAGATTGAGGAGCAGCCATTGCGCCCGATGGCGCAGTATTATCGCGGTAAGTTGCCTTGTGGTGCGTGTGGTGAGATAGACGCTTCACTGTTTCTGAACGCGGACGGCAGTTTTGTCATGCAGGAGAGTTATCCGTCAAAGACTGACCGCCAAAAAACCGTTGCAGAGTTTGGGCATTGGAGCCGTACTGCCGAACGCCTGGTGTTAACCGATAGCGAGGGTGAGAAACGCTATTTCCGTGCGTTAGACAATGACCTGGAAGCGTTGGACGATGATGGTCAGTCATTGGGGCGTGATGCGCAGCGTTACCGGTTATTGGCGGTAGAGAAACAGAGCAAGCCAATCGTACCCGTTTGCCTGAGCCGTTTTTTAGGTCGAGATGTGCACACGATCATGGCATCGGTTGAGCGGTATATGACGGTGCAACCGGATGAGCACGTTTTTTCCATTACCTCCGTGCCAGTGAGCACGGAGGTTCGCGTGAGCTATGACTCTCATTCCCGCGTGATGAGCCATCCTGTGACGCTGTGACGTCGTTCTGTGCTGCCCAAGCCAGCAGGTTGACATTGTAAGCGGAGATCGAAACGCTGTCGTTCTCCGCTTAATGACTTCTTTACATCATGCTTTTCAGTTTATACAACCAGTCCAACGCCTGACGCGGCGTCAGCGTATCCGGGTCGATGGACTCCAGTGCTTCCAGCGCCGGTGAGGGGTCTTCTGGTGCGAGCAATGCAAGTTGCGAACCATCGACATGACTGGCCGACGCATGGCCTGCCAGCGACTCCAGCTCTTTTAGCTTTTGTCTTGCCCGTTTGATCACCTCTTTGGGGACGCCAGCCAGCGCCGCTACTGCCAGACCATAACTCTTGCTGGCTGCCCCCTCCTGCACACTGTGCATAAATGCGATGGTGTCGCCATGTTCCAGTGCGTCGAGATGGATGTTGATGACGCCTTCCATTTTCTCCGGCAGATTGGTGAGTTCAAAGTAGTGGGTGGCGAATAAGGTCATCGCCTTAATGTTGTTCGCCAGCGCTTCGGCACAGGCCCAGGCCAGTGACAGACCATCGTAAGTGGATGTACCGCGACCGATTTCATCCATCAGCACCAGACTGTGTTCGGTGGCGTTATGCAAAATGTTGGCGGTTTCCGTCATTTCCACCATAAAGGTTGAACGACCGGAAGCCAGGTCATCAGCAGCGCCGACACGGGTGAAGATGCGATCCACCGGACCAATCACCGCCTGCTCGGCTGGGACGTAACTGCCGATATGCGCCAGCAAGACAATGAGTGCCGCCTGTCGCATATAGGTACTTTTCCCGCCCATATTGGGACCGGTGATGATCAGCAGCCGACGTTGGGGAGAGAGCGACAACGGGTTGGCAATAAACGGTTCGCTCAGCACCTGCTCGACCACCGGATGGCGACCACCGGTAATTCTGATCCCCGGTTTGTCGCTCAGTGTCGGGCAGACATAATTCAGCGTGTCGGCACGCTCAGCCAGATTGCTGAGTACATCCAGTTCCGCCAGTGCGCCCGCGCTTTGCTGTAGTTCTGCCAGATGTGGCAGCAACAGCTCGAATAACTCGTCATACAAGGCTTTTTCCAGCGCCAGCGCCTTGCCTTTCGAGGTCAGTACCTTGTCTTCGTATTCTTTCAGTTCGGGAATGATGTAGCGCTCGGCGTTTTTCAGCGTCTGGCGGCGAACATAGTTCATCGGCACCAGGTGGCTTTGCCCACGGCTGACCTGAATATAGTAGCCATGCACGCCGTTGAAACCGACTTTCAGCGTGTCGATGCCGAGCCGGTCACGCTCTCGAATTTCCAGTTTTTCCAGATAGTCGCTGGCACCGTCGGCCAGCGTTCGCCACTCGTCCAACTCGTCGTTGTAGCCGCTGGCGATAACGCCGCCATCGCGCACCAATACTGGCGGCGCTTCCACTACTGCACGTTCCAGCAGGTCGCGCAGCTCATCGAAATGACCGACAAACCCGCGCAATTGCTGTACCGCTTTGGCGTTGACCGTTTCCAGCAGGGCATGGATATCCGGCAATTGTTGAAACGCGTGGCGCATTCTGGCCAGATCGCGCGGACGGGCTGAGCGTAATGCCAGGCGCGCCAGAATACGCTCCAGGTCGCCTACCTGGCGTAGAAACGGTTGCAGGTCAGTTGCAATGTCTTGCAGCGCACCAATAGCTTGCTGACGCAGCAGCAGCGCCTGAGTATCACGAATGGGGGCGTGCAGCCAGCGTTTGAGCATACGGCTGCCCATCGGAGTAACGGTACGATCCAGTACCGAGGCCAGCGTGTTATCGCCGCCACCGGACAGGTTTTGCGTCAGTTCCAGATTGCGGCGTGTTGCGGCATCCATGATGATGCCATCCTGCTGGCGTTCCATGGTAATACCACGGATATGCGGCAGCGATGTCCGCTGAGTATCTTTGGCGTACTGCAACAGGCAACCTGCGGCGCGTAGCCCCAGACGGGCCTGTTCTACGCCGAAGCCGGTCAGGTCGCGGGTGCCAAATTGCAGATTCAACTGCTGGCGAGCCGTGTCCAGTTCGAACTCCCACAATGGCCGGCGTCGCAGTCCATGACGGTGCTCAATCAGGAACATGGCCTCAAAGGTTTCGGGGTAAAGCAATTCTGCCGGATTGGTGCGTTGCAGTTCTGCCGCCATAGTTTCCTGATCAGCCGGTTCTACCAGCCGAAAACGGCCAGAGCTGATATCCAGCGTGGCATAACCGAACCCGCGGTTTTCCTGCCAGATAGCGGCCAGCAGGTTATCCTGTTTTTCCTGTAACAGGGCTTCATCACTGATAGTACCGGGGGTGACGATACGGACTACTTTGCGCTCTACCGGCCCTTTGCTGGTTGCCGGGTCGCCAATCTGCTCGCAAATCGCTACGGATTCACCTAATTGCACCAATTTTGCCAGATAGTTTTCTACCGCATGATGAGGAACACCGGCCATTGGAATCGGTTCGCCAGCTGAGGCGCCGCGTTTGGTTAGCGAGATATCCAGTAACTGCGACGCGCGTTTAGCGTCGTCATAAAACAGTTCATAGAAGTCGCCCATGCGGTAAAACAGCAAAATATCGGGATGCTGAGCTTTCAGCTTCAGATACTGCTGCATCATTGGCGTGTGGGCGTCGAGACTCTCTGGTGTACTCATCGGTTTGTGATGTCCGTCTTCTTAAGTTTTAATGAGTTAATGATGGTGGTTGTGCTCATTCGTTCTCATTAAATCCTGTGTTTTATTGCTGGCCGGTCTGGTTATCACCCGATGATAGGGGGAATGTACAGCCAGCATGGTTTTCATTCGTATGCAGGCAGCATGATAACGGAGTCTTTATGGCAGTAAAATAAGAGGGACTACCACATTCTTCGAGCGTGATCGAAACAATCGTGTTTGGTAATGGTGGTGACGTTGCTATCGATGAAGGTCGGGGCTGGTGCGGCTGATGGGGTAAAACTGGCGTTAAAACCTTTTTTCCACCGTTACACCAACCCTGTTACCGGCAAACTTGCACAGGTCAAAATTGGTAACTTCCCACAGACCTCTATGTTGCTGCTCGTCTTAAATTCAACGAGTAGTTCTGGTCAAGGAGCAGTTGAGCGGATTCGTGTTTAAACTCTGCGCTGAAATTTCTTCTTTTCAGTGGGACACCGGTATTGTTCTGAGGTGAGCATATCACCTCTGTTCAGGTGACCAAATTCAGTGTGCCACTACACCCGAATGATCTAACGGAGCACAAAACGGTCAATCTGCGTTATCAGCATACTGGGCAGGTTTTTCGCTGGCCGTTCCGGGTTGGCGAGCAGGAGATAGAAATTGTGCCTTCATCTAATATCATCGTTGATGCAAGTGAAGCCGTTGTAGCGGCAGTTGCTGCCGGTGCAGGAATAGGAATGGCCGCGAGCTTTATGGCTGATTCGTGGGTAAAGAATAAAAAATTAGTTCCTCTGCTGACGAACTTTACCGTAGAGCGGCATAATATTTCGGTACTGTGGCATGAAAGTCGTCGTTCTAATCCTGTTGTGCGGGCATTCCTGGATCATCTTTTTGGACATTTTTAAATTCTTATTACTGGTCTGGGCATTTTCAGGTTGATCTCTTGCGGAGCGCTATCGTCAAGCGCAGCCCCTTGCGCATGTGCGACTGCCAGACATTCACGCAGATAGGTCAGTGCCAGTTCAGTAATATCCCCGCGTGAGAACATCCCGGCTCAGCGATTCGCCAGAACCATCAGGCCTCCGACAGCATTTTGCAGCAGTTTACGCCAGGCCTCCGAGGTAAAATCAGATGACAATTCAACCGTGCAGCGAGTACCGCTGAGCGCATCAACGCGTTTTGCCTGTGGTACATCCGGCTGTGTCAGACGCGGTTTGGCGCACAGCCAGACGGAGGCATCTGGCTCGCGCTGTGCCGGTAGTCATCGTCGATCACCAGCAGATAATTACCGATATTAGATGCGCTGACCCTCATAAAGTCATGACTTTTCCTGACGACGTCAGTATCAAAATGTTGACCAATTTTCGGCATCGGGTGCTGAGGTTTTGTGCGTAGTCTCTCTTCCTCGTGAATGATCTTTATTGGTCAGCCACAGAGAACCTGCCTCGTGTGTGGTCGCTTGATCTACGGCAGCCTGATGCTCATGAGCTATACTCGCTTGCATTGCATTGTTTTCCAATTGGAATCTTCCCATCAGTCCGGCAAGCAATTGCGACTGGTGTGTGAGGTTTTTCGCAGTCGTTGCGCCTTTTTCAACCAGAGAGGCATTTTGCTGTGTCACCAGGTCGAGTTGCCCCACAGCATCAGTGATTTGGCTGATAGCGGAGACTTGCTCTTTCGCCGTGGAACTGATCTCTGTGATGAAGTCGGAGACTTTGCCTACTTGCAAAACAATGCTGTCCATCGATGCTCCAGCGTTTTCAACCAGATGTGAGCCGTTTTCGACTTTCTCCATACTGGCGCTGATCAGTTTTTTGATCTCCCTGGCGGCTTCAGCACTGCGTTGGGCCAGTGAGCGGACTTCACCCGCTACAACGGCAAAACCTCGCCCTTGCTCACCGGCGCGGGCAGCTTCAACCGCAGCATTCAGGGCCAGGATGTTAGTCTGGAAGGCGATGCCATCAATGATTGCGATGATTTCCGTGATTTGCTGGGCACTAGTCGTGATGTCTTGCATGGTTGAGATCACCTGATGCATGACCTCGCCACCTTGTTGCACCGTATGACTGGTTGAAGACGCCAGCCTGGTGGCTTGCTCGGCTGTTTCAGCGTTCTTTTGTACCGCAGAGCGAATCTCCATCATAGAAGCTGTAGTTTGCTGCAAGCTGGAAGCCTGCTCTTCCGTGCGTTTGCTCAGGTCGAGATTGCCTGTGGATATCAGCATCGAATCGGTGAAAATAGCGTCGGAACTGGTACGCACCATAGCGACGATGCTCTGCAGACTATCCTTCATGTCGGCCAGCGCTTTGAGCATTTGCCTGGCTTCGTCGCGGCCATGAACGTGGATGTTACAGGTCAGGTCGCCCTCTGCAATCTTCTGTGCGGCCTCGCAGGCATTCAGCAACGGTGAGGAGACTGCCGTGTGCAGACGACGGCGTGCACCGATGTAGAGTGCCAGACACACGCACAGTGCCCCTACAAGTACGCCCATGCTGGCTCTGGAGTTCGATGCTTCGATCGCATCAAAGGCCGCCAAATTCTTATCAGCGAAGGCATTGGAAACCTCCACTGTCTTGTCCACCGCTACGCGATGCGCTTCATAGAGCTTGTGCACGCCAGGCAGTCCTGCGCGTGCGGCCGCTATATTGCCGACTGCCAACGGTTGCAGGACGTCACGGCGTGCTGCCTCCAGAAATTTTAGCGCGGCATCGTGTTGTTCTCCCAAAAGGTACTTCTCGATGCCGAAGGTTGGCGTCTTGCGCCAGTAGTCCACACGGGCAGTGTAGTCCTGGGCCAGTTTGTCGAACGTTTTTGTCGCTTCGTCTGGCGATAGCATTCCATCAAGCCCCTGCGATAACGTCAGACGAGCCTCAATCAGGTACAAAGGCGGTGGCAGAATATCCGCGGTGATGTCTTTGGCTGTGAAAATCTTACTGGCCTGCGTGAGCATTTGCTGCCCCGACCACCAGTTGACGGCACCTTGCGTTAGCACAGATCCGAGGCCGACAAGTAGCAAGAAAAGCAGGATGGATTTGATTGATTTCATGGGTACATCCTCTGAGTAGCGTCCTGGCAGAGAGTTTTTCTGCGCCCGAATTCATTGCCAGCGAGAAGCTCGTGGCTTATTAAGCACGCTATAGTCAAATTGGCTGTCTCATCATCCTGAAAGCCTTCCTGAATACGGCTTATGAATTCTTACAGTAATTGTAATGGCTCTGACATATATTGCTCGGTTCAGTTGTCATGAAAATCGGTCTTTCAGGCTGTTTTTAAGGGAAATGGTTTGCTGAAAAGATAATTTTGTTTTTATAAAACAAAGGTTTTTTCAGGAAGTTGTTGTCGGAAAGATTCCAGCCTTTGCTGTGGGCTGGTTGTGTTGACCCCAAGTCCTGTTGGTTAGTACAACCTAAGGTTGGTAATTTCTGCTTATGGATATGGCCCTATCTTAAAATCCGGACCTATTCAGAAACAGAATTTCGGTATGATCATGACTCCTCCGGAATGAAGGAGAGGCTGATGAAAAAGTCACAATTTACCAAAGAATAGCTCGTTTTTACCCTAAAACAGGCTGAGTTGGGGACGTTCGTATAAAAGGCCTGCCTACTGACAGTCAACCCGGTCCTTCGCTTGCGACCGCCGGCAATGGTGCCGGCACGTCGCTGATGGGAGTGGAGATGTCTCGGCAGGTGATATTGTTGGATATGTTTTAGTGTATTACTTGGTTTGTATAAATTCTGTTTTTTAGTATTAGGAGTGATTATTTACGTCAATTGAATTGTGTTTAATAACCATGAAAGGTAATGCGTGGTTATATGTTAACGTGACTTACGGTGATAGTGGATTTTATTTTCCGTTTTTATTTATCTTGATAAGAACATGTCTTTATGTGATGAGGTTCAAAAAAACAACCCTTATATCCAAATGATTACCAGAACTTCATGGTGACGACTTGGGTGGAGTTTCCTGATTAGGGGTGATAGAGTCAAACTGGGGTGAAAAATGATGATTATCATAAAGGGGATGGGATGTATAGTAAATTATCAGTCCTTTTTAATGAGTTGCTTGATGGTGAGTATCATACTGCTCGTGATTTGGCAGCCAGGATTAATGTTAGTGAAAAAACGGTTCGTAGTAGATTAAAAGATTTGAATGATTTTTTAATTTCACATGGTGCGATTATTACATCAAGATCGAATATGGGGTATAAACTTGTTGTTGATAATCATGATGATTTTAATGAATTTGCCATTTCGCTCGGTAAAAATATTCAAGGGCGGCACCCAACAACTTCAAATGAAAGAGTTTTCTTTATCCTGAATTTTCTTTTAAATCGTAATGATTATATAAAATTAGATGATTTATGTGACCAGTGTTATGTCTCTCGTAATACGGTTAGTGCGGATCTGAAAAAAGTAGAGTATATACTTCACATACATCATCTTATTTTAGAGAGACGCCCTAATTATGGGGTTATTATTAATGGGAGTGAGTTTAATAAAAGAGTTTGTATCGTCAATAATCTTATAAGACGCAGTGATTATATGAACGCTGACGGTAAGAAGGATGAGAAACTAAAGATTATTGGTAATGTTGTTTTGTCTGTTTTATATAAGTATGAGTTGCGTATATCAGAGGTTTCATTAGAGAGTTTTATTTCGCATATTTTTATTGCGGTATATCGACTTCAGCAAATGCAACTGGTCGCTATTGATGGTGATCGAATAATGGAAATGATGAAGCCAGATGTGCTTGTTGCAGCAAACGAGATCTCACACTCTATTCAAGAGGTATTTCAGATTGTGTTACCTGAAAGTGAGGTTTTATATATTTTACTGCATATGGGAGCAAAGTTATCTTCTGATTCTTATAAGAAATCAGGAGGGAACATTATCATTTCAAGAAAAATTGATGAATTGACATGGAAAATGCTAGAGATTTTATATAAGAGTTTCAAGATCGATTTCATGGATAATCTTGAATTAAGAATGTCGTTGAATCAGCATATGGTGCCATTGGATATAAGAATGCAGTATGGTATTCCACTTAGTAACCCATTATTGCATGAAATCAAGAAAGAGTATGCATTTGCTTATACTATGGCTGCAACGGCATGTATTGCGCTCTCTGAACACTATGCTACCAAAATCCCAGACGATGAAGTCGCTTATTTTGCAATTCTTTTTGAGCTGGCTTTGGAAAAAAAAGATAAAAATATTGATAAGAAAAATATCATTGTGGTGTGCTCATCAGGTAAAGGTACGACTCAATTATTCATGTATAAGTATAAGCAGGCCTTCGGAAAATATATCGATAGAATTTATGAATGTACCGCCTGGGAGTTATCGTTATTCGATTTTAAAAAAAACAATATTGACTATGTATTTACAACCATTCCTATTAATGTCGATGTGCCAGTTCCTGTTTTTGAGGTAAATCTTTTTCTTGAGAATAAGGATATAGCTACATGTAGTGAGATATTTGAAAGTAGTAGTAATACTTTTCTTAATAGATATTATCTTCCTGAACTTTTTTTTACGGATATCGATGCTTCGACTAAAGAGGAGGCCCTTGATATATTATTTCGATATACAAATAAACATCATCAGTTACCGGAAGGGTTTCTTGATGCGGTAATGAAGCGTGAAGTGCTGGGACAAACTGACTTTGGTAATTTAGTTGCCATTCCTCATCCCTTTCAGGTCATGACTGAGGTGAGTTTTGTCACAGTAGGAATTTTAAAAAAGCCCATTTGGTGGGGATATAATGAGGTACAGATCGTTTTTCTCATCTCTATCTCTTCCGAAGAAGATGCCGATATAGGCCGTTTTTATCAGCTGACAACAAAATTATTATTTGATGCTGAGGCTATCAATAAATTGATTGCTAATCAATCGTTTGATGTGATGATGATGCTGCTGAAAGGTTTGCCGACATCATGAGTAGATTGCAATGTTGACCAGATTAAACATGGTAAATCTTCCGCTGGAGAGCATGACTGCCGGTCGCTAAGATTACCTTAAATAGCCATAGTGAGCAGGAGGAGTATTAATGATGGAAATTAGCCTGGAAGATATTATTACAGAGTTAGTGGTGAACGGTGGTAGTGCTAAGAGTAAAGCTATGCAGGCAATGAAAGCAGCCCGGATGGGGGATTTCGATACAGCAGAAATGCGCATTGCCGAAGCGAATGAATCTTTGCAACAAGCGCATTTCTTTCAAACGGAATTGATTCAGGCAGAGGCGCGTGGAGAAAAAAAAGCTTCTGTTTCACTTATCATGGTTCATGGACAGGATCATTTAATGAATGCAATGACAACCAGAGATATTGCTCTTGAAATGATAGAAATGTACAAAATTATTAAAAATAAATAATAGCAAGGAGAGTCTATGATTCATATTACTTTGGTTTGTGCGGCGGGTATGTCAACCTCCATGTTGATGGCGAAAATGCAGCAAAGTGCTAAAAGCAAGAGCATTGATGCTAGCATTATTGCAATGCCGGAGGAGAAATTTAAAAATTATAATGGTCAAACGGAAATACTATTGTTGGGTCCACAAATTTCTTATCTTGAAGATGATTTAAGAGAAAAATATGAGCCTCGTGGAATAAAGGTTTCTGTTATTGATATGGTTGACTATGGAACCATGAATGGTGAAAAGGTACTAATGGATGCATTAAGTCTGTTGAATTAAATTTCAATTGAAAAGGTCTTAATTTTCACGGTTCAACATTCGTAGCCAGGGGAGCCCTATGTATAATTTTGATAGGAAAAAGATAACCAATAAAATCCATCCTGTAGTAAATAAAATCCAGACCAGTAAACTGGTGAATGGTATTACAGGTGGGATGATGGGGGCAATGCCCATTACTATATTAGGTGCCTTTGCTGCATTGTTCTTAAACCTACCAATCCCAGCCTATAAGGAGTTTATCATACAGGCAGGCATTGCTGGGGCATTAAAAACAATCATCATGTTCACTACTAATTTCCTGGCTGTTATATTTGGTGTGGCTATCGCTGGGAGTTATGCGAAACAGCATGATGAAGATGGTTTGTTTTGTGGGCTGCTGGCGCTACTGAACTTTTTTATCGTTACACCAGTCGATTTTTCTGAAAAAGGATTACCGTTGATTCCCATGCAGTGGCTGGGGGGGACAGGTATATTCACTGCTATTGTCGTTAGCTTGTTATCAACATGGATCTATATTTTTTTGAAACGCCAGGGATTCACTATAAAAATGCCAGAAAGTGTTCCTCCCGTTGTCTCAAGTAGTTTTAGTAGCCTGATTCCTGGATTTGTATCTATTATATTTTTTACGGCTGTTTCTTCTGTTTTTACCATTACGCCATTTAAAAACCTGCATCAATTTATCTATGCATTTCTGCAGCTTCCGTTACAAGGTGTCGGCGGGAATATTGTTTCCATCATAATACTGTGGACTCTGGCACAGTTACTGTGGTTTATGGGTATTCACGGTACAATGGTAATTTATTCGGTCGTTTTGCCTATTTTTACCGCAATGGATGCTGTACAACTTTCAGCATATTCTGCCGGTGAGGCATTGCCTAATATTACTGGTCGCTCATTCGTCAGTACTTATACAATGTCTGCCAGTGCTATTGGCTTGACACTGCTTATGCTGTTTTTTTCAAAAAGTCAGCAGTTTAAAACATTAGGGAAATTGACAACAATTCCAGCATTGTTTGGTATCAGCGAACCTCTGGTGTTTGGTACTCCTATGGTTTTTAACTTTCGCTTTGCCATCCCATTTATCTTTATGAATGCTATCAGTTTGGGTATTGCTTATCTGGTTACTTATATAGGCCTGGTACCAAGAGTCGCAGGGATAACACCGATAACAGGTATGCCAATTATATTGAGTGGTATTATGGAAGGAAGTTGGAAAATTGCTGTATTACAGGTTTTTTTAGTCGGTGTACAACTGCTGGTTTGGTATCCTTTCTTCAGAAGAGCAGATAACGCATCCTATGCTTTAGAGATGGGAGGGAAAAAATAAATATAATAACAAGTTGCTCTAATTAGTGAATATACCCGTCATACTTCAAATTGCAGGAAAGGCATATTGGTGTTTTTAAAACGCTATACCTTGGTTCTTTAACGGGAAGCTTATTTATGTACAGGGTAATAACACTAATATATCTTCAACGTGAAGTATGATGTCGATATCAATTAAATTAGATGATTTGCCAGGTGTTATTTTAATCCTGCTTAACCATGTGTCTGGTATTTATCGTTATTTTAAATAAAAACCTCATGCACTCTATAGAGAATAATGATGATGAAAAATAGAAAATTATCCATTTTGTTTTTTATTTTGGTGTCTGGCTCATTGGCAGTGCAGGCTGCGGAAATTAATGATAATGAAGATTCATTAAGGATTCGTCTAAAAAATGATTTCCGGCGTGCAGACCGACCCAGTGCTGGTGCTGCATCAAGAGATATTTATGGGTGGGTTCAGGGGACCATGCTTGATGCCAATACCCATTATTATTCTGATTTTATCGGAGCCGAAGCCGGAGGATATTATGTTTATAAACTAGGTGCGAAAGCGCGTTGGAGTACTCGTGGATATCTTGCAGACTACGATAGCTTCGGTCTTGCTTCCGGTGCGATTAAGCTAAAGCCGACAGATAATATCTATGTAAAAATAGGCCGTTTTGGTACTGATAATGGCTATGGTAGTTTGCCATATCGAGTTCCGCTTATTGCATCCGGCTCAACGAGAACCATGCCAACCCTTTCTGAAGGTGTCATTGGTCGTTATGATGTCGATAAAAATATTGATATATGGGCTATGTACAGAACCCGTGTATTCCTCTGGCCTGATGCGGCTGTGGGGGTTCGCAATGAGGGGATCTATAACTCTGCGACAGGTCACTATGATACAAAACGCGCCCGTTCTTTTTTAGCGGGTAGTTGGCATGACGATAGTAGTCGTTATTCCTTCGGAGGTTCGTGGCAAAGTGATGTTTCATCTCAATATGAAACAATTGTTGAGAAAAAATTCTCGCTTGAAAATAAAGATACGATAAAAATAGAACTACTTGCATTCCACGCAATGCTGGATGGGGTTTCACGCTCTCGCAGTATTCATGATAATACTCAGGTATATTCGGGTCAGGTAACTTACAGTATGCCAAAATTAAGTTTCTTTGGCGCTGCTGGTATGGTCACACATGCCATGAATAATATTGGCTCCAATGTGGATACAGATATTGGATATCCTAATTCTCTTAGCATTGATAGAAACAAAGAAGATATGTTTTCTTTACAGGCCGGGGTGCAATATTTTTTTCAGCCTAACTTTAGCGTAATGATTGCACCACTTATTACCCATGGGTATGAGGATGCCAATAGAACCATTGAAATTAACGGGAGAGGTATTCTTACCGGGGTTTTCTATAACATAAAAGAAGGGCCACTCTCAGGCGTGAAAATGTATGTGGCATCTGATGTGGCAAAAGAAAAAAGAAATGGTAGCAAACTCGGCAATGAGTTGAATTACTGGGATGTAAAAGCAGGAATACAGTACGATTTTATGTGGAAGTAAATGCTGTGTTTGTTTTCTCGATATAAAAAGCCGCCAGAAGGAATCGTAATGTTAAAACCAATAGAATCAGAATCCCGTGAATATAAACTGCTCGATGGTCTGTGGGCATTTAAAGTTGATAGCGACAGACAAGGATATACGCAAACATGGTGGAAAGCGCCTCTTGAGGGCGGACGTAAGATTGCTGTTCCCGCAAGTTATAATGATCAATTTTCCGATGAGAGTGTGCGTAACCATGTTGGTGATGTGTGGTACCAGACAGAAGTATATATACCGAAGGGTTGGAATAACCAACGTATAGTACTGCGTTTCGATGCTGTGACGCATCGTGGCACAGTATGGCTGGATGATGAACAAATTATGTGTCATCAGGGGGGATATACACCTTTCGAAACGGATATTAGTGCCCTGATCGGTTCGAAACGGACTGTGCGTATCACGGTATGTGTGAACAATGAGCTGTCATGGCATACGATCCCGCCAGGGGTTATCGTGGAAGAGCATAACGTGCGTAAGCAGCACTACTTTCATGATTTCTTTAATTATTCGGGTATTCATCGGCATGTATGGCTGTATACCACGCCACACCAGTTTATCCGTGACATCACGGTTAATACACATTTCCTGGATGATGTGAGTAAAGGCTATGTGCAGTACCACATTGATGCGCCCGGTACGGTGATCTGTCAGTTGATGGATAGAGCAGGAACCATCGTCGCGCAAAGCGAAGGGAGGCAAGGGTGTCTTGAGGTGGCTCACCCCATACTCTGGCAACCAGGGAACGCTTTTCTATATCGGTTGAAAGTGATAGCAGGGGATGACCGTTACGAACTTCCCGTTGGTATTCGCTCGGTTCGTGTGGATGGCGACCGTTTTTTAATTAATAACCAGCCCTTTTATTTCACCGGATTTGGTCGGCATGAAGATGCCGATTTCCGTGGTAAAGGGTTTGATAATGTTCTGCTGGTACATGACCATGCACTCATGACGTGGGTTGGTGCTAATTCCTACCGAACCGCTCATTATCCGTATGCCGAAGAAATGCTGGATTGGGCTGATGAACATGGCATTGTGGTGATAAATGAAACCCCAGCAGTAGGATTTAACGTTTCATTGCCGATGATCCGTAATTTTACGCGGCCAGAAAAACTCTTTTGTTCTGAAGCCATCAATGAGGTAACTCAGCAGGCACATCTCGATGCTATACGCGAATTAATATCCCGGGATAAAAATCATCCATCGGTGGTTATGTGGAGTATCGCCAATGAGCCAGATGCGCGCGAACCGGCCAGTCGGGATTATTTCTTGCCCCTTGTTCAGGCAACAAAGGAACTGGATCCTGCTCGTCCGATTTGCTGTGTTAACATCACCAAATCCTCATTGCAGGAAGATAAAATCAGCGATCTGTTTGATGTACTGTGCCTGAATCGCTATTACGGCTGGTATGAGAATCCGGCTGATTTGGTGGCAGCAGAGAAAACGCTGGAAAGCGAACTTATTGCCTGGCATGAGCATCATAAAAAACCCATTATTATCACTGAATATGGTACCGATACGCTGTCAGGGCTGCATTCGGTATATAACGAAATGTGGTCTGAGGAATATCAATGTGCATTTCTTGAAATGTATCACGACGTATTTGATCGGCTGCCATTTGTAGTGGGTGAGCATGTATGGAATTTTGCTGACTTCGCTACTTCGCAAGGCATTATTCGTGTAGGCGGAAATAAAAAAGGGGTTTTTACACGAGACAGAAAACCGAAATCCGCAGCCTTTTTACTAAAAAAACGCTGGACGAAAATGTCGTCGAGACCGTAGTACGTGTCAGGTCGTAAGAAAGGTATATCCGTTATATTTTAAGTTGTAGGTATGTTGGGTGAACTTGCCTACCCGAATCACTAATCTGAGCAAGTGATTCGGGATTTACTCACCTGTCACGTGACAATGCTTAAATGAGTCTTGTCCTGAAAGGCCAACATATTATTTTGTTCAAAGCGCCAGCCTCTTTTTGCTGCCGAACAGCTGAAATTAGAACATAAGATTCGGGAACTGCTTTGAACTGCCGAAAAGATAATGTTTGAGAGCGCGTAAGTTCAACAAATAAACCAGCACCCCGCTTCGGCAGGTGCTGGTACGCCGGTAAATCAAACCTGCTTCCCGTAATCTTCTTGCATCGATGCATACAGATGTTGTCGATCAGCGGAGATAGCGATGCACAAGACTCCAGAGTTCATCACCGTACGCAGCACATACTGGCTACGAGCAACAATCTGATGAGTCAGTGGCGAGTTGGTGGGGGCACAGTGGGGCATTGGATCTGCCGGCTGGTGCCCGTCAGGTGCGCATTGATTACGGGGTGGCAGCATGGGGCGGAGTCTGTCCGCCAGCAGGTGACAAACCTCATCGTTACATTTTCACAGTGTATGCGTTGAAGAGCAAAACGCTGGATGTGCCTAAAGACGCGAATCCGGCACTCGGTGGCTATATGATTAATGGCAATACGCTGGCCAAAGCCAGTTTCACGGCGTACTACGGTCGCCCGGCGCAGTAACTCTCTTGGTGCTCCGCAGCTCGGCGGGGCGCTATTTTCCAGTCAAACCGGATGACGGGTGTGATGTTTTAAGACAGCGTTAATACGGGCAACCTGGCGTTATGTGGTTTCTCCTGCTTCCAGCGTCTGGCGTTGGGTTAACGTTGGAAAATACTTCATCCATAGCGCTACCACCAGCAGGGTGCCGATTCCACCCAGTACGATGGCCGGCACGACCCCCAGCCAGGCGGCGGTTACGCCGGATTCAAACTCCCCCAGTTGATTAGAGGTGCCGATGAAAATGGAATTAGCGGCGCTAACCCGGCCACGCATCTCGTCTGGCGTTTCCAGTTGCACCAGTGTTGAACGGATGACGACGCTGACCATATCGGATGCGCCCAGAAACAACAGTGCAAACAGCGACAGAAACAGATTGGTGGACAGGCCAAATGCGATAGTGGCGATACCAAACATCGCCACCGCAGAGAACATGATTTTCCCCACGTTGCGAGTAAGCGGATGGCGGCTCAGATAAAGCGACATCAGTACCGCACCGAGCGCTGGCGCGCAGCGCAGCAGCCCCAGCCCCCACGGGCCGGTATGCAGGATATCCTTGGCGACGATGGGCAACAGCGCGGTAGCGCCTCCAAGTAGTACGGCGAACATGTCCAGCGAGATAGACCCCAGAATCACCGGGTTACGGCGAATGAAATTCATGCCGCCAAACAGGCTGTTCAGGTTTACCGGCGTGCGGGCTGGCGCTTTGTATTCATAGCGCAGATTGAGCAGCACCAGAAACGACACCATAAAACAGGCTACGCTGGTGGCGTAAAGTGTGGTGGCTCCTATCAGGTAAACCAGGCCGCCGAGTGCCGGGCCGGCAATAACCGTGGCCTCACGGGCGGAGGCCATCAGCGCTACGGCACGTGATAACAAACCGGGGGCGATCAGGTTTGGCAGCAGCGCCTGCGTGGCGGGCATTTCGAATGCTCGCGTTGCACCCAACAACGCTGAACACGCGTAAATCATTGTGGCGCTGATGGTGTGGCTGACGTTACCCAGCACCAATACCAGTATGGTGGCAGCCATCAGCAGGCGACAGCATAGGATAATGACGCGGCGGTTATACTGATCCACCGCGTGGCCAGCCACCAGTGTGAGCGCCAGCTGTGGCAGAAATTGAGCCAACCCGACCAGACCGAGACTCAACGCGCTATTGGTCAGGTCATACATTTGCCAGCCAATCCCGACTACCAGCATCTGAAAGGCAAAGGAGGAGGCGATTTGCCCGATCCAGAAGCACAGAAAAGTGGGGTTTTTAAGTGGGGAAGCGGTTTCCACGGAGTGTCATCCATGCCAGTAGTTGTAATAAGAAGTGTTCAGTTTAACCAACTTACTGTTTTATTAAACTGAAGTTTTCTGCATAGATGTAAGTAAAAAATAACGAAGGGGGTGGGCTGGTATGCATGATTGCGCAATTGGCCGGTGTATCCATCTGGTTAGCGTTGTGATGACAATAAAAGTGAGTGAATTAAGTAACTTTGATGAAAAATGCTGAAAAATATCGGTTTGTCTGGTTTTTTTTGCTGTCGGCATGTAAGGAAAGGCGATAAAATAATGAACACGATGTTTTTTATTGATTGATATATTTAACTTTTATCTAATTTATTTGATTTTAATGAGGATTACTATGCAACAGTTGCCCGCTTGCCCAAAATGTCAGTCTAAATATACCTGGCAGGATGATGCCATGCTTAACTGCCCGGAGTGTGGACACGTGTGGTCGCAGGAGGGGGATGGTGTTGTGCAGGACGAGGGGCTGGTAGTGCGAGACGCCAACGGCAACCTGCTGGCGGACGGCGATACCGTTACCGTCATCAAAGATCTGAAGGTTAAGGGGAGTTCATCAACGCTGAAAATCGGCACTCGTGTGAAAGGAATCCGTCTGGTGGAAGGCGACCACAATATTGATTGCAAGATTGACGGTTTTGGCGCGATGAAGCTGAAATCTGAATTTGTGAAGAAAAACTGAGCTGAAAAACTCAACCTGATGAATTACTCTGCCCAAATTGCTCTGGGCAGTTTGTCAGTTAACTAACCGTATCGATAGGCATGTATGCGACACGGTTGCGGCCCTGATGTTTGGCCTGGTAGAGCGCCGTGTCGGCGGTACTGTACAGCGTGTCGAAACCGGTGTGCGGCGGCGCCCAACTGACGCCGAAGCTGGCGGTGACCTGATGCTGAGGCAGGGGTTCCAACGCGGTATGATTCAGACTGGCGTGGATATGTTCAGCGACATCCACCGCCGCCATCAGCGTGTAGCCATCCAGCAGAATGGTGAACTCCTCGCCGCCGACGCGACCAATACTGCCTGTCCCTTGTAATACGTCACGGATACGGGCTATCAGCGAACAAATCACCGCATCACCGGTCGGGTGACCGTAGACATCATTGACCTGCTTGAAATGGTCGATATCCAACACAATCAGCGCCGCCTGATCCTGCTCCAGCGCGTGATCGACCAGGTCGATGATCGCACTGCGGTTGAATACGTCGGTCAGCGGGTCATGGGTGGCTTTGTATTCCAGCTCTACCGCCAGTTGATGCAACTGGGTATTGAGGCGAGTCAACTCTCGCTCTGCGCGGTCACTGCGGGTAATCAGTCGGTGAGTTTCCCGCACCAGCCGCTGATAATGTTCTGCCAGCATAATCAGGCTTTCCCGGTACACCTCCGCCGGCATGTCGGCCTGAGCCGCGACATTGCGGGCTGACAGCAGGATGTCGTATTCGGGGGTGAACAGTTCATAGCTACTCATGCCGTTACTCCAGGATGTGGGGGTGGAAGTCGAGCGCAGAAAAGTCGATATGCAGTTCCTGCCCGAACTCCTCGGCGATATCATCGTCCTGGTCGTAATACCAGTGCAGCGCGATAGGAAGCTGCTTCTGCGCGGCTTGGTTGAGGATATTGAACAGGCTGAACAGCATCTTGGTGCTTGAGCTGTTGAAGTAGGGCAGCGATACATGCATGTCAGTGCGTGTCGGAGGCATTGCCATGGTGGCAAGACGCGTTTGCAGATCAAGACGTGTTTGCAAATAGTGTTGAACCCGCTCAATCAGAGGACCGTAAAACGCGGCCGCATTTTCCGGGTAAGATTCCCCGGACAACGAAAGCTGATGTGTGTCAAAGCGAAAATCCACCGTCGGGGTACTGGTTGTCCCGGCGATATGGATATTGTCTGTTGTTATTATGTCTGTCATGGTTAAATCACCGCCTTCAGATAAAACGTGGAGAGCCCGGTGGTGGCATCGCTACGAAAGGTAAATTGTAGTGGCTCGCTGGCATCGCGGGCTACGGTCAGCAGGCCGATATCTGCACCTTTGCTGGAAGCCGGGATGTCTTCACGCAGTGAGGTCTTGTAGGCAAGCCGGATCTCATCAAGCGTCATCATACACAGCGGCTCCAGTCGCTGGCGCAGTATCTCGGCATCTGCCGGGTATACCCGATTGGCGCTGAGCAAAAAGTATTTTCCCGCCTCAACGCCGATACACACCGAGCCATGACGGATTTCATTTTTCTGTTCTTCCGACGTGAGTGCCGAAGCGGAATAATGGATGATGTTCTGCACCACTTCCACAAAACTGGAAAACAGTTTACGGCGGATAGTGGGCGGCACCCGGTTTTTTTCCAGTTGCAGCCGTACCGTTTCCGCCAGTGAACAGACAATGTTTTGTGAAAAATACCCCACATAATACAGCGTGATATCTTGCTGCTGGGTGAGATCAAAGAATTCAGCATACTTCGTTTCGGACATGTTCCGGTTTTACCTGGTTAATAATATTCACGGGTGCCTGAAGCCCCAAAATGTAAGATCGTCCCGCCGATCCTGAGATCCCTGCCAGTCGTGGTGGTGTTGTAATAATTGAATAGCGAGCTGGTGCATGGGGAGATCCCTGATACGTAGCAACAGGTTTTGCAGGCGGCGTTTGCCGAATTTGATTTGTCGTTCGCCGCCAATCTGGTCAAGCAGGCCGTCGGTGGTCGAAAAGAACAGGTCCTGCGGTGACAGTGGATGCTGAAACGTCGGCCAACTGTAATCGTAGGGCGTATTAATATAACCCACACCCATACGATCATTGTCGAGCGTCAACAGGTCGCCGGTTTGTGCTCCGATCAGAAATGCCGTCATGCGTGCGCTGGCCCAGTTGAGGGTTTGTTCAGTAGTATTCACATAGACTACCAGCGCGTCGCAGCCATCGTCGGAAGCAGACATTTGTCCAGGATAGCCGCTGTTTTGGCCTAATGTATCCTTGATATAGCGATTGATTCCTCCCAGCAACTGTCCTGGCTGATCCGGGCGATGTTGCGCCAGCGCCTGTTCCAGCGCCGAATTGAAAATCAGCGTCATGAAGGCGCCGGGCACGCCATGACCGGTACAGTCGGCAAGCACCGCCAGCCAGCCATGCTCATATCGCCTGAAGGCATAACAGTCGCCACCAACGCAGTCGCGCGGTTCCCAGACCAGACACCAATCCTGTAAGGTCGTGGCCAGCGTTTGTCGGAATGGGGTAAGCATCGCCCCCTGAATCACGCTGGCATATTCTATACTCTGTACAATATGTTGATGCTGTCGGACATGGATGTCTGAGACGATGCGGAACAGATCGATACCCAGGCCGATGCCGAGGTAGTGCCCTTTCTCGGTAATAATGAAGCCATCAGCCAGAAAGCGATCACCGCTGATCACTGCTTTATCCGCCACATCGCTCAGTGAGGCAGAGGCTTCGACGATAAGCGGGGTTTTGTCCATAAACGCGATGCAGCTTTTTCGGTCATACAGTTCGCGGTAATAAGGGCGTGCCATTTGTGACAGGAAACTATGGCGGTTGATCAAGCCGAAAGGGCGTCCATCCTCTACCACCGGCAGGCTGACCAGATCTTTGTGGCGGCTGAATAGTTGCAGCACAGTGGCGTTATCCGTGGAGGGAGACACATCCGGCGTGGTGATACACAAGTCGCGTGCACTTGGGAAGGAAACGAAGTGTAACCGGTGTTCCTGTGACGGTAAGGCACTCATTATCTTGTCTTTCTGGGGAAATAGGCTGCCGCCACCATAGCAGTAGCAGATGACGAAAACATGACAGCCTGCTGAAATGTTAAGTTACTGTCAGATTTGTCTTTACACTGATGACTAAATATTGCTGATGCGCTCGTTTCGTGAGCGTTTTTATGCCTTTTTCGTATTAATGAAAAAATAAAATGGCCGATATATTTTACGAGTGGATCTATGTTTTCTATTCCGTTAATGCGGTGTAAAAATGAGACGGTGCTTGTGTGGTTTGTGAACTACACTTCTATTTCCTGATAGCTTTGGGCGGCATAAATCACTTGAGTCGCTCTGCTTGATACTTGTTGCGGCAGGTATGCTGTTTTTCTTTCGGTGTGCTGGGTTGAGTCGTAGTAAATCAGTGCCCTCAGAGGCATGTTAAGGCTAAAAAATAAAAGGAGTGACATCGTGGTCATATCAGGCGTTCAGAGTCAAAACATTACATCTTTTTATCCTCAGTCGGCTTATACAGCGAATAGCAGCCCTGGTGATAACACTGACGCTGTCGGAACAAATAAATCCGATTCCCTTAACACAGGGAAAAAGAATGATTCGCTAAATAATGAATTTGCGGATAATAATTCCAACGACGTTACTGATGTGCGTGAGCGTACCAAGTCGCTGGATGATCGTCTGGCCAAAGAAAAATTGCAGAAACAGCAACATGAATCATCCATAGAGCGCTCGCTGCGCATGACGGGTATCCCGCTTTATGGTGGTGTGCTGGTTTCCGTGGTGAAATATCCCGACGGCCAAAGTGAAAGCTATGACGTATTTACCGGTAAACGTATTGCATCTACCGATCCGAACCTGAATGCTTCTCGCGTGCCAGCCAATACTGCTGAGTTTGGTTATTATAGTCAGGGTTTATATAGCGGTATGTCAGCGGCGGAAGTGTACGAAAAAATACAGCATTTATTGGGAACGGGTTCCGGTGAAGTATCCTGGACATTACCGGGTAGCGAAAGCGAATTACCTCGCTCAAGTTAATACCAAAAAGTTATTGCTAGTGTATTTGCTGCTCATAAAGAATATTAATCGCCTGATTTACTAATCGGGTAGATGTTTTTTTGTATTTTCCTTTTTCAGCCTTTCCAAAATCAGGTGTAACGCTGTATTCAACGGTTTGTTCTGTCGCATAGTGATGATCCGTGTCCTGCCCATAGCCGGACTCAGTGGCCGGTATTACATGCTGATGCCTTATGCCAGCGCTTACTGACCGTATCGTGTTGAGTATTTCCTGTCATTCCAGATTCAATCTGACCAGATCAAACGTTCCTTTATGACGGGCATAAGTGTTTGTGTCTGTTGCCTCTATCAGATGTTGGTTAAACTGTCGGATATCCTGTTGCTGCACATGACAGTTGGTGAGCCAACACGGTCCGGTCTAATTTAACCTGCTGTTTTGACAAGGGTACACTAATGAGCACCATGGTAATTGAGGATGCCAGAGCGGAGCATATCGCGGCTATCAGGGATATTTATGCTCAACATGTTTTGCATGGTATCGCCACCTTTGAAACCGAGCCGCCTGATGAAGCAGAAATGTGCGACCGTTGGCAGAAAATTCGTGCTGCTGGTTTGCCCTGGCTGGTAGCGATAGAAAACGATCAGGTGTTGGGGTACTGCTATTTGGGGTTGTATCGCGCTCGTTACGCTTATCGTTTCACGCTGGAAGATTCTATCTATCTGCATCCAGATCATCTGGGTAAAGGCGTTGGTAAACGCTTATTATCGGCGGCGCTGTTGCAGGCTGAACAGCAGGGATACCGTCAGGTGGTGTCGGTGGTGGCTGACAGCGGCAATCGGGCCTCGCTGCAATTGCACCTGTCTTTGGGATTCGAACAGGTCGGGACGTTGCGCTCAGTAGGCATGAAGCATGGGCGCTGGGTGGATACTGTATTGCTGCAACGCGCACTGGGGGAGGGGGACTCATCTTTGCCGTATGCCTGATATTGCCGTATGAATATCTGCTCCCCTGGTAACGACAATCCCTGTCAGAGCGCAGTGGTCTTGCTCTAAAGGATCGCGTAACACTATCTGCGATGATACGTCACGATAGACGTCTGACTAGCGTTGCCAGTGGCAGATTTGCCAACCGTTTTGCTGCGCTAACGCTGCCAGTTCGGGGGCCGGGTTGATGACGTAAGCCTGATCGACGAACTCCAGCATGGCCCGGTCGTTGAGCGAGTCGCTGTAGCCGTGAATATGGTCGAATGGATCGCCATCGCGTTGTGCCAGCCATTCGCGTATGCGTAGCACTTTGCCTTGCTGGTATGTCGGCACACCATGAATATCACCGGTAAAACGGCCATCTTCCAACGTGACGCCAATCGCCAGCGCGTGGTCGGCCCCCAGATGACAGGCGATTGGCCGTACCAGATGTTCGCCGCTGGCTGAGATGATAAGCAGAGCATCACCACGCTGGCGATGCCAGTCCATTCGCTCACGTGCTGCCGGATAGAGCCGCGGCAGGATGTCTCGACGGATAAAACGATCTACCCAGGAAGACACTGTCTCGGCATATAAACCAATCAGCGGCGACAGTGCGAGATGCATATACTCTTCTATCGCCAGCGTGCCCTGATAATAGCGCTGCATCAGGTGGTGTTCCTGCTGTAATAATTCACTACTGGCGAATCCCTGCGATTCCAGCCAACGCAGCCACAAGCCGGTACTATCAGCACAGATTAGGGTTTCGTCCAGATCAAACAGGGCTAAATCCATTAGGGTTCTCCGGAAGTGAAAAACGGTTATCGGGTCATTGGATTACAGCAGGCGCGGTATCATCAGTGTACCTTTCCATGATGACAGTCACACATTACGGTTCATCTTTTTGTGAATCATGTCCGGCCAGTTATATCGTGCGGACAAGCTATTCTTTTAAGAGAATACAGCAAGTTGAGTGATGAAAATCACTAATGGAATCATGATGATGGTGGCTTATAGATACCATTTACCTTGGTACAAAACTCGGCGTCAAAAAATGTGCAGGAGCAGGAATATATAACATCGTGTGAATGGTGAAATTAATGGAAATAAAATAATTTAAAATAGTTATTTGTTGATGTGGGCAAGCCAGTGCGACAATCGTCCGCTTCTATTAATTGACATCGGTGAACGAATCAGTGACAGTCCGCTGCCTGAAAGATAACCAGAGTAAATGCAAGCGTAGCGCATTGAGGCGCGATTGTGTCCTGGTCTTGTAAGGTCCATCGTGTAGACCAGGCCGTCCCTTGTAAACCAAAAGGATGCGTGAGATGCGCACAGTAAAAAAACCTTATCCACCGTTTCATGCTGAACATGTGGGCAGTTTTTTGTTGCCCTATCGCCTGAAGCAAGCTCGCAAGGCGTGGCGGCAGGGGCTGATTGCCCCGGATAGACTGACTGAAATTGAAAACGAAGAAATACTGCATGTGGTTGAGCGCCAGAAAGCATGTGGGTTGAGTGCGATTACTGATGGTGAACTGCGTGTCCGAGAGGGGATCACGGATTTTTTCTCCTGCCTGACCGGTATTGATGTTGATGAAACGGCCCTGCCGGACGGGGATACGCCTTGTCGGTTGAGGATAGTGGATAAACTCGATTTTGACGATAACCACCCATTTTTGACCCATTACCGCTTTTTACATCAGGCAGTGGGCAATAGCGGGGATATGCTGGCGAAGCAAACCCTGCCCAGCCCAAATATGTTGATGTACCCTGCCATCCGCAACAATCAGGTTTATGCATCGTTGGATGCATTCTGTGATGACCTGGCAGCAGTTTACCGTAAGGTCATTCAGGGATTTTATCGTCAAGGGTGCCGCTACCTTCAGTTGGATGATCTATTCTGGGCACGCTTGTGCGACGGTCAGGTGATGGCGCGGGAAAATGCGGCAGGGTTCGAATTGCGCGACTTGCTGGACCGTTGCACTTACATTCTGAATCAGGCGTTGGCGCAACGTCCTCAGGATATGTACATTGCTTTGCATGTGTGTTGCCGCCGTTTTTCACCCCATTGGGTTTATGGCTCTGGGCGTGAAGTGATGGGGCACGCCATGGCGAATCTGGCGGTGGACAGTCTGTTTATCGAGTACGATGATCGCCGTCCGGTTGAGCTGGAGCCGTTGCGACAGGTGCGTTGCCAAAAGGTGGTGCTAGGCATACTGGATTCCCATAGTGCTGAACTGGAAGCGCCGCACTCGGTCAAAATGGCTATTAATACCGCAGCGTTGTATCTGCCGTTGCAGCAGTTGGCGATTAGCCCTAAATGCGGCTTCGGGCATGATGACAAAAACGACATCACCCAAGAGCAGCAGTGGGCCAAATTGCAGCATATGGTAAATATCGCCCACGAAATTTGGACGCTACCAGAATAATTTTTTGAAATAATGCATGAAATTCATCCCAATTTTTTGAATTAATTGAACTGGCCGCTATCTTGTTTATCCGTTTGATGCGCCTTAGTCGGCACTCCGGGTGTGTATAGTTGGCCTGCTTATCTCTGCGTCAACAACTGCATCTTCTGAAAATAGTCAGATCATTCAGTGATCTGGCTCTCCTGTTGAATATCCGATGCTATACAGCTTCCAAAGAGCGCTGCAACATAAGCGCCGATGCTGGCTTTCTGGCTGGCAGATAAGGAGTTTTTCGATAAAAAATGATCGGCTGGCAGTTTTTTAGGCAGTAGCTGCCTGATCATCCTTTGACCAAATAAAGAGAGTCCGCTATGGAAAGATGGTTTAAGTCTCTATTTGTTCTTGTTTTATTTTTTGTTTTCACGGCGAATGCGGCAGACAAGCTGCCAAATATCGTTATTCTGGCAACCGGCGGTACCATTGCCGGCTCAGCGGCGACGGGTACGCAAACCACTGGTTATAAAGCCGGAGCGCTTGGTGTGGATACGTTGATCAACGCTGTACCTGAGGTTAAAAAACTGGCTAATGTGAAAGGTGAGCAATTCTCCAACATGGCCAGTGAAAATATGACCGGCGATGTGGTGTTGAAATTGAGCAAGCGAGTCAATGAGCTGCTGGCGCGGGATGATGTGGACGGTGTAGTGATTACTCACGGAACCGACACGCTGGAAGAATCAGCCTATTTCCTTCATCTGACGGTGAAAAGCGACAAGCCCGTGGTGTTTGTGGCGGCGATGCGCCCGGCTACGGCCATCAGCGCTGATGGCCCAATGAATCTGCTGGAAGCCGTACGTGTGGCAGGTGACAAACAGTCGCGTGGTCGTGGCGTGCTGGTGGTACTTAATGATCGCATTGGTTCTGCCCGTTACATTACCAAGAGCAATGCCTCGACGCTGGATACATTCCGGGCGAATGAAGAAGGTTACCTGGGCGTTGTGATCGGTAACCATATCTATTATCAGAACCGCATCGATAAAGTACATACCACCCGTTCGGTGTTTGATGTGCGTGGTCTGAACTCGCTGCCGAAAGTCGATATTCTTTATGGATATCAGGATGATCCGGAGTATCTATATGATGCCGCCATTAAGAATGGCGTAAAAGGTATCGTCTATGCCGGCATGGGGGCTGGTTCGGTGTCGGTTCGCGGTATTGCGGGAATGCGTAAGGCGCAGGATAAAGGCGTGGTTGTCATTCGTTCTACCCGTACCGGCAATGGTATTGTACCGCCGGATGAAGAGCTGCCGGGCCTGGTTGCAGATTCACTCAACCCGGCACATGCTCGCATCCTGTTGATGCTGGCGTTGACTCGTACCAGCGATCCGAAGGTGATTCAGGAATATTTCCACACTTATTGATTCTCTGAACGTTGAAGTACGTTTTGGTATAGGCAGGCCGCCTTCGGGCGGCCTTGTTATAGTCGAAAGAACTATAAATATTGTAGTGGCATTATGGGGGGAATTTGCCATATTGCGCGAAAATGATGGCGCATTGTGCTGGATTTGAGCAGAAATCTGGCGTGAAGTGACTTTCCCCATGCCGGTACGATACAGAAGCTTTCTTAATGAGGATTATTGCCTGTATTATTCTGCTCTTGGTAAGACAGGCGCTGGCTGGCGGCAACCCCGCCGCAGATGACAAGCCTGAAAAAAGTAAGGACTGGTCGTGACATGACACAACCCATTTTTATGGTCGGTGCCAGAGGGTGCGGAAAAACCACGGTCGGCGGTGAGCTGGCACGGGCGCTTGGCTATGAGTTTATTGATACGGATATTTTTATGCAGCATACCAGTGGCCTGACTGTGGCAGACGTTGTTGCTGCAGAAGGGTGGCCTGGGTTTCGCCGTCGGGAAAGCGAGGCATTGCGGACAGTGACGGCATCGAATCGGATAATCGCAACCGGCGGCGGCATGGTATTGCTGGAACAGAATCGTCAGTTTATGCGCGCACAAGGGACCGTCATCTACTTGCACGCACCGGCACAAGCGCTGGCACAGCGTCTGCAGGCTAGCCCGCAGGCTCACCAGCGACCGACATTAACCGGGCGCCCCATCGCTGAAGAGATGGAAGCGGTGCTCAGGGAACGCGAGGCGCTGTATCAGGATGTGGCGCACTATGTGGTAGATGCGACTCGTGAGCCAGCTGCGATTGTTTCGGAATTGTTGCAGGCGCTGAGCTTACCGGCGGCCTGACGGTCAATCGATTTTTAACAGAAAGGTTGGGCATTATGCTGAATGTAAATGAATATTTTGAAGGGAAAGTAAAATCCATCGGTTTTGACGGCAGCCGCATCGGTCGCGCCAGTGTTGGGGTGATGGAGGCCGGGGAATATACCTTTGGTACCGGGCAGGCGGAAGAAATGACGGTGGTTAGCGGTGCACTGAATGTGTTGCTGCCTGGCACACAGGAATGGCAACTGTTTGAAGCCGGTGCTGTCTTTAATGTGCCGGAAAAAAGCGAGTTCAAACTAAACGTGTCTGAACCCTCCTCTTATCTGTGCCGCTATCTGTAATTTCTCTTTATTTACTTTTCGTAACAACCGGCTGTCAGCATTATTGGCAGCCGATTTCTAAATATAGATATATTTCGGTTTACGTTGTTGAAAATGTAATCTGTCTGTCATTCAGTTTTCATATAGTTATTGAATTGTTTTGTCATTCACCTTTCAGGTGATAATGATATGTAGTTATTGTCAGTGAAAATGACAATACTAAAAATATATATTCATCTA
>NZ_JAAVXH010000015.1:0-1211 GCF_012273755.1 Dickeya sp. CFBP 2040
TTAAAAATAAGAACCAGTAAATATCAAGGGTTATTGATTTTACAAACTAGGGTTATTAAATTCAATAACCTTAGTTTCACGACGTTATAATAACACTAAAAAAGAATATAGCTTTCATACTGGCGGCATCTCCAGTTTAACTAAACTTTATCCAGTTCGGGATATAACTGGATGGCCTGCCAGTTTCTTTAAACTTTTTCCATTTATTTTTGACTTTATTATTGACGTTCAGGTTTAATCTGTTATGTATTAAAAAATAAGAATAATAAAAGGAGACTATTATGAGCATTATCGATTTTAAGCACTTGCATGAACTATCATCCTTCCAACTACAACAGTATATTGATGATAACAACTTTACACCGGAACAGCGATTACAGATTTTTGAGCATTATCATAGCAAGCATAAAGACACGACCAACATATATCAGCGAAAAGAAAACATTAAATCCATCAAAAGAGATGTTGATTATGTTCATCTCTTTACGAAAAACTTCGAATGCCTTGCTGAACTTGATATTACCAAAACTGAACTGAAGGTGATTGCTAAAATCCTTAATAAAATGGAGTTCGGCAATTTGTTTCATATTTCTCAAGCGGCACTCTGTCGTGACTTGGGTATAGGAAAATCGAATATGTCGCTCATATTCAAAAAGTTAAAAACCAAAGGGATTATCATCGATAAAGATGGTGATCTTTTTATGAACTCCAATATTTTTTTGAAAGGCCAAGCGCATAGCATTAATATGAAACAACGCCCTAATGTTAAAAAGGCACAGGGATTTAATGCTAATAACGAACCAGCATTTGATAATGTTTATACCTTTAATCAAACAAATGATTCTAACAATCAACCGACAGAGGGAACGACTGCATCTGATCAGCCTAAAAAAACTGAGAACTGTTCTAACAAGGAAATAGATCCAGCACTGACACTGCAATATCCCAAAACAGCAGAGCCAGTTTATGATGATGTGGAATAAATAAGCAAAGAAACGTACCTTAACAGCAGACACAATGATGACAACCATTTCGAGGATGTCCTCGGTATGGTCAAATTTGGTTCAGGTGTGCTTCAGTTAAGAAATAATTTCACTCTTTTTATCAGAATGCGTGAGAGTGAGATTTATACAAATGGATATAGGTCGATGTAATACCTTAGATGCAAAACGAGTGAATAACACTTATCTCATTTAACGCCTTGACCAATT
>NZ_JAAVXH010000016.1:0-12207 GCF_012273755.1 Dickeya sp. CFBP 2040
TTATTCCGGCCTGACAAGTGTAATTTTCAAAAAAAAACGCAAGGGCTCATTTTTTAAACCAAAACACCATTTTATGGTTACCCCTTGCTCATAATGGCGATAAAAAAAACAAACCCCAGCATCAGCCGGGGTTCGACATTAAAAAACACTCGTTACTGGCAAGCAACGATGGTTTCGTTTTTTACATCTACATCTAAAGTAACTGATTTTCCAGGCACCAGGTCACCAGACAATATCTGCTGAGACAGCGGGTTTTCGATCATCTGCTGGATAGCTCGTTTCAGTGGACGGGCACCATATACGGGGTCAAAACCTGATTTGCCGAGCAACTCCAGCGCTGCATCAGAGATAGACACTGTATAACCCCGTTCTTCCATTCGCTTGTAAAGGCGCTGCAGTTGAATTTGCGCAATTGATGTAATGTGGCTTTGGCCTAACGGATGGAATACGACAACTTCATCAATACGATTAATGAACTCCGGGCGGAAATGATGGCTAACAACACCTAACACCATGTCACGCATCTGGCTGTAATTCATTTCGCCAAATCGTTCCTGAATGAGGTCCGATCCCAAGTTTGATGTCATGATAACCACTGTATTGCGAAAATCCACCGTGCGGCCTTGCCCGTCAGTCAGGCGGCCATCATCCAGCACCTGCAACAGAATATTGAACACATCGGGATGCGCTTTTTCCACTTCATCCAGCAAGATGACAGAATAAGGGCGACGACGTACCGCTTCGGTCAGATATCCCCCCTCTTCATAACCGACATATCCTGGAGGCGCCCCGACCAGCCGAGAAACCGAATGTTTTTCCATAAACTCGGACATATCAATACGCACCATTGCGTCATCGCTATCGAACAAGAACGATGCCAGCGTCTTGCATAACTCGGTTTTCCCCACCCCCGTCGGCCCCAGGAACAAAAACGAGCCGATTGGACGATTGGGATCCGATAGCCCGGCACGACTGCGTCGAATAGAATTAGCGACAGCTTCAACCGCTTCATTCTGCCCAATCACCCGCTGATGCAGTTCCTGCTCCATACGCAGTAATTTTTCCCGCTCACTTTCCAGCATCCGTGAAACAGGAATACCAGTCCAGCGAGCAAGAACCTCGGCAATCTCAGCATCCGTTACCCGATTACGCAGCAGATGCATAGTTTTACCTTCAACCTGTGTAGCAGCAGCAAGCTGTTTCTCCAGTTCAGGAATTTTGCCGTATTGTAATTCCGACATTCGACCTAAATCTCCCTGACGTCTTGCCTGCTCCAGGGAGATTTTTGCCTGTTCCAGCGCTGCTTTAATGTTTTGCGTACCGGTCAACGACGCTTTTTCAGCTTTCCACTCTTCTTCCAGTTTTGAGTATTCGCGCTCTTTCTGCTCCAACTCAGCATTCAGAATCTCCAGACGTTTCAAACTGGCTTCATCAGACTCTTTCTTCAACGCCTGTTGTTCCAGTTTTAACTGGATAATTCGGCGCTCAAGGCGGTCTAACGGTTCTGGCTTGGAGTCTATCTGCATACGGATGCTGGATGCGGCTTCATCAATCAGATCGATCGCTTTATCTGGTAATTTCCGATCAGAGATATATCGATGTGACAACATAGCGGCCGCAACAATCGCCGGATCAGTGATTTGCACATGGTGATGTAATTCATATCGCTCTTTCAAACCGCGCAGAATAGCGATGGTATCTTCAACCGTCGGTTCAGCGACAAACACTTTCTGAAAACGGCGCTCAAGCGCAGCATCTTTTTCAATAAACTGGCGGTATTCATCCAGCGTTGTCGCTCCTACGCAGTGCAACTCGCCGCGCGCCAGCGCAGGCTTAAGCATGTTGCCTGCATCCATCGCACCGTCAGCCTTGCCGGCTCCCACCATGGTATGCAATTCATCGATAAAGAGAATGACACTGCCTTCCTGTTTGGACAGATCGTTCAAGACGCCTTTCAGACGTTCTTCAAACTCACCACGGTATTTAGCTCCCGCTACCAGCGCCCCCATATCAAGCGCCAACACGCGTTTATTCTTCAGCCCTTCAGGAACTTCGCCATTGACGATACGCTGTGCTAATCCTTCAACAATCGCGGTTTTCCCAACCCCAGGCTCACCAATCAAAACCGGGTTATTCTTGGTTCTGCGTTGCAACACCTGGATAGTTCGGCGAATTTCTTCATCACGACCAATGACCGGGTCTAGCTTGCCTTGTTCAGCCCGCTCGGTGAGATCAATCGTGAATTTCTTCAGTGCCTGACGCTGATCTTCAGCGCTCTGCTCGTTAACTTGCTGTCCGCCGCGAACGTGCTCAATGGCCTGAGCCACGTTTTGCTGTGTAGCTCCTGCAGTCTTTAGCAGATCCCCCACCGCACCGCGCGACTCAAATGCCGCAAGTACAAATAATTCTGAAGAAATGAATGTGTCGCCTTTTTTCTGCGCCAACTTGTCGCAGATATTAAGCGTTCGAACCAGCTCACTGGACGGTTGAACATCACCACCGGTACCCTCCACCTGTGGTAATCGACTGATTGCCTGTTCAATTTCATTTTTCAGACGGCTGACATTCGCCCCGGCAGCCGTCAGTAATGGACTGACTGTACCCCCTTCCTGATTCAAAAGGGCACTCATCAAATGCAGCGGTTCAATGAATTGATGATCCCGCCCAAGGGCGAGGGATTGGGCATCAGCGAGGGCAAGCTGGAATTTGTTGGTAAGACGATCCAGACGCATAACTCCTCCCATACATACTGGTCAAAATTGCTACTGGAGATTAAATGAGGTCATCCCTCAAAAATTCAAGATTATTTTGCCAGTAATAATAGAAGGAAAAACGTTAATCCTCCGGATCGTCTTAATTCAATAGGTTATATCAGCCAAATCAAAGTTGCCATACGTCCGGTCACACCATCACGCCGATAGGAGAAAAAGCGGCTCGCATCGCTGACCGTACAGTACTCACCGCCGAACACCTGGCTGACGCCAGCGGCCTGTAAACGCAAACGGGCCAGCTGATAAATATCGGCGAGGAATTTACCATTACGGGGAACAAAAGCGCAATCGGCAACGGGGTCAACTCGCAAAAAAGCCTCGCGAACCTCTGCCCCAACTTCAAACTGTCGCGGACCGATAGCTGGTCCCATCCACGCCATAATTTCAGTCGGACGGGCATGGAAATGGCGTAGTGTCTGCTCCAATACACCCGCTTGTAAACCACGCCAGCCAGCGTGCGCCGCCGCTACCTCACCACCATCAGTGGAACAGAACAGAACCGGCAGACAATCCGCAGTCATCACCGCGCATACCCTATCCTGACGGGTGGTATAAGCCGCATCACCCACCAACGAATCAGGCGCAGCTTCATCAAGGTTAATCACCTGTGTGCCATGTACCTGCTCGAGCCAATGCGGCATAACCGGCAATCTGGCCATAGTGACCAGACGTTGCCGGTTGTCCTGCACATGCAGCGGAGAATCCCCCACATGATTACCCAAATTGAACGAGTCATATGGCACACCACTAACACCGCCAAGACGAGTGGTGGTGCAGGCCCGGACCGCCGCGGGAGCAGGCCAGTCGGGGATTAACATCATGCTGTCAAACGACATGTCATCACCAGTCAAGTTGGTCTTTGAACTCGTCGGTATCCGCTTTTAGCGCGGCTATCAGTTCTACCATATCCTGCGGCAAAGGTGCGTGCCACTCCATCTCAATGCCGCTGATAGGATGATAAAGCCGCAGCATAGTGGCGTGTAACGCCTGACGATCAAAATTGCGCAGCGTCTCGATAAATACCTCAGAAGCGCCTTTGGGCAAACGCGGACGACCACCATACAGCGGGTCCCCCACCAGTGGATGGTTGATGTGCGCCATGTGGACGCGAATTTGATGGGTTCTGCCTGTTTCCAAGCGCAAACGCAGGCGGGTATGCGCACGAAAATGCTCCATGATGCGATAGTGTGTCACGGCTGGTTTACCCATCGGATGGACCGCCATGTGCGTGCGTTTGGTAGCGTGACGCGCAATGGGTTCATCTACTGTGCCGCCCGCAGTCATGGTGCCGATAGCTACCGCTTCATATTCACGAGTAATTTCACGCGCCTGCAACGACTCGACCAGTCTGGTCTGGGCCGGTACGGTTTTAGCCACCACCATCAACCCGGTGGTATCCTTATCCAGGCGGTGGACAATGCCAGCTCGCGGTACATCGACAATAGCCGGATAATAGTGCAACAGTGCGTTCAGCACCGTACCATCAGGGTTACCGGCACCAGGGTGCACTACCAGATCGCGCGGTTTGTTAATCACCAGGATATCGCCATCTTCATAAACAATATCCAGTGCAATCGGCTGTGCTTCCCAGCGAACCTCTTCCTCGATAAGAGCATCAATGGCAACGGACTCTCCACCAAGCACTTTCTCTTTTGGTCTGTCGACCATATTGCCGTTAATCTGTACCCGTTGTTCCAAAATCCACGTTTTTATACGAGAACGCGAATAATCTGGGAACAATTCGGCCAAAGCCTGATCTAAACGTTGTCCAAGTTGAGATTCGGCCACCGTCGCGGTGAGTTGTACTTGTTGGGACATAGTATGCTGCTTCTTATTAACGTTGGGTTTTAACGGCGATGCCGTTTAAAATAATGTACCATTGTATTTGGTCTTAATCGGGGAGCTTAACGGACAGTCTCCCGGAAAAACACTCTGAGGATAATCAAATCGTCATGACGCGTATGAAATACCTGGTGGCTGCTGCCACGTTGAGCCTGACGCTGGCTGGTTGCTCCAATTCCAAAGATGCGGTACCTGACCGTCCACCTTCAGAACTGTATGCTACCGCCCAGGAGAAACTGCAGGACGGCAACTTTAAAGCAGCCATCAAGCAGTTGGAAGCACTGGATAACCGTTATCCATTCGGCCCGTATTCCCAACAAGTTCAACTGGACCTGATTTACGCCTATTACAAATCCGCCGAGTTGCCGTTGGCTCAGGCCTCGATTGATCGCTTCATCCGCCTGAACCCGACGCATCCAAACGTGGATTATGTCCTCTATATGCGTGGGCTGACCAACATGGCGCAGGATGACAGCGCCTTACAAGGCTTCTTCGGCGTTGATCGTTCAGACCGTGATCCTCAGTATGCTCGTTCAGCGTTCAAGGCATTTAACCAGTTGCTTCAAGGCTACCCGAATAGCCAGTATGCCACGGACACCAGCAAACGCCTGGCATTCCTGAAAGAACGTCTGGCTAAATATGAACTCTCTGTCGCACAGTATTACACGAAACGCGGTGCTTATGTTGCGGTGGTTAACCGTGTAGAGCAAATGTTGAAGGACTATCCAGACACGCAGGCAACACGAACTGCACTGCCGTTGATGGAAAACGCCTACCGGGAATTGCGACTGAATGGACAGGCTGACAAGGTTGCCAAAATCATCGCCGCCAATCCCGCTGCATGAGGAAATACCTTAACGCTTTTACCACGAACTTACCACGGCAACTTCGGTTGCCGCTTTTTCGTTGTATAGCCGGTCACCCTAGCTTTAAACGAATAATCCCGCCAATACATCCAATAGATAATGGCACAAGCCCTGATGAGGCTACAAGCTTGCCGCGTCAGTTTCCCAAAGCGGCTCACAAATCAATTCATGTGACGAAAAAGTGACCCAAAACAGTGATCAAAATCACCCACTTTGCATTAGTCAAGGGTATGCTGAAATCACCCAAGACGGAAAAGGCAGAGAGGTAAGTTTTTATGACTATCAACATTACCAGCAAGCAAATGGATATTACCCCCGCAATACGTCAGCATGTCGAAGACCGTCTCACCAAACTGGATAAATGGCAGGTTCAGTTAATTAATCCGCATATTATCCTGTCCAAAGAACCGCAAGGTTTTGTGGCAGACGCCACCATTAGCACGCCTAACGGCCCACTGGTGGCCAGCGCCAAACACGAAGATATGTATGCTGCCGTCAATGAACTGATCGCAAAACTAGAACGGCAGTTGAATAAAGTCCAGCACAAGGGTGAAGCCCGCCGTGCCGACACTGGTATCAAAGATGTAAACTTGCAGGCTTCAGAGGAATAACAAGGGCACGATAACGAAATCACCATTTCTTTTATTGTTGGTGAAAAATTCTGTACGTTGCCTGGAACAAGCCGTGGAACCTGAAGGGCTTGTCATAAATAAAAACAGGCATGGAAGGTGGCGAGCTACTTAGTGTTCCACTAAAAGTAAGTTCGCGCTTCTATGCCTGATTCTCAAGTTCTGGCACAAACTCTTCAGCCAGCCCCTACATTTTATCCACCCTTCAAGATGTCTTGACGGCTCCTTAGACCATGGTTAAGGTTTTTCCAGTGAAATGGCGAAGGTGCCCTGCGGAACCACCGGCAGATATTTACGGTAATAATCGAGGTAATTTTTTACCGGATCAACATTCTGGAACAACTCAGGGTAGAGCGATTTAGCAATAAACTGCACCATGGCAAAATCAGACAATGTGCGCGAAGCGCCCTGATACACAGCGAACACCCGGTTATTTTTCACTGCCGGAAAATCTGCCCAACCAGCACGTTGAGTGAACCCACGCAGTTTCGCTTCAGAATCTACCTTGCTCACACCAACACCCATTGGCAAGGCATCAGCCACTTTATTATCTTCTCGACCAGAGAAGAAAACCGCATCCGGCTTGCTGTTCAGTACTTGCTCTGGGTTGAGTATTCCCCACAATTTAATGTAGGGTGCAGCAATATTGTCTCCACCGGCCAAATCCAGCATCGATCCCCACATGTTCTGGCCATAAGTAAAGGAGTATTCAGACGGGCCACGGTTACCGAATTCAAAGTACACTTTGGGTTTCGGTTTATGGGCTGCAGCAATACGCGCTTGTACAGCTTCGATACTACTTTGATAAAAATGAGCTATCTCGTTGGCACGCTCATTATTTCCGGTCAATTGGCCAAAGATTTGCGTCGATTTCACATGCAGAGCTACCGTCTGGGCGTTGTAATCCACCACAACGACGGGAATGTGTAGTTGTTCAAGCGTTGAAACTTCAGCTTTCAGCGCCTGGTATTGCCAGCTAGCCAGGATTACCACGTCAGGATTCAGGCTAATTAATTTCTCAATCGAAACGTTATGCAGGTCAACTTCGCCAATATCAGGCAGCGTCGCCAGAGAAGGGCGATGCTTTACATACATGTCCCAGTTGGCAGGCACTTTGCCACGCCAGGCTTCACGTGAAATGCCGACGACATGATCAAAAGCTTTGTCGCCACCAACCGCCATGTAGTCTTCAAAATAAAAACCCAGTATGGCGCGCTTAACCGGTACATCGACAGTAACATTACGACCGGCAGCATCATTAATCGTGACGTGTGCGGCAATTGACGCACTGCTAATGACAGATAAACCGAGTAACACTATAGCCCTGAAAATACTGAACAACATCTTGCCCTCTCTATATTAAACTGCCTAACGCCACACACCAATAAAGGCGAATAAAAATAATAAAAATTCTCATTAAACACCAGAAATATAAATTCAGAGAGACAGCAACGCCGCTGGGCGTACTTTTTATGTCGGCCATTCTGTACGCTGTCAGGCAGATAACGACCACATCACTCACCACTGCCGGCGATTTTGTGTTGACAGGATGAAAAGGCAACCGTTACCTTAAAAGCATTAACAATAAGGATTTGGTGATATGATGTCGCAACTGTTCTTCTTCGTATTTTTCTTTACTCTCCCCACCGCGGGGGCCGTTTTGTCGTGTGAGTAAGAATACGAAGACGAACAAAAAAAGCCCCCTAACCAAGGGGGCTTTTTTATTGGACAGCAAACAGGTACATACCATGACCGATAATCCACTACTGGCGCTGCGCGAACGTATTACCGCGCTGGATATACAACTGCTCGAATTGTTGGCGCAACGGCGGGAACTGGCGCTGGATGTGGCGCGAGCCAAACAGCACTCTCATCGTCCTATTCGCGATAAAGAACGTGAGCGGGATTTACTGTCCCGGTTGGCTGAAGAAGGTAAAAAACGGCAACTCGACGGCCATTATATTACTCGACTGTTCCAGTTGATTATCGAAGACTCCGTTCTAACCCAGCAGGCGTTACTGCAGCAACATCTTAACTCTGGCGGACTTCACTCCGCCCGCGTCGCTTTTCTCGGCCCGAAAGGCTCTTACTCACACTTAGCCGCACGCCAATACGCCGCTCGCCATTTTGATCATATTGTTGAATGTGGCTGCCAACGCTTTCAGGATATTGTCAGTCTGGTGGAAACCGGTCAGGCGGATTACGCAGTGCTGCCGATAGAGAATACCAGTTCAGGTTCAATCAACGATGTTTACGACTTGTTGCAGTATACTGGATTATCTATCGTCGGTGAGTTGACTACACCTATTGATCATTGCGTACTGGTGGCCATGGATACACAACTGGACCAGATCCAGACTGTTTACAGCCACCCCCAGCCCTTTCAGCAATGTAGTAATTTTATCAACCGATTCCCGCACTGGAAAATCGAGTATTGTGAAAGTACTGCTGCCGCCATGGCAAAAGTAGCTGAACTCAACTCACCTCATGCGGCAGCACTGGGCAGCGAAGCAGGCGGAATGCTTTACCAGTTGCAGGTGTTGGAACATAACCTGGCTAATCAAACGCAAAACATCACACGATTTATCGTCCTGGCGCGTAAACCAATAGAAGTAACAGAGCAAGTTCCAGCTAAAACCACCTTGATCATGGCAACCGGGCAACAATCTGGTGCGCTGGTGGAAGCGCTGTTGGTCCTACGCGAACACGGCATCGTGATGACGAAACTCGAATCAAGGCCGATAAACGGCAATCCATGGGAAGAGATGTTTTATATCGATGTGCAGGCCAATCTGCGCAATGACAATACCCGCAAGGCACTGCACGGGCTGGCCGCGATTACCCGGTCACTCAAAGTATTGGGTTGTTACCCCAGCGAAAATGTGGTGCCAGTCGAGCCGTCATAACGGTGTCATGCCAGGTAGCTCCAAGCCACATAACCCATTATTTATAATTAAAAAAAACCACCATCATCAGGATGGTGGCTTGTAAACAGACCGGCGTTACTGTCGGATATCGTTTGCCTGACGCAGCAAAGTACGGCTTTCCGCCATAAATCGCCGGGAATAATCGCCAAACCAGTGTTCGACTTTCTTGAAGCTGCTGACGAAGGCAGCTTTATCTCCCGCCTCCAGCAATGAAATTGCTTCGCCAAAACGCTGGTAGTAACGCTTGATCAACGCAAGATTGTTGCCAGAAGACATGATGATATCAGCATAAAGCTGGGGGTCTTGCGCAAATAAGCGCCCCACCATCGCCAGTTCAAGACGGTATATCGGCGAAGAAAGTGCCAGTAACTGTTCCAACTGCACATTCTCTTCCGCCAGATGCAGGCCATAAGCAAAGGTTGCAAAATGGCGCAATGCCTGAATAAATGCCATATTCTGGTCATGTTCTACGGCGCTGGATCGATGCAGCCTGGCTCCCCACACCTGAATCTGCTCCAGCAGCCACTGATAAGCTTCCGGCTGACGTCCATCGCAATATACAACGACTTGTTTCGCCAGACTGCCGATATCCGGGCCAAACATCGGGTGCAGACCCAACACCGGACCATGATGCGCCGCCAGCATCGCCTGTAACGGGCCATTCTTGACAGACGCCAGATCAACCAGAATACAATCATCAGGCAATCGAGGCAGACGCGCAATGACCTGTTCAGTTATATGGATCGGGACACTCACAATCACCATGCCAGCATCAGCCAGCAGAGTTTCCGCTTGTGGCCAGTCATCTTGCTCCAGAATACGGACCTGATAGCCGGACAGCGTCAACATCCTGTCAAACAGACGCCCCATCTGTCCACGCCCCCCAACGATCACAATCGGACGCAATGATGGCGAAAGCGTTTTAAACCCTTTGTCATTCTCACTGGTGTAAGACTCCCGCATCACCCGACGCAGAACATCCTCGATCAAATCCGGGGGAACGCCTAATGTTTCGGCCTCTTTGCGTCGTGAACTCAGCATTGCTGCTTCTCGATCAGGTGCATAAATTGGCAAACCATAGCGACTCTTCACCTCACCAACTTCCGCCACCAGGCGTAGCCGACGTGACAACAGTGCCAATAATGCTTTATCTACCTCATCTATCTGATCACGCAATGCGGTCAGTTCAGCGACCATCTGTTTTTCTCCTCACTGATTGGCGCTTCGTGCGCCCAGTTCATGATGAACCGAACGCAACAATGTCTCTGTACTTTCCCAACTGATACAAGCATCCGTCACCGACACCCCGTAACGCATATCTGCGCGAGGTTGTTCGGAAGACTGATTACCTTCGTGGATATGGCTCTCCAGCATCAGCCCAATAATAGAACGGTTACCAGACTTGATCTGCTCAATCACGGACTCCACCACCAGCGGCTGCCGACGGTAGTCTTTGTTGGAATTGCCGTGGCTACAATCTATCATCAGCGCTGGATTCAGTCCTGCATCGCGCATCTGTTTTTCACATTCGGCTACGTCTTGCGCGCTGTAGTTCGGCGTTTTTCCCCCACGCAGGATTACGTGACCATCTGGGTTTCCCTGAGTTTGCAATAAACAAACCTGACCGCTCTGGTTGATACCAACAAAACGATGAGGCGTTGATGCGGCTTTCATGGCATTGATAGCGGTTCCCAGGCTACCGTCAGTACCGTTCTTAAATCCCACCGGCATAGACAACCCAGAGGCCATTTCACGGTGAGTCTGGGATTCGGTGGTTCTGGCACCGATAGCAGACCAACTGAACAAATCTCCCAGGTATTGCGGGCTATTGGGATCTAACGCCTCGGTCGCCAGCGGTAGGCCCATATTCACCAGCTTCAGCAACAAGTCACGGGCGATGTGCAGCCCCGCTTCCATATCAAAGGAACCATCCATATAGGGATCATTGATCAGCCCCTTCCAACCAACAGTGGTACGAGGTTTCTCAAAGTAGACACGCATGACAATGTACAACCGATCGCTCAATTCGGCTGACAAGGATTGCAGACGACGCGCATAGTCCAGTGCAGCATCCGTATCATGAATAGAACAGGGGCCACACACCACCAGAAGACGCTTGTCGTTGCCATGAATAATGTCAGCAATAGTTTTACGCGATAGGGCAATCGCCCGCTGTTCCGGCTCATTGAGCGGAAATTTGGCTTTCAGGTCGTCTGGAGTGATAAGAACCTGTTCAGCACTGATATTAATGTTATTGAGCGTGTCTTTTTGCATGATGGTGATCCTGTTTGTTCCTTTGGTATATAAGGGAGCGGTCGTCATTACCAGTAACTAGTCTCACCTTAACACATTGACCGTAAATTTTTCAAGCCATACGTGTAAAGTTAAAATTACTACCACAAAAAAACACTAAACCACAACGCAGATACGCCACACCCAACAGCCCCACGTGCGCTGGATGTTACAGTAAGAAACAGTAGCCACTCACTCCCCGAAAAGAGACGAAGGGCTGTAAATTGGGAATACGTTGCATACCAGATGTTGTTATCAGTGATATTTGTCATCACCAGTAAACACATGCAACTGGTTTATCGTGAACCCGTCATTGATTAACCCATTGAAACCGCTGGGTATGTACCGAACAACAAAGTGTAAATAAAAATATACAAACCATTACCACATGCCAGAAATAATGATCCTCACAAACCAGACTGAAAATTTCGAGTAGTCGCAGTTGGCTATATGAAATCATTAAAGAAAAAGCAAAGAATTGCGTAATATGAGTGGTATTTCTTCATCCAGAAGGTGTGGTCAGGTTTAATCATGAGAAACGGTATTGTACTAATGGGATTGTTGCTTCTTACCGGATGCCAACCTGTTTCGTTAACGACAGCAACTAAAAATGAGCAGAATTTCTGGTATGAGGCAGGATATAAAGACGCTACCAGTGGCCTTATCGTCAAAGATAACGAAACACTTTCAGAATGGTTCGGCAACCTGGATGTTGATCGTCATGCTTATCTGGATGGATACCGGGCTGGTCAAATCGAGTGGTGTCACTACGACAACATTGAAGCCTGGGGGCGAACGGGAAAACCCTTTCCACCTAGTTGTGATGGTGTCAATGACGCAGAAACATTGAAAAATGTATGGCAGCGAGCCGCGGATGAAT
>NZ_JAAVXH010000017.1:0-203 GCF_012273755.1 Dickeya sp. CFBP 2040
TTCAAAAAAACTTTAACGGTGCCTGAGAAGCGTGAGCTGGTGCGTTACGTTATGAAGGAACATCAGGCCAGTGAACGACGCGGGTGCCGGATTATCGGTATCAGTCGAAGTCTGTTGCATTATTGCCCGAATACGGCACGGGATCTGCCCGTAGTCGAGGCGCTACAAAAACTGGCGCATCAGTATCCGGCCTATGGTTTTGG
>NZ_JAAVXH010000018.1:0-1257 GCF_012273755.1 Dickeya sp. CFBP 2040
TTCCAAAACAAAAAATGGTGCGACTACCTATCTTTATCAGAGGGGGAAGTGGGGTTGTTTGGGGGCTCAATGGAAGCATCGGTAGAACCTGTCGATTAGAAACTTTTGGAAATGGACGTATTTTATTCGGTAATAATGTTCAATTGAATGATAATGTACATGTTGTAGCTCATAATAGAATTGAAATTGGTGATAATGTACTTATTGCAAGTAGGGTTTTTATTACAGATCTAAATCATGGTTGTTATGACTCTGTGGAAATGTCAAGTGATCCGAGTATTGCTCCAGCGGAACGACCACTCTTTTCTAAAAGCGTAATTATTTCTAAAAATGTGTGGATTGGGGAAGGTGCAGCTATATTGCCGGGAGTTGTAATTGGGGAAGGAGCTATTATAGGTGCAAATGCCGTAGTCACAAGGAATATTCAGAAGAACTCTATTGCTGTAGGAGTCCCTGCTAAAATAATTAAAGTATTTGATGATAAAAATAAAATATGGCTTCAAGTTAATAATGAGTTATAAAATTGATAGGTTTTTCTTATTTTGGTTGTGCCATGTTATCTCCTTTTATTTAATGAGGGTGAGTGTTCTCCAGGATATTTAACTCTCGTCAGCTGTAGTGATAGGAACTATTGTGGAAAAATATGATATTCCCTTGTTAAAAGGGAAGAAGGTCGCTATATTTTGCCCTAAATTTTTTTCGTATGAAAATAAAATACGTGATGCGGTCGTTAGTCTTGGGGCAAATGTAAAACTTTTTGATGAGCGCCCATCGAATAATGTGTTGGTTAAAATTTTAATTAGATTGCATTTTAATAAGGTGTTGGGGTGTCTTATTAATAATTACTACCACAATATTACGATTGAGCTTGAGTTGTGGAAACCTGACTACGTCTTATTTGTTAACCCTGAAACACCTAGTGAAAGGATAATAAAAAACATCAAAGATAAACTTAATGATTCTCGGTTGTTTTTTTATATGTGGGATTCTATAGCGAATAAGAAAAAATCCCTGCAGTACCTTAGACTTTTTGATGACTGCTTCACTTTTGATCATGCTGATGCGGAGCGGTGGGGGTTTAACTTCCTACCTTTATTTTATTCAACAGAATACGAAAATGTTTATAAATGTAATAATGAATTAAATTATGAGTTATGCTTCATTGGGACTATTCATGGTCAAAGAATGAATTTTGTTAATAAAGTTTTAGAGTCTATTGATAAAAAAAATAATTTTATTTATTTTTATTGCCCTAGC
>NZ_JAAVXH010000019.1:0-1202 GCF_012273755.1 Dickeya sp. CFBP 2040
TTCTGATGAGGATTTAGAAATAATATTAGAAAAACCATGCTATCTTTCAAATGTAGATTGCTTTAAGAGATCTCTTCCGAATATCACTATCAGGCTAAATCAGATCTTCGTCTTTTCGCAAAATCCGGATAGATTCGGCCGAAATCATGTCATTTAATGACGAATGTATCCTTTCATGACTGTATTCCTTACTCCAGATATCAAGTTTATCCTACTTCTTCCTGCAAAGGAGCCTGCAGATGTTCAGACATTCGTCCCAGAAGCTGCCGTTAAGCAACTCTTATCAGAGCATTATCGGTCTATTTTCTGAGCCACAAGAGAGGTCTTGGTGTACACCGTTCTAGTACACCCACTGATATCGTTGGAAATAAACTCGCTGCAGCCGCTCTGATACGCATTTCCGCACAATCCAATAGGTAAGTCTCTCACAACCAAGCAATGGCTTCACGATTCTACGCAGACCTCAGAATTTTTTCGGATAACCCCTTTTCACGGGCTGAAGGGCCAAAAACTCTACTTTACACGAAACTGAACAAAGGAGAGGACTCAACACTGAGCAAAAAAAGATAAGGGATCACCAAGTAATCTTTCTCAAATTGGATTCAATATCAAATTGATTTTTTATGAATTCTTTCCTTTCGATTATATTATCATCAACAGGAATGTGCCCATTAACAATCGCCTCAATCTTTGATGGTAGCTCACATATATCTTTCAGGATTATGCCCAGTCGACCTTCATTTGTTACTTCATATACTCCACCTACATTAGTCGCCAGGATATAGCAACCAGAAAAAGCAGCTTCAAGTAACGCTATCGAAAAACCTTCCCATCGTGAAGGCATAAGAAAAACCCGAGATCTATTATATAATTCAAATATATCCTCCCTATCCTTTTCGCCTAAGATCTCTATGTTTTTAAGTAGATACGGCTTTTTAGCTATTAAGATAGAAAGTTTTGATTTAAAGGAGTTATCAACAGGACCAACAAATTTAAACTTCCAGTCAAAAAAATCATCAATTTTATCCAAGGCATCTAATATAGATTCATGATTTTTTTGATATGCACCAATTCTACCCACAATAAGAAAACAATTTTCTCTAGGTAAATCCAATACCGAAGGTGTAATGTCTTTAAATATTCCATTCGCTAAACAAATAACATCCAAATTTGGAAATAATATATTCAGCTTTTCCTTTATA
>NZ_JAAVXH010000020.1:0-129958 GCF_012273755.1 Dickeya sp. CFBP 2040
TTGATCGACGGGCGGCGATTCAGGTTATTTAACGTCGTCAATGACTTTAATCGGGAAGCGCTGGCCATCGAAGTTGACCTAAATATACCGGCTCATCGTGTTGTACGTATTCTGGAGCGATTAAGTGCAGAACGAGGCTACCCGACTTATATACGAAGTGATAACGGGCCAGAACTCACTGCGGCGGTCTTATCCGAATGGGCAGAGAAGCATGGAGTGAGACTTAATTTTATTCAGCCCGGCAAGCCAATGCAGAACGGATTTATCGAGCGATTTAACAAAACGCTGCGAACAGAAATACTGGATATGTATCTGTTCAGAAACTTGTCTGAAGTGCGAGAACTAACAGAAGGCTGGCGCACAGAATATAACGAGGAACGCCCACATAGCTCACTGGGTGATATGCCACCCGTTATTTATGCAAGGCAAAAACTGGCCGGAGATCCTCATTGGCGGTGGTACTAAAAACTGGAGGGACTACACTGCCACTTGAAGTATGGCGGGTATATCAGTATATCTCTTTAGCCACACCTTACTTCCAATCAATACCACGTTAAATAAACGGTTAATCCACTTTATTATTAAAGGAAAGAACAACCCTCCCCCGCCATTATCATTTTCCTGGGTGAAATTCCTCTTTTTCATATGAAAAAAAATAAATAAAATTTTATATAAATAACAAAATCGCTTTTTCTCTTGATTTGCGGAAAGCGATACGAATGTCAAGATATTCGTGTCCGAAAGATGCATAAGGTTTACACGTGGTTGAGGAATGGCAAATAAAGTTACAGTAAAGGATTTCCCTGCTTCCCCTTCCAACGATACGATTTATATTAATTTACTACTGATGATAACCGAACAAAGCTGTGCCCATGTTCAGTATAGTTGACGAACGCTTGGCCCTATGGTTAGTGCTGGCTTTTAGTTCAGGGGGAATATATTTTGGGGAGTGATTGTAGTGGTTCATAAAACGATAGGAAATATTTGGATTGATAAACAGGTAGCGCCGCTTGAATATTGTTCCATCCAACGAGCATCTGCGTTATTGAAGTGTGAGGAAGAGGATTTTTTACACTGGCATGATATCGGTGCTATCTCTCTTGCCATTAAGTTGAATAATAAAACGTCGGCAAACCTTTATTTTATCAGTGATAAAATGTTGAGTGATAGTGAAAAGAAAAAAGTTCGCATTGAACTAAACCAATTATATAACTTTGAATCATCACGGATTATAGGCTCAGTGGACGATATAGAAATCACCTTTTCCTCTTCTGGCAGGAATGGTTTCCGTTACAATATATCGCCTCCATGTTTAATATTCGGAGTGTGGCGGATACTTGACGACTTTAACCTATCTTGCAGTTTGGGCAATGCCGAGAAACTATATTCCATGTCTGTGTTTCAAGAGCAGAGCATCTCGCCAACATTATTGCGAGTTGTCGTCGCCATGCTTGAAATGGCAGTGGCTTATGACAAACGCTCATTATTTGTTTTGCGATCCGACATTGAAAATATCTACACTCATGCTATGACAGGGCAACCAATGCCTAACTTTATCAATGGCAGGATCGAAAAACAAAATCTACCAACCGAAATTAAAAATCTCACTGAAACGCTGGACGCCACACCATAAAGCGTAAAATTACCCTGACAAATATCAGGGTAAATAAATCACCCAACGCAATGGGTTAGCGCATTGCGTAAACACCACAAAGAAACATCGCTATGTGTTACTAACAACGAACAGGTTGTTACCAGCTAAATAATTCTGTAGCTTTTTTACCGTAGCACAGACTATTGAGCATTCTTACACTGTGTATTTAAATTACTCTTTTTATAACCTGTGCTATTTTTTATAAAATATAATAAACTCATATTAGTTAGTAAGCAGTCCTTCCTATTAAGCCATTTTAAACCATTGATTGAAAATGCATGAACTCGCGCTTCTGCCATGATAAGTCGCCCATACTGCCGTTTAATGGCTGAGGCAGTCAGTCGTATCGTTGGAGTAAAAAAACGCCGGAGTAAACCGTATAAACACAGGAAAAATCGTGTGGTTCGATGACGGGTGATGGCGTAACAAACTGATTATCTTGCTGATTGTCGTGGTCATCATTGAGCGGGTACTACTCCTGTTCCCCATGAGCAGCGTCTACGTTCCCTATCACCTTCTCGCCATAGCAAATAAATCGTTCTGAGAATCCAACAATCGACGTAAGATAGGTCAATGTAAAATAGACGTATACTTCACCGGCTCATGCGGTTCCTGCCTGAGCCGGTGCAAGGCTCGTGGCTACAGCCACATTCAATCACGAGGGTTCACATGAACAAGCCACATACTTCCCTGCTGGCGCTGGCCTTGTCTCTGCTGTCGCTGACGGCATCCGCCACCGATGGCTACAAGAACCTGAAATTCGGATCGTCCGCCGCCACTATCCGGCAACAGGCAAATTGTTCACTGCGCGGCCCGGAAATGATCATGGGACAGACTGTTTACATCTGCCCTGATTTCAATTTTGCCGACAAAAAAACCCAGGCGATTTTCAGTTTTAACAATGACAAGTTCAACCGCCTGGCGATCTCAATCACGCTCGCTGATGTACCAAGCGTAGTAGAAGGGCTAAAGAGCAAATACGGTATGACGGCCCCCTTGTCTGCCAACGATGTCGATACCTTCATGAATAAACCCAATACCCGCGTGACCGCCCGGTTCGACAAGAACAATATTACGCTGGTGTTCGACAACAGCATGGATAATCAGAAGAACATCTATCTGGTATACAACGCTGAAAACAGTGTCAGCGCTGGCCAAACTGCCGCACCAGCCAACCGGGGCATCACCAAGGACGACCTGTAATATCGAAAACCCTGGAGATCGTCACGCCGGGTTCATCCCTGTAAAACACGCTCCGCCATGCCTTATCCGGCATGGTAACCGCTCCAGACTTTCACCAGTACCGCCGCCGACAGGCTCCAGCACGCCACCGCCAGCATCAGTGCCGGCGGCAAACGCATCACACCAGTAAAGTAATAGAGCGAAATCAGATACACCAGATAGGGAATCACCGCCCAAATACCGAACAGAATAGTGGCACGGAGCGCTTCCACGCCGCGCTCCGTGCCCACAATGTAATGCGCCAGTAGCGCAAAGGTCGGGAATAACGGCACCAGCCCGGCAATGTAGTAATTACGGGTTTTGGCCAGCAGACCAATAACTACCACTATGATCGCACCCAGCGCTGCTTTTATCAGTAATGCCATATTTGTCATGTTCAGGTTATCGGTTGGCTATTCGGTCCGTCTATCACGTCCACCCTTTCCGCCCAATTCATCTGGCGGCTGTCTATATCTAACAGAAAACGCACCCAAAAACAGGATTATCGCCGCGTTTGTCAAAACCGCTCGCAAAGCGCAATGCAACAGCATGGTTCACCCGGAAAATTGTTCACCCTGAAAATAAAAAGCCCCGATATCATCGGGGCTGCACACCGTAATCATAACTGAGGAGACGTTAACTGGTGTGCTCCAGTGCCTGAGAAGCCGGCTGGTTACGGTTTTCAATGGCAATCTTTTTCGGTTTTTCATTTTCCGGAATATCCTGCTTCAGATTGATGGTCAGCAGGCCATTTTCCAGATGTGCGCCTTCCACCTTGACATGCTCAGGCAGTGAATAACTGATACTGAAATCAGTGCGGTTGATGCCGCGATAGAGCCAGCCATTCTGTTCCTGCGGCTCTTCCGACACCTCGTCCTTATGTTTGCCACTGATAGTGAGCTGACCACCATGCGTATTAATCTCCAGTTCCTCTTCACGCCAGCCGGGCACGCTAACCGTAATGCCATAGTGGGTGTCGTCAAGCCGGCGGATATCATAGGATGGCGTAGCAGTAAGCGGCGTGTCGCCAGTCAGTTGACTGAATAACCGGTCGATACGGTTGAAACGATCAGAGAACAGTGAGTCGGTAAATGCCGGAAATAAAGACACGGACTTGAATGCCATGGTTAACCTCCTGAATATTCTTCATACCCATTCAAAAGTGCAAACCGCAAGGCAACAGCATTGTCTTGCTTTCACTTCTTCATATAGATCCCTGTGCGATTTTTTCAAGGCCACTAACTAAGAAATTAACCAATGGAAACAAATGGGCTTCCCTGCCCCGGTTATTTCAGGCGTTACGGTTACCCGAAAACACCCGGTACAACGCCAGCGCCACCACAAAGGTTACCGGCGCGGAAAATGACTGTAACAGCGCGCTACCATGCATCAGCGCTACGCCTGCAATCACACCCAGCAGCCAGGCGCCAAGGCCGGTCGGATTAAACGCACGCACCGGCGTCGTGGTCGATGAATCGCGGCTGCCAAGAATATGCGCCAGCGCCACACCAACCCACGCCACCACAAACACCCCTTGATAGGCCAACGCCTGCAAAATATAGGCGAAGACATCTGCCAGCATCAGGCCGTACACCGCGGCCCCCACCACGCAGGCCCAGACAATCTTGCGATAACGCAAACGAAACAGTCGGTCAAAAAACACCTGCATATTGACGGTAGCCAGATAATAGTTAGCGGTGTTAATGCGTGTCTGGGTCACCCACACGAATACTAATCCCCAGAAACCAAGCAGATTAAGGATATTGACCACGACCGCCGTTTCACTCACACCATTCTGCTGGGCAAAACTGCTGACCAGATAGATGCCAGCCGCACCATTAAGCAAAAAGGTGATCAGATAGAACGGCATACCAAAGTTGATACGCGCGTGGTATTGGCTGTCTTCCTGACGGCCAAACCGGGCGTAATCAAAGGTATACATCATCAAAATCCATACCCCCATGTAGTAGGTAAAGCAGTTCCACCAGCCATTAGCAGGCGGCAATGCCGGACCAAACGACAGCCAGTGTGGTTGATAGCCATAATGCTGAACAGACACCGCCACCGTCAGCGCCAGCCCAAACAGGTAGAATGGCAACAGCACGCCGTTGAATTTATCCAGCCAGTGCTGCACGCTGCCGAAAATCAACGGTACGCTGTAGAGCACCACCAGTAATGCCGCCCAATGATAATCCAGCGCGGGAAACAGATGATTAATGGCAAATGCGATTACCGAGCCTTCAAACACCGCGTAATACATCGCGGTGGAGAAAAAAATCAGCGTGGCCAGCGCTGACCCGGCCTGCCCGAACAGTTGACCGGAAAATGCCGCCACCGACAGGCCGCTTCGGATAGCAAAACGGCTAATGGCAGCGTTGATCACGCCATAACACACCACGGAGAGCGCCATGCCGATGATGGCATTGCGCGCACCGTAATTCAGCGCCAGCGAGGCCCCCACCACGATGTAGAAAATGGCGCTGCATACCGCCCACCAGGCCATGGTCAGTGATAGCTTTCCCATGCGCTCCTTTCCAGACACCGTATCGGCAGGCGCCACCACCTCACCCTGTACTCCGGATATTTCAGCCATACCCCCTCCGCCTATCTATTGTTGATGTATCTTGGTTGACGCTGACGAGCCTGCCGTCACAGGCTTTTTTAAAGCCGAGCGCACGCGCCGTGTCGGTTGTGTCGCACAGTCAATCATGCATTCGATAGGGTCAGACATGCCTCACCGCTACCATTGACCCTGGTGTTGGCGCAGGTGAAATCTGGCAAGGCCGTCTGAAATCAGTGTGCTAACAACTGTTCCAGCCGCTCAAGGCGGTAGCGATAATGCTGTCGGGCAAGAAGTGCATCCTCCAGCGACACCGGCGTAAAGCGAACGCCGTAATGCGGCTGCAATTGACCGATAAGGTCCAGATCGCTGCTGATCACCGTTCCCAGCGTCATGTAACCCCCGCCGGATACCGCATCACGCAGCAAAATGATCGGTTCCAGCCCGCCCGGCACCTGAACCGACCCAATGGGATAGCAGGCATCAACGATATTGGACGGGTCTGAACCGGCGCCAAACGGGGGAGTACGTGGCTCAAACGCCAGCGGTGTACCACCTTTGAGGCGATAGCCAATGCGGTCAGCTTCGGTGCCGACTCGCCAGTCGTCGGCAAAAAACTGCTCCACTGCAGCCGGAGTCAGTCGGTGAATGTACAGCCCGGTCACCATGCGTAACGTCACGTGCTTATCCAGCGGCTGGAGATAGTCTGTCGGTACCGTCATCTCCGGCGTCATCTGTCGGGTCGGCACGCCGATTGGCAATACGTCGTTGGCGGCCAGCCGCCGCCCCTGATAACCGCCCAGCGCACCGAGCGCGTAGGTCGAGCGGCTGTCCAGCACCTCCGGCACCGCAATCCCCCCAGCGACCGCCAGATAGGCGCGGCAGCCTGCCGTCGTCGGCGTAAACCGCAGTACCTGACCGGCGCGCACCGCAAAGGTGGTATCCATCGGCATCGGTTCGCCATCCAGCAGCGGCGACAGGCGTGCGCCGCACACCGCCACCAGCACATCACCCTCAAACTGCAGTTCCGGCCCCAGCAACGTCATTTCCAGTACCGCCGCCTGAGCAGGATTACCCACCAACAGGTTCGCCAGTCGCAGCGAATACTGGTCCAGCCCACCGGATGGCGGGATGCCGAGATGGTAATACCCTTCACGACCGGTATCCTGTATTGAGGTTGCAAGCCCTGGGCGGATGACATTGATGCGCGTACCCGATATCTGCTCACGACAACGCTGCATACAGTACCCCCTGAAGATAGTGTTTATAGCCAGTTGGGTCAGCGAGGAATTTATCCAGCTCAAACGTGACTGGGCGAATGCGCAGGCTAAAGCAACCCGCCTCCACCGCCTGCACGTCCTGCTCATAACGCGCCAGATCAATCGGTTTGAACTGCACAATGTCACCTGCACGGAAAAACACCATCGACGATTGCAGGTAATCCAACCGTTGTTCCGGGTCATAAATTGGCGCAGGCGTCACGCCAAACAGCTGATAACCACCTGCGCCCCGTACCGAGTAAATACAGCCGAAGCAGCCGCCATGCCCCAGCGACAGTTTGGGGGTATCGGTACGTGGCCGCAGATATTTCGGCACCTGAAGCTGTTGTGCCTGCTCCACCATCTGAAACATGAACGGCAATCCCGCCACAAACCCCACCATCGACACAAACCACGGTGTACCGCTGTGCGCCGCAATAAATGCCGCGATATCCTGATAACCATTGATGCGAGCGGCGTACTCCAGATCCGTGGCGCTAGGGTCCTGATGCCGATCACGAAACCGCATCAGGGTATCGTGCGTCCAGGGGTCGTTGTACAACACCGGAATTTCGATGATGCGTGTATCGAGCACCGTCATGGTTTGCGCCTGATGTTCCGTTTCTCGCACCTGATCCAACAGCACCTGCGGTGCGATGAGGTCCGGGTTAAAACGCACCTGAAACGATGCGTTGGCAAGGCAAATGTCCAGTACGCCGGGCAACGCCTGCTGTTCGAGCGCACGGGTCATCGCCAGCCCACGGAAGAACGCCCCCAACGACATCGCTTCGTCAATTTCAGCAAACAAGTGCTCATCGCCACCAAAAGTGTATCTGATTTCGGGAAACGTCATCTCAGGCCTCCCTGGTCAGCAGCAGCGCGTCGGCTTCCCGCGCCTGTAGCCAGTTTTCCAGCGAGGTAGTATCAAAACGCCCGGTGCGCAATCGCGGATCAGCCAATAGCCACTGATGCAGCGACTGAGTGGTAGTAATACCGCCGATTCGCAACTGATATAGCGCCTGTTCAGCACGGGCCAGCGTCTGCAACCGATCCGTTCCCGACACCACCAGTTTCGCCAGCAGGGAATCGTAATACGGCGGAATACGGTAGCCACTGAACAGATGACTATCGATACGAATACCGGGGCCTTGCGGCCATGTCAGCGTCTCCACCACACCGGGACAAGGGAAAAAATTGCGCGCCGGATCTTCCGCGTTGATGCGCATTTCACAGGCATGACCGCGTAACACAATGTCTTCCTGATGCAAATCAAGGGTTTCACCACTGGCGATTCGCAGCATCCACTGCACTAGATCAACACCGGTTACCCGCTCCGTGACCGGGTGTTCGACCTGAATGCGGGTATTCATTTCGATAAAATAAAACTGCTCCCGCTCGATATCGAACAGGTATTCCAGCGTACCGGCGCTGCGGTAGTTCAACCGTTGAGCAAGCTGTAGGGCGCTACGGCACAATGCCTCGCGTTGTACTGGCGATAATGCTGGCGAAGGCGCTTCTTCAAATATTTTCTGGCGTCGGCGTTGCAGCGAGCATTCACGCTCATATAAATGCACCGCCCGCTCGCCATCACCCAAAATTTGCACTTCAATGTGGCGGGCATGGCGAATAAATCGTTCCAGATAGACATCACCGCAGCCAAATGCTGCTTTCGCCTCACGTTGGGCAATCGGTAATTCGCGTTTCAGGTCGTCTTCGTTATTAACGACCCGAATGCCGCGCCCACCGCCGCCGGCAGCCGCCTTGATCAACAGCGGATAACCGATCTCTGCGGCAGCGTACAACGCCGCCTCCAGCGACGACACACTCTGCGAACCGGGCACCACCGGCACGCCAGCCGCCTGCGCCGTGCGTCGCGCTTCCGCCTTGTCCCCCATCAGGCGGATGGTTTCCGATGTCGGACCGACGAACACTAACCCAGCCTGCTCCACCGCCTCGGCAAAGACCGCGTTTTCTGACAAGAAACCGTATCCTGGATGTATTGCCTCAGCCCCGCAGTCTTTGGCGACCTTCAGCAACGCCGCCTGATTCAGGTAACTTTGGTCGGCGCGCGCGCCACCCAACAGTACCGTTTCATCCGCCAGACGTGCGGGCAATGAATCGATGTCGGCTTCACTGCAGGCGACCACCGAGGTAATCCCCAGACTGCGAGCGGCATGAATAATGCGCACAGCAATTTCTCCCCGGTTGGCGATAAGCAATTTTTTGATCGGCTGACACATCGTCGCGGCCCTCCTGATGACATAATTAATGAGGCTATAGGATAGTGTTACCGTTATTCATCGATTTTTATAATGGCTATAACCTGCCCCGGCTCCAGCGCATCACCGTTATTGACACAAAACGAGAGTAATTCCCCCGCCTGCTCAGCATAAATTTCACTAAATTGTTTCATTACTTCGATCAAGCCAATAATGCTACTCGCCATCACCGGACTGTTTTCTTCAATAAACACCGGGGATTCCGGGGTAGGCTGACGATAAAAAATACCCGGCAAAGGAGAACACACTTCATATATTTTCATTATCTTTAACCCTTATATTTACTGATTAATTACCGATGATTTAAATTATTTTAAAATGGTGAGCACACGTGAATATTGGCGTTATTCAATGCCTCTCGCGTTGCCTGAATTAATGCCAACGCACCGGGCGTATCGCTATGAATGCAAATCGATTCAAACTCAACAGGAATATCTTCGCCATCAATCGTCGTGACCTTGCCATCCACACAGGCGCGCACTACTTTCGCCGCCACTGCCGCCGGCTCCAACGCACCAACCCGGCGGGTAAATACGATAGAACCACTGGCGTCGTACTCCCTGTCGCCATAAAATTCACAAATAACAGGATGTTGTAGCTTTCTGGCTTCCTGCCATACCCATGAACCGTACAGACAAAATAACCGCAATTCAGGATCTAACCGGTGCAGCGCCTGCACAAACAATTGCGCAGATAGCTGATCGTGGGCCAGATGCATATATAACGCGCCATGCGGCTTAACGTGCTGTAACGGTAATTGGTAGAGCCGGGTAAATTCCCGCACCGCCCCCAATTGATACAAAATGTCATTCACCATTTCCGACGGCTGACTGTGAATATGCCGACGGCCAAAACCCACCAGATCACGAAATCCGGGATGAGCGCCCACCGCAACGCCACATTCTTTGGCCCATTCAATAGTCTGGCGTATTGTCGAAGGGTCACCTGCATGAAATCCGGCGGCAATATTGGCTGAGCTGATATAAGACATAATATCCCGATCAACATCATCGCCTATTTTCCAGGGACCGAAGTTTTCTCCCATATCGGAATTCAGATCGATTTCATATTTCATAGTTATTTCTTATTTGTGATGGTTATGTTTAAAAACAATATAGAGCTACCGTTTTCTATTCGGAAAGACGTATTTTCAGAATACTCACTATCTGAAAAACAGAACGCTCATCGCTAAGGAACCGGTTATGGTCACATTGCGTCAGATCCGCTACTTCATCGCCACCGCCGAGATGGGCCAAATCTCACAGGCGGCGATTCATCTCAACATTTCGCAGTCCGCAGTAACGACCGCGATTCAGGAACTGGAAAACCTGCTGGGCAAACCGTTGTTCCTGCGGTCGGTACACGGCATGACGCTGACGGAAAACGGCAGTTACTTCCTTAATCACGCTTACGCGGTGCTGCGCAGTGTCAACGACGCCATGAACATCCCGTTAACCGATAACCGGATTAGCGGTGCACTGAATATCGCCGCCAGCTACACGGTCATGGGCTATTTCCTGCCCTTCCACCTGCAACGGCTGTCTGACGGTTTTCCTCAAGTCGCCATTCATCTCAATGAACGCGAGCGGCAGGATATCGAACAAGGATTACTGGACCGATCATTGGATCTCTCATTGGTGTTGACAGCGAATCTCACACATCCGGAAATCACCTCAGAAACGCTATTCAACTCAGAACGGCGCTTATGGCTGCCCAGTCACCACCCATTGTGTGACAAACCGGAAGTAAGTCTGGCGGATGTCGCCAATGAGCCGTTTATTATGCTGACGGTAGATGAAGCGGATCACAGTGCGATGCGCTATTGGGAACTGAGCGGACATCACCCGAAGGTGATGCTGCGCACCAGTTCCGTTGAGGCAGTGCGCAGTATGGTAGCGAACGGATTAGGGGTGGCGATACTGTCCGATCTGGTGTACCGCCCCTGGTCGCTTGAGGGGCGGCGTATCGAGACCCGTTCGCTAAAAGACAAGGTTCACCCGATGAGCGTTGGACTGGCCTGGTACCGTGACGCCGAGTTTACCCCGGCTATGCAGGCAGTTCGGGAATATTTCCGTAATCTGTTCCTGACACCGCAGTTGGCGTTTTCACGCCGTTAGGCTGATGCCGGAACCGGATGACGTGGGGAAAAACGTAGCGCCATCAGGATTAATACGACAACGCCTGCCGCCATGATAAGCCAGGCTTGATTCAACCCGCTGGTATGTTGCCGGATGAATCCTGCCAACAGCGGCATCAGGCTCGCTATCAGATAGCCACCACCTTGCACAAACCCCATCAACGCCCCGGCCTGTCGTGGGTCGTCCACCTGATCCAACGCGATAATCAGCGACAGTGGAAACAACGCGCCGATCCCCAACCCCAGCGCCACCATAATCGGCAGCACCAGCGTCAACGGTGCCAGTATCAGGCCCGCCATGCCCAGCAACAGCAACAGCAGCACCGGCAGCAACAGATAGCGCCGGTCAGGAACATGGTTGATAAGCCACGACACCAGCAGCCCGGCCACCACTTCTGTCAGCGTCAGTCCCCCCAGTAGCAGACCACTACGGGCAGAGCTCCAGCCAAGCTGGGTATAGTAAGGCGGCAACCAGGCCAGCACCAGGGTGTACGCCGCAGTGCCGATACCAAAAAATATCATCAACGCCCAAGCCCGTCTGCGCGACAATGCGGCTACCACCCGTGTATGTGATACGTTATCGGGCATCGGATTCAGCAACACCGAGATCATCCAGGCTACGGCAGCCAGCGTCGCCAGACCGCCCCATATCGCCAGCGCACCATCCCAGTCCATAATATCTGCCAGCGGTGAAATACTGGCTGCCGCCAGTGCTGCACCCGCCATAATAGCAGTGGTATACAACCCCATGAGACGACTGCTTTGTTGATTAAAACTGCGCCGCAAAAATGAGGGCATCAACGCCTGAATCAACGCAATGCCGACACCAGCCAGCGCCGCAGTCAGCAGTAACCCCGTCGTGCCGGTTAGCCAACAACGCAGCAAGCAAGCAACCGCAATACCGACAATGCCTATGCCGATACCCCGATATTCGCCCACTTTAGACTGCAACCACCCGCCATACAGCGCGCAGATTCCCATAGCGAATACTGGCAGGGTGGTCAGCAGCCCTGCCTGCATATCGCCCATGCCGGTATCCGCCTGAATCCGTGACAGCAACGGGCCGATTCCTGCCAGTACCGGGCGAAGGTTAAGCCCCAGTAACATGACGGTAATAACGACAAAATACAGTGATTTGGCACGAATTGCGTGTGACATACCGCTCCTTGTAACTCTCTGATGCTTGAGTGGTGATAGGTGTTCCCCATAGAATATCTTTGCAGAAAGAATCTTAATATCAAGACAAATTACACTTATGGCAGATCGTGCAGACAACGCTTATGAACAATGGCAACGGGAAAGGCCGGATATTAATCCGTTCCCGATGCAGGTAGTGGGACGGTTACTTGAAGCCACGTTGCGGTTAGAACGGGATTATCTCAATCCGCTGTTCGCCCGGTTTGGCCTGCGTCCCGGTGAATTTGATGTACTGGCGACGCTACGACGCAACGGCGCGCCTTACGCGCTGACGCCGACTCAGCTTTACGAAGCGTTGATGATATCATCAGGCGGCATGACCAACCGCATCGACAGGCTGGAACGGGCGCAGTGGGTCGCACGTCAGAGCAACCCGCAAGACCGACGCGGCACGCTGGTCACCTTGACAGAAAAAGGACGGGAACTGATGGATACGTTGGTGATACTGCATACCGACAATGAGCAGCAGCTATTGGCCGCATTGGATGAAGAGGAACAGCATCAGTTGAATCAGTTGCTTAAAAAATTGCTGGCTGGTTTGCCTAGCCGTACATAGCCGTTAATAGTAAAAATCCGCCCAGTCGGGCGGATTTTTCACAACAGTGCTCTCACGCAACGCGTAAAGTGCAAGGCGCGATTAGAAACGGTAGCCTACGCCTACGTTCCAGCTGCCTACGTCAACACTGCGGATGCGGCTCTGCTCGTAACCAACATCAAAGGCCACGTTCTGAACCGGGTTGAACTGCAAACCGGCACCGTACACAAAGCCAGCATCGCTGGAGCTGTTGTTGGAAGAACCATCGGTCTTGTTAACCGTGAACTTGCCGGCACTTACGCCAACCAGGCCGTAGATGCTCGCCCAGTCATTGAAGCGGAAAGACGGACCCGCGCTGAAGCCGTAGTACTGGTTCTTGTTGTAGAAATTATCAATAGTCTGACTGTCTTGCAGGTAAGTGAAAGAACCTACCACGCCCAGCTGACTATTATCGAACTCGTAACGGTACTTCAGGTTGAAGCCCGGCAGTTTGTTCTGCACGCCCTGAGCATCGCCCTGAGCATAACCAAGAGATACAGTGCTTTCACCAGCCACTGCAGAACCTGCGCTTACAGCCAGAACACAAGCTAAAGCGGAAAGACACGCGATTTTTTTCATAATATGCCTCGAATTATCTTACGAAAAGAAGATTAAGCGAGACAAATATAACAAGAAATTAGGGCAAATGCTGACTGGTTATTATTTTTCAATTAGGGTAAACGTGTAACAAAAATTTTCAAATACAATATAAATAATTGATATTGATAAATAAAATAAGCTCATCGCAGTGTGAAAAAATAAATGCAACACACTGCTTTGGCATGGAGTTTTCTTAATTTTTTGATTACTTTTCAGGCTGATTTTATATAAAAAAAAGATTTTCAAATTTAGAGTAAATTAAAGTCAACGAGAGTAAACTAACGTCGAATGAATTGTTCATTTATTACCTGTTTTTTCTGGCTGCCCACGACATGTTAAGGCCCTGCAAATGACCTTGATTTCCGCATTAAAAAATTCTGTATTGCTACCGGTATTACTCATCGTGATCGCTATGCTGTCCATCCAGACCGGCGCAGCCATAGCTAAAATGGTTTTCCCGCTGATTGGCGCTTCAGGCGTGACGGCACTGCGTCTGGCGATAGGCTCGCTGATTTTACTGCTGGTCTTCAAACCCTGGCGATTACGTTTTGGTTCAGAACGGTTGCCATTGCTGATCTATGGCATCACGCTGGGCGGCATGAACTATCTGTTTTATCTGGCATTGCGCACCGTACCATTAGGGATTGCCGTGGCGCTGGAGTTCACCGGGCCGCTGGCGGTCGCGCTTCTGGCATCTCGCCGCCTGCTGGATGTCGTGTGGGTGTTGCTGGCTGCCGCCGGATTGTGGCTGCTGCTACCGCTTGGGCAGCATATTGATAATGTGGACGTCACCGGCGCCGTCTTTGCCGTTGGCGCCGGAGCCTGCTGGTCGGGCTATATTTTGTTTGGTCAAAAGGCAGGAACCAGTCATGGCACCGGAACCGTAGCAATCGGATCGCTGATTGCCGCCCTGATATATTGCCCGATTGGCCTGCTGTTTTCCGATCTCAACACTCTATTTTCTCTTGATATTCTGCCGACAGGTATCGCTGTAGCGGTGCTTTCCACCGCTTTGCCGTATACGTTGGAAATGCTGGCGCTGACCCGGTTGCCGACGCGTACTTTCAGCACCCTGATGAGCCTGGAACCCGCCGTAGCAGCACTCTCCGGCATCCTCTTTCTGCACGAACACCTGACTCTCACTCAGTGGTTGGCTCTGACATTTATTATCATTGCTTCGCTGGGCACCACGCTTAGCGCGAAAAAAAGTGCCGTAGCCTGAATTAGCGGCATCAGTTGTTATCGTGCAGTTGTTATCGTGAATTGTTATCGTGCAATTGTTCTCCCGTCTGAAAAATAACCGCATTCCCGGTCAGCCTGGCCGGGAAATATCATCCTCTGTGATTATCCCGCTAAATTATTTAATGCCTGACAGACGCATTCGGGAAAACATTGCATAAGAAATATCCAGTCATCACCTGATAATTCCATACCAAAAGATTGTAACTTAATAAAAAAATAACCTTTTATCCTGGCTATTTTTTACTGCTGTATCCAGACGCTAAATAACATATACAGAAGTGTTGTTTTTCACTGTCTGAGGCTATCCCTGTAATAGACCGAACTAAGCATCTTCCGCACATTCAGGTTGCTATAATTCGTTCCGTTGACAGCCAAAATCATTATCAGCAATAACGGAAATTAAAGAGGATAATACAATGCGTACAGCTAAACTGGTAAAAGCAGCTTCCGCTGATCTTATTTTCACCCGTAACGATCTGGACGATAACGTTAAAACCTCGACTATCGCCCTGCTAAATCAGTTGGTCGTGGACTTTACCGATCTGTCGCTGATGACTAAACAGGCGCATTGGAACATGCGCGGAGCAAACTTCATCGCCGTACATGAGATGCTGGATACCTTCCGCAACTCACTGATGACTCATCTGGACACCTTCGCCGAGCGTGTGGTGCAACTGGGCGGCGTGGCAACCGGCACTGTCCAGGTCATTCACCAGAAAACGGCGTTGGGTAGCTACCCGCTTACCATTCACAGCGTGCAAGACCACCTGAAAGCGCTGGCAGATAGCTATGCCATCGTCGCTAATACGGTTCGCAAGGCCATCAGTCAGGCGCAGGACGAAGATACCGCAGATATGCTCACTGCCGCATCCCGCGATCTGGATCAATACCTGTGGTTTATCGAAGCCAACATCGAATAGTTCATCAACGATGACCGGCGGTCGAACCGCCGGATTTCTCCGGCCAGATTTCAGCACTTCCCACTTTCTGATTGCATCTATGCTATTTTCCGCCATTTTTACCCTGCCAGACACATTGAGATAATATGCATTTTTTCTGCATCGCCACGCAAATCGCTTGCATCCACGCCACAAAATGAACAAAAAATTAGCGCTTGTTAGCAATATTCCTCCTTGAACGTAATCAACGGTTGTGTACCCTGCACAATTCAGTTATTCATAGCAACGCACGCTATAGGATTTCCTGATGGCTGCGCGATAAGAATTAGCGGGTCTACCCGTCCTGTTTTGGCAACGACTCCCCCTGTTTTCTCCACAGCACCTTGCATGTCAGTGCGGCGGCTAATAACAACTGATGTCGGATAATCGGCCTCATCTCTGTATGCCAAAGCCGATGCAACACCATTCTCAATGGTGGCAGGCAACCCATGGTGGCAAGTAGCCAACGGTGTAAAACAGCGGAATACATAACCAACGAGAGGAAGGACGTTTTGATGAAATCATTATTTAAAACTTCACTGGCAGCACTGGCGCTGGCCTTCAGCCTGTCTGGCCAGGCCGCAGAGAAACCGCTTACCGTAGCGACCGATACGGCATTCGTGCCATTTGAATTCAAACAAGGTGACAAGTATGTCGGTTTTGACATCGACCTGTGGGATGCCATCGCTAAACAACTGAACCTGAGCTACACCCTGAAACCGATGGATTTCAGCGGCATCATCCCGGCACTGCAGACTCGCAACGTAGATTTGGCGCTGGCAGGCATTACCATTACTGAAGAGCGCAAACGCGCAATCGATTTCTCAGACGGTTACTACAACAGCGGCCTGCTGGTAATGGTGCGCGCCGACAATCAGGACATCAAAGGCGAGCAGGATCTGAACGGTAAAGTGGTGGCGGTGAAGAGCGGTACCGGCTCGGTCGATTACGCCAAAGCCAACCTCAAAACCAGGGAACTGCGCCAGTTCCCGAACATCGACAACGCCTACCTGGAACTGGGTACAAACCGTGCCGACGCCGTGTTGCATGATACGCCAAACATCCTGTACTTCATCAAAACTGCGGGTAACGGCAAATTCAAAGCCGTAGGCGATTCTATCAAAGCACAGCAGTACGGCATCGCGTTCCCGAAAGGCAGCGATGATCTGCGCAACAAGGTGAACGGCGCGCTGAAAACCCTGCGCGATAACGGCACCTATGCCACCCTCTACAAAAAGTGGTTCGGTACTGACCCGAAGTAATAGGTTTAATTAACAAATCGTAGGTTGAATAGAAATAACAAGCTGAATAGCTTCTACGGTGCCGCCGGTCAGTCCGTGCGGCACCTTGCTATGGTAGCGTTATTATTGCTGGAGAATGTTCATGCAGTTTGACTGGAGTGCCATCTGGCCGTCTATCCCTCAGTTGCTGGAGGGAGCCCAAATGACTCTGCTGATTTCCGTGCTGGGTTTATTGGGCGGCCTGGTTATTGGTGTCGTTGCGGGATTTGCCCGCGTCTATGGCGGGTGGCTATCCAATCGCGTCGCGCTGGTCTTTATCGAAGTTATCCGTGGCACTCCCATGGTTATACAGATAATGTACATCTACTTCGCCATCCCGATGATATTGACGTCAGTTCGTATCGATCCTGTTACCGCAGCCGTCATCACTATCATGATTAACTCAGGTGCCTACATCGCCGAAATTACTCGTGGCGCGGTGCTGTCTATCCACAAAGGCTTTACCGAAGCCGGTCTGGCGCTGGGGTTATCACACCGCGCAACATTACGTCATGTGATTACGCCACTGGCATTACGCCGTATGTTGCCTCCTCTGGGTAACCAGTGGATCATCAGTATCAAAGACACATCATTGTGTATCGTCATTGGTGTCTCTGAATTAACGCGTCAGGCACAGGAAATCATCGCAGGTAATTTCCGCGCATTGGAAATACTGACTGCTACTGCGATTATCTATCTGGTAATTACACTCGTTCTTACCATTGGAATGCGCTGGCTGGAAAGAAGACTGAAGATTATATGATTGAATTCAAAAACGTATCGAAACACTACGGTCAAACCCAGGTACTGCACGACATCAACCTGAACATCAAACAGGGTGAAGTCGTGGTGATTATCGGGCCGTCTGGTTCCGGCAAATCCACCCTGCTGCGCTGCATCAACAAACTGGAAGAAATCAGCAGCGGCGAGCTGGTGGTAGACGGCCTGACCGTCAATGACCCCAACGTGGACGAACGCCTGATTCGTCAGGAAGCCGGCATGGTGTTCCAGCAGTTTTATCTGTTCCCGCACCTGACGGCGCTGGAAAACGTCGCCTTCGGCCCGATTCGAGTGCGCGGCACCAGCAAGGCCGATGCTGAGAAACTGGCGCGTGAACTGTTGGCCAAAGTGGGGTTGGCGGAACGCTCGCACCACTATCCGTCCGAACTGTCCGGCGGTCAGCAGCAACGTGTGGCTATCGCCCGTGCGCTGGCGGTAAAACCGAAGCTGATGCTGTTTGACGAACCTACCTCGGCGCTGGACCCGGAACTGCGTCACGAAGTGCTGAACGTGATGAAAGACCTGGCTGAAGAAGGCATGACCATGGTGATCGTGACCCACGAAGTGGGATTCGCCCAAAAAGTGGCTTCACGCCTGATCTTCATCGATAAAGGTCGTATTGCCGAAGACGGTCATCCGGATGCGTTGATTTCCAATCCGCCCAGTGATCGACTGCGCGAATTTCTGCAACACGTTTCCTGATGGTTCCCTGACGGCAGCTCTGACGGGCTGTCGTCAACGTTCCGACCACGCGACATAGCATCAGAATATTCCGAGAATAAATCCAACCGGTTTGGCATTTTTTACTGCTTCCTATACGCTGCGCGATGCGTGCATCAACCATTCCCGATATTGCATTAAATCAATACGTTATCAATTCACCAGGATATATACATGAAAACCACCCGTTATCGCCTTTCCCGACGCCGATTCAGCGCCCTGATGGGTGTCATGCTGTTCAGCGCATACGGGTTTGCTGACGACACGACCAGCGCCGTCAACACACAACGCTGCGCGGGTTCTGTCGCATCGACTGCCCACGCCACATTTGATAAGGGCGATCAGAATCTCGCCTACCCCAGGATCAATGGCCTGTACCAGCGACCAGCAACGACTGGCGTCACGCTGGTCGGTAATAACGACGGTGAGGCCAATAAATACGTTGAGCCGATTAAAGGCTCAAAAGAAGGGAAATATCTCCTGTTACATGCCGGTGAGCACCTGACTCTGACAGGTCAGGGATACTTTTTGATGCATTGGGAATTAAACTATTTCAACCGTGGCGGTACCCTGCTGGCGGAAAACGCACCGTTGGTGACGACCACGCAGGGTTTCATCAAAAAAGTAGCGTTAACTGATCGTTACGCGCCGGATTATCGCCTTGATGGTATACCTGGCCGCTCTGCCGTGTGGAACGCCGGCATCCAAACCAGCACCGGCAACCCGATGGTTCCGTTTACCGTTGGGCCACCGGCCAACAACGGCGAAATCATGCCCAGCCTGTGGCTCAACGAGATTTTCTATTTGGACGGCACCGTCACCCTCACCCAACGCGAAGGCCCGGTGGATTACGATATCAGCATCACCCCGCTGACGCTGACCGAGGTGAACAACCGACTGGCGGCAACGCGCCATCGTATCAACGCCGCCACGCTGCGCAACGGCATATCGCTGGACCCTTACACCGGTGAGGATACACCGCCCTCCTCGCCAGATAGCCTGACTGCCGGCGTTATTTCCAGCTCGGTAGTACAACTGGACTGGAATGACTGTTCAGATAATGAACTCGGCTTCATCGTCGAATATTCCTATGCCGGTACTTTCGGCGACGGCGCTTATGACACCACACCCCGTGCCTACGATGCGGGCGCAGTCTACACCAGCGCGGAATCGCTGGGACCAGGCGCCACCTCGGTGAGCGTGGGGACGCTGGCACCTAACACGACCTACGCGTTTCGGGTCAAAGCCTACAATCAGGCCGGAGACTCCGCTTATTCCAACGTGGTTACCGTAACCACACCGCCTGCTTCCCCGCTAAGCAGCAACTGGAAGCAGCAGGACATCGGCAAAACCGATACGCCCGGTGTCGCCACTGAAGATCAGGACGTGATTGCACTGGAAGCACACACCGGCGATATGTGGGGCGCTGCCGACAACGTCAATTTCGTTTATCAGCAGTTGAAAGGCGACGGCAGCATTACCGCACGACTGATCGACCTGCGTTATAGCGATCCTCAGGCCAAAGCGGGTGTGATGATGCGCAACACGCTCTCCGACAGCAGCGCTTACATGCTGACAGGGTACACAGCATCATCCGGCGCGATGTCGCAATGGCGCAGCAAAGACGCCAGTGCTACCGGCAACCGCGGTGTGTTCGCCAAATCCGAAAACGGCAGCCAACCTACCTGGCTGCGCGTAACCCGCGATGGCAACACGTTTATCTCAGCAGTTTCTGACGATGGGCTGACCTGGACCACCTTAAATAAGCAAATCAATCAAAACATGAACGATACGCTGTATGTCGGACTGGTACTCTCGTCACGCAACAATAGTAACGGCAAAGTCAGTTTCGATAACGTCAGCATCGCGCACTAGTCACGCAGTTGGGTTAGGTTGCCCTTAACACCAAAACCCAAATACCAAAAAAAGAGAGAGAGGCGCTAACCCCGCCTCTCTTCACTGCTCTTTTATAACTGCTAGTTATGCGTTTCCGTTCAGGCAAGAACGTCTACTTCTTCGCTGCTGCCACCGCATCATGTAGGTTCAGGCGCTGCCAGAAATTCGCCTCCCCCCCGCCGGCAGACAGCGGATAACCGTCGGCAATCGCGGTTTTTACCATCAAGGCACGACGTTGGGTGGCGCTCAATTGCGGCAACGGTCCTTCCAGCAGCACTTCCGCCCCTTCCGGCACCTTAACCGACTGGGCTTTCACCTTTGCCATTGGCAAGTTGTAGGTCATGGTGTAACGATAGAACGACGTCATCGCCGGGTCGGTGTAAGGATCGTTTTTGCCCTGTGGTTTGGCGCATTCGGCAAGCGTGGTACCACAGGCTTTTTCCAGCGCGGTACGCAACTGGGTTTTGGCCTCGTTGAACAACACGCGGTATTTCGGGTCATTCAGGAAATACGCCACACTGCGTTCAGCCGCCATGCGACCGCCAATCACATCCAGCGGATAATGCACCCCCAGCACCAGACGGGAATAACCGTAGGTAGCCGCTCTGTCAATCAGCGGCACGAAACGTTCCGGCAGCATCTGCGCCAGCAACAACGCATCGTTATAACCACTATTGGTGTGGCCGCTGGGGAACGAACCACCCGCTGCCGTGTAGCGAACGTTATCCACTACCACAGCGGTATCCGGCACCAGATGAATGCTGTTGCCCGGTTGTTTGAACGGACGTGGGTAGTTAAAGGCGTTTTTCGCCGCCGATGTGCTGACGTTGGTCGCCTTGATCAGCGCAGCAGCCTTACCGATTTCGCCTTTCTGATAAACATCGAGAAACGCCTTGCCCAACTTCGGTCCCAGCGCTTCTGCCAGCGCGTACAAATAGCGGGTGTTTTCCGCATCAATCAGTGCTTTCTGGCGCAGCGGCAGGGTAGATTCCAGATTGATGTGCTCAACCGTCGCCAGGTTTTTCTGCAACACCGACGCCGGCAGAGTACGAAACCCATCCAGCAGTTTCACGCTGGCCTGCTGCTGACCTTTAGGGTTGAAAACGTAACCAGTCGCTTTCAGCCATTTCATATCACCCTGCGGTTCGCCCTGATCAGGCGCGTTGTCCAGCACCGCACGGGTCAGCTTTGGGGCGCTTCCCTGCAAGGCTTTTTGCAGATATTGCTGCACCCGTTGCTGCATCTCGATGACCGGGGCGCTATTGCTGGCCTCAGTGGTAGTTTGCAGCAACGGCAGTGGGGAATCGCTACGGGAAGCCGCCTGCGTCTGGACTGTCGCCAGTGAGCAAGCCACGGTTATAAACGCGTAGGAATAGCGCATGGTAGGTCCTTTTTATTGTTACGGATTATCGGCAAGGATAGGAAACCGCATCAGCCTAAGCGCTGCTGATGACAACTCGGTGAAACTTTTTTAATAACAGGTACTTTGATTACCAATGTCGCCAAACAGTATAGGCGCGGGTTCCCCCGGCGCGAGAGAACTGTACCGGTTTAGCAATACAAAAACGTGATGGAGGCGCAACATCTGAAACAGATAAAACAGACGCCGTGGCACCGCCACGGCGTCTGAAATTCTCAGGCATGAATCGGGTAAGTGTCTTCAATTACACGGGCGAATGCCTGACACAGGGCATCATCGCCGTATTGATTGTCAGCCAACACGGTATCGCCATCCACCACCTGAATATGGGCGTTGAGGGAGAAATCCGCCGCGGGTTGCGGGCGCGCCATAGCTGCAGCGATGGTTGCCTGCGCCTGTTGCCACGCTTCTTCCACCGTCAGGTTGCATTCACGCGCCAGATAGTCTGGGTTGAATCCTTCGCCGGTCAGGCTGCGTAAGGTTTCATCGTGGCTCAGGCTATTGCCGGGCTGCCAGTAATGGCGCGTCAGGTCCGGACCAATCGCCGGGTTATCCGTCAGATAACCATCACGCTGCAAGAAGAAATGGCGCGTTTGCTCTACCGCCATCATCGCCAACAGGTACCCTTGATAGGAACAGGCCGATTCCATCGACAGCAAATGCGGAATCGCCATGGTCGGGCGCGGGCTGCCGCTAATGCCGAGAATGCGCTGTTCGGTATCCCGCGCCAGCTGCAAAATCGCCTCCGGGGTACGCGCCTCGTCATCCATGCAGTACAACTGCCATTCGAAATACGGCACCAGCAAAATATGGCGTTCATTGAAAGCCCGCATTGGCTGACGAGCGCGGATATCCGCCTGAATCAATGCATCCGGCATCGGCTCTCCTTGTGCGTTATGCGCATAACGCTTCAGCCAGTCGGCATCCTGCAACAGGCTGTCGCAGAACATCGACTGAGTTTCTGCGTAGGCCATTGAGGTTGGCGGAAACTCCTGCGCAAAACAGGGCGCATTCTGGCGGATATTAGCGAAATGCGCCGCGTGGCCGCCTTCATGGAACAACGTATTGATGCCGTTAGCGCCGCTGCCGATCTGATCCGGCTGCGCCAGGCTGGTGAAATTGATACGTGCGGGCAGCCACTGACCCTGATCGACAAACGGCGGCACCGGCTGATGCATAAAGCCGTTTTCATATTTACCTTTGCGCACCAGCAGGTCGAGCTGCATCTGTGCGCCGCTGAAATCGATATGCAGACGTTTGAAGCTATTGACCCAACGAGACAGCGAGGCAGAAAACGGAAAGTACGGATCCAACTGACGGGTGACATCGCCGGTACTGGCATAACGCACGTTCCACGGCTGTAACGCTTCCTCGCCCTTTTCCGCCGCCAGTTGACGCAGGCTGCGCCGGTTGGCGTCGCGGGTCTGCTCCTCAAAACGGTCAAGAATGGCGAACAACTGTTCCGGCGTCATCCGCTCGGTCTTGTTCACCTTGTAATCAAAGTAGTTGCGATACCCCATCTGGCGAGCAAAGCGGTTACGCAGGCTGACCAGCGCCGGAAATCCGTGATTAACCAGCCACTGTTCCAAATCGCGCAGCGCCTGCTGTGAACTACGGCGGTATTCCTCGTTATCATTGGTGGCCTGATTAGTCAGCAATTCGCCCAGCGAGGCGGAAACGCGCTCGCCCTGCTCATTGAGATGGGTGGGCTGATAGGTTTTACGGCGGGAAAACAGGTCATGCTCGGCGGCAATCAGTTCATCCATCAGCGCCTGTGCCTGTACATCTTCAATTACATTGCAGTCAAAAAAGCGATACCAGCCGCGTAATCCGTGCAGCAGCGCGTCACGCGCTTCGCCAGCAGGCGCGGCTTCGACGTCGGCAATGTGTTGCCGTAGTTCGGCCAGCCGGGATGATTGCGAGATAAAACGTTTCCAGGCGCTTTCCGCCTCAGCAAAACGCAAGGAAACGGTTTCGTCGCCGGTTCCCATATAACGCTGCCAGAAGAGATCCTCTTTCGCTTGGTGCACCGCCAGATAATCGCGGTTCAGGGCGTCAAAATATGCCTTAGCCTGTTGCATGTGGTTGTTCCTTACTTATTGTTAGTCGTTATGATCAACCCAGTCGTTTTCGTATCGTTGAAGCAGCCTGTTCCATTGAGGCCGCTTCACCCGTTCCGACCAGACAGCACGCCAGTTGCAGACGAATCGCCTGTGGTATCGGCTGTTCGCCTGCCAGACAAGCCTCCGTCCAACGGGCGGTGGTGACGGCATCCTTCGCTGACGGCAGCGCGTCGCTTGCTACCGCGATATCCTGACGTGCTTGCAGCATGTCCTGACGCTGTTCACGGATGAAATGTATTTCCGGGCAGCGCTGCGGGTTAGCATAGACCTCGCCTTCGGTGCCGTGCATCAGCAACGCACGACCATCAATATCCTGAAAGAATCTGCCGACCCGACCGACATATTCCGGATGCGACACGCTCGCTAGTCGCAGCGCCTCGGCGTCGCCAAACGGCGTGGCCAGCTTGGCCAGTGTATGGGCGCTGTTGCGCACCCCCATGCGCCAGCGCAGATCTAACTGACGCTCAATGGCGGGGCACAGCAGCGACACCGGTATGAATATCGGTTCGCCTTGATCAAGCCGCTGCTGCGCTTCCTGCGCCTGCTCCACCGGCGTAATGCCCAGTTCACGAAAAATCGACTCGCTGGTTACACGGGTTGGATCGTGGCTCACGCCGTGCACCACCACCGGCAACCCCAGCCGATGCAGCAACAGCGCCAGTAATGGCGTCAGGTTGGCCTGTTTGCGAGCGCCGTTATAGCTGGGAATGACCACCGGCATCGGGCTGCCAGCCGGGGCGCACAGATGCAAGGTCTGTTCGCTCATCGCCTGATAGAAACCACGCATTTCCGCTTCGGACTCGCCCTTAATGCGAAATGCGATCAACAACCCGCCCAGTTCCAGCTCAGGCACCTGATCATGCAGTATTTGAGCATACAGTTGATAAGCAGTGTCCTGCTCCAGATCGCGCGCATGATTTTTGCCGCGGCCAACCTCTTTAATGATTCGGGTGTAATCCATGATGTGCTCTCATTGATAAGGCAACGGTTAAGCAGTGTTCATAAACCGGGCGAACTGATAACGCCCGTCATAAAAGGATAATTTGTCTGGAAACATAGCATGAATTGGTCACAGGGGAAGTGTGAAAACGCCGCTGCCGCTGCGGAAACGGCGCGGCAGCGAAACTCCATCAACCGTTACCGCTTGCTGTTGGGGGTGCAGATAACCTGACGTACACAGTTCGCTACTCACCGTCCGGCATGGCGCGCTGTTCGATAGGAAATACAGGTAACGCGGCCAGTAACTGAGCGCCGTAGCCTTTGGTCAGCAAGCGGCGGTCGTAGATGACGATTTCACCGAAACAATCATGGCTACGAATCAACCGGCCAACCTGTTGAATCAGGCTAAATGAGGCGCTCGGCAAGCTTTGCACTACAAACGGATGACGCTTGAGGCTTTTCAGCCACTCGCCTTCAGTGAGGACAAGCGGGCTGTCTACCGGCGGAAACGCAATCTTGTGGATATGCACCTGCGACAGCAGCTCACCCTTGAGATCTAATCCTTCCGCGAAGGATTGCAGGCCGATCAACACGCTGGTCTGCCCTTGCTGCACCCGCTGACGGTGCAATTCCACCAGCCGGTAGCGCGGCTGATCGCCCTGCACCAGCAGCATCAACCGCAGATCCGGCACTTCGGTCAGAAATTGTTGCATCGCCCGTTGACTGGCGAACAGCATCAACATGCCTTTGTGGACATCCCGCTGCAATTCGGCGCGGAAAAACCGCGCCATCTCGGCGATATGTTGAGCTTCATGCGCGATCAGCGGTTCATGGCGCATACGCGGGATCACCAGCTTGCCCTGCTCGCGGTGATTGAACGGTGAATCCAGCGCGATAAAGGTATCGCCCTCCTCTTCATCCAGCCCGGACAGCTCTTTCAGGCGGGAAAAGCTGTTGAGCGAGCGCAGCGTCGCCGAGGTGACCACCACGTGCGACAGATTGCGCCACAGCAACCGGTCCAACTGGTCGCATACGCGGATACCGGCGCAGTGAAAATAGAGATGCAGCTGATTATCGCGCCTCTCCCGCAGCAGCCATTTCGACACCGGCGCATTAGAGGATTTCTCCAGCGCTGCCAGCCGCCATAGTTTGCTCTGCGCGTCCCAGTAACCGTTCAGGCGGCTGATGCGCAACATCGCCTGATGCAGCTTGACCACATCATGCTTGCCGGTTTTCTCCGCCAAATCATTGAGCAGGTATTCCGCCAACCCACGCAGGCTATCAGCCAGTTTGCATAGCCGGTTGCAGCACTCACGCATCTCTTCCGGCAGTTCCCCCATCGGGAAACGGTAATCGGCGTCCGGCTGGGCAGGCGGCAAAAACAGGCTGCTCAGGCGCTCGAACAGTTGCAACTGTTCCCGAACCTCGCCGCAGTGATCGCCCAGTCGGTCGGGCTGCATCAGTCGCGGCGGCGATTTGGGCGGAAACTGCGCCAGACACAATCCCACCTGCTGAATCAATTGATCCATCTGATGTTGCACCGCGTTGACCGTCACCTCACCGGACATCTCCAGCGCGTCGCGCGCTACATCTGGCACGTGGTGGCCTTCATCCAGCACCAGAAGCATGTTTTTGGCCTGCGGCAGTACCGAATCGCTCTCCATCGCAGCCATCACCAGCGCGTGGTTGGTCACCACCACATCGGCGTCTTCAATTTCCCGACGGGCCAGAAAAAACGGGCATTCGCGGTAATAATGGCAGTTACGCCCCAGACAGTTGGCCTTGTCGGTGCTCAGACGCTGCCACAGCGCATCGCTGACTGACTCCTGACAGTGATCGCGCAGCCCGTCCCAGGCATAGCTTTGCAGCGCCTGCTGTAGCCGGGCGCTGGTGGTTTGCTCTTCACGGCTCGATGGCAGGTGATCATCCATAAACAGCATCAAATCGCCCTGCGCCGATGCTTCGGTCGCCATCGCCGCCAGATTGCGCGGACAAACATAGCGTCCACGGCCAAACGCCGCAGTGAATTTCAGTTCAGGAATAAACTGGCGCAGCAATGGCAAATCTTTATTAAAGATCTGGTCCTGCAACGCCACGTTGGCGGTGCTGATCACCAGCGTTTTCAGCTCTGCTCGCCCAACAGCGATGCCGGGAATCAGATAGGAAAGGGTTTTACCTACGCCCGTCGGCGCTTCGATCACCAGATGACGCGGATAGTCGCCTGCCAGCGCTTTCGCCACTTCGGCGATCATCTGGCGCTGTGGCGCACGGGAAACAAAATCGGGAATCTGCTGTTGCAGCGCTTTATACCATTCGCCAATCTGCTGCTTTAACGCGGGGGTAAGGGTCATGCCGTCTCACTGTGGTTCAATCTGGCCGGTATTGTCCCACAGACTGGCGGCAACGTCAGCCACCATGATTGTGACGTTGTCACTTTACCTTATGCGTTGGCACCTTGACGCTGACAGCGGCGGCTCGGCTTGTATCCGATGACAGAGACTCTATAATCGCCGGAACCTGACCATTACCGGAACGGAACAAAAGGATAACCGGATGAATATTAAAAAACTGGGGGTTGTCAGCCTGTTTGCGCTCTGCGCATTAGGCGGCATTGGCGGCGTGATGCTGGTGGGGTATATCATTATCGTGCACGGCGGCTAACGGCAAACCGGCCAGTTCCGGCTACCCGTTACGGCGCAGCCGGTTTTCCTGTCAGGCCCCTGGGAACAACACCTCAGGGGCCACGGTTTATTTATCTACAGCAACGCGTTACAGCAAGGTAAAGCTGCCGGTTTTCACGCGCTGAGAATCCAGCCCAATCATCACATCAAACTTGCCCGGCTCCACCACCTGCTGCATCTGTGCGTTGTAGAACATCAGATCCTGCGGCGACAGAGTAAAGGTCACGGTGCGGCTTTCACCCGGCATCAACATCACCTTCTGGAAGCCACGCAGTTCTTTCACCGGGCGACTGACCGACGCCACCACATCATGCAGATACAGCTGCGCTACGGTTTCGCCGGCGCGTTTACCAGTGTTGGTGACCGTTACCGAGGCGCTAATGCTGCCGCTGCGCTTCATCGTCGGGCTGGAGAGTTTCACGTCCGACACCGTAAAGGTGGTGTAACTCAGACCGTAACCAAACGGATACAGCGGGCCGTTGGCCTCGTCGAAATAGTGCGAGGTGTATTTGTTGGGCGCATCCGCCGAATACGGACGACCGGTCGGCAGGTGGTTGTAGTACATCGGGATCTGACCTACCGAGCGCGGGAAGGTCATCGGCAGCTTACCGGACGGGTTATAATCGCCAAACAGCACATCGGCGATGGCGTTACCGCCTTCAGTGCCGCTGAACCAGGTTTCCAGTATCGCGTTCGCCTGCTGATCTTCACGACTCAGGTCGAGTGGACGGCCATTCATCAGCACCAGCACCAGCGGCTTGCCGGTGGCTTTCAGCGCAGCAATCAACGCTTTCTGCTCCGGCGGAATCGTGATTTTGGCACGGCTGGAGGCTTCGTGCGCCATCCCCTGGGATTCGCCCACTACCGCTACCACCACGTCGGATTTCTTCGCCACGTCCACCGCTTCGTCAATCATCGCCTGCGGCGAGCGAGGATCAATCACAACCGACTCATCATACTCGTTCAGGAATTTGATCAACCCCGGATGGTTGGTGACGTTCGAGCCTTTAGCGTAGTAAACCCGTGCGTTATACCCAACGGCTTTACGGATGCCTTCATACACGGTGACCGCCTGTGCCGGGCGCCCTGCGGCGGACCAACTGCCGATAATGTCACGTTTGCTGTCGGCCAGCGGTCCCACCACCGCGATAGCGCCGGATTTTTTCAACGGCAGAATATCAAGGCGGTTTTTCAACAACACCAGACTGCGGCGCGCTACGTCACGCGCTTCTTCGCGGTGCAGACGACTCTCGGCATTGGTGTCAATCGGGTCGGAACCCACCGGGCCAAGGTGACGATACGGGTCCTGGAACAGGCCCATGTCATATTTCATGTTCAGTACCTGGCGGCAGGCATCATCAATATTTTTCATACTGACCACGCCGCGCTTGACCAGCTCCGGCAGATAACGCACGAAATACTCGTCGCTCATGCTCATGTCGATGCCGGACTGCACTGCAATGCGCGATGCATCGCTGGGGTCCGCCGCCACACCGTGCTTGATAAGCTCTTTAATAGCGCCGTGATCACTGATAGTAATGCCTTTGAAATGCCACTGGTCACGCAGCACGTCTCTCAACAACCAGCGGTTTGAGGTAGCCGGTACGCCGTTGATGGAGTTGAGCGACACCATCACGCCATAACTGCCTGCATCAATCGCGGCTTTGTAGGGCGGCATGTAATCCTGGAACATGCGCTGCGGACTCATATCGACGGTGTTGTAGTCTCGCCCGCCTTCCGCCGCGCCGTACAACGCATAATGTTTCACGCTGGTCATCAGCGAGTGGCGACCGGCCAGGTCATCACCCTGAAAACCTTTTACCGTGACACGGGCGATTTCGCTGGTCAGATAGGTATCTTCGCCAAAACCTTCGGAGACACGGCCCCATCGCGGATCACGGGTGATATCCACCATCGGCGCCCAGGTCATGTTCAGGCCGTCTTCGGTCGCTTCATACGCGGCAATTCTCGATGACAGCTCCACAGCACTCATGTCCCAGCTGGAAGCCAGCCCTAATCCGATAGGGAATACGGTACGCTGACCGTGTACCACGTCATAGGCGAAAAACAGTGGAATTTTCAGGCGGCTGAGTTGCATCACCTGATCCTGCATCACGCGGATATCATGTCGGGTAACGGTGTTGAAAATGCCGCCGACCTGACCGTTGCGAATCATTTCACGGATGGCATGTTTCGGATTATCCGGGCCGACGCTGATCAAACGAAGCTGGCCAATCTTTTCATCCAGCGTCATTTTCTTCATCAAGTCGTTAACGAAGGCATCGCGCTGATGCCCGGCGGATGCTACCTGCGGTGACGTCTGTTGCGACAGACTTTTTTGCAACACCGCACCGGGCGTCTGCGCCCATAGTGGGCTACAGGCCAGGCCGACCGCGAGCGCCAGTGAAGTAAACCGTTTCATTATTATTGCGAGTTCCTATAGCAGTTGTCGGTGCCAGAAAGCGACAGTCTGCCCGATGAGTGTGATTGACAAGGCGGCTAATGTGCCACAAAACCGTGAGCGGAAAAACGGATATCACGTATTTTCCCGCTCACGGTGTGATGCAGCACAAGGGCTGGAGAGGAATCAAACACCTATCAAACAACTCGCTATCCGGTAAACCACAAGCCTGTGTTATCGGTATGCAATCGTCAGGAAGCGGTAGCGCTCAGTGCCTGATCCAGCGCACCGACCAGCCAGTCGATATCATGTGCCTGAAACGCCAGCGTCGGGCGTAATTTCAGAACATTCCCATGCGGGCCAGCCACCGAGGTCAACACGCGCTGCTCACGCAGCTGTTCGATGACGTTCAGCGCCCGTGCTTTGTCCGGCGTTTTGTTGTCACGGTCGCTGACCAGTTCGAAACCGATAAACAACCCGGCGCCGCGAACGTCGCCCACACAGGCATGACGATCCGCCAACCCAGCCAGTTCTTTCAGTAACCGGGCGCCAACAACCTTGCTGTGCTCCTGCAGTTTCTCTTCACGAATCACCGTCAGCACCGCCTGTGCCGCTGCCATCGACACCGGGTTGCCGCCAAAGGTATTGAAATAGGGAATGTCATCGCTAAATGCGGCCAGCACTTCAGGTTTCGCCAGCAGCGCCGATACCGGGATGCCATTACCCATCGGCTTACCCATGGTGATAATGTCCGGCACGATGTCGTGACGGGCAAAGCCCCAGAAGGCGTCGCCGGTGCGGGCAAAGCCCGGCTGCACTTCATCGGCAATGAAGATGCCGCCGTTGGCGTGCACCACCTCGATAGCGGCCTGCAAATAACCCGCCGGTCCCGGCAGCACGCCATCGGAAGAGAAAATCGAATCGGCAAGAAAACCCGCAAATTTGATGCCGTGGGCAGCCATGTCATCGATCTGTTTCTGGATTTCCCCAGCAAACCAGACGCCCAGATCCGGAGCATCGACACGATAACGATCCGGCGCTGGCACCAGACGGGTGGTCGCGGCAATCGGCTGACCGCTGCCCAGCGCAGGCGACGCGCCGGAAGTCAGTTCGCTGGTGCCGTGGTACGCCTCGCGGGTGACGATAATCCCGGTGCCGCCACTGTAAGCACGCGCTACGCGAATCGCCAGATCGTTGGCTTCAGAGCCGGTACACATGTACATCGCTTTGGTGATGTCTTTTGGCACCAGCGTCAGCAGATCTTCGGTGTAATCCAGAATGCGGTCATGCAGGTAGCGGGTATGGGTATTGAGCTGGCACATCTGCGCGTGCACCGCCTCAATCACCACCGGGTGGCAATGACCAATGCTGGCGACGTTGTTGTACACATCCAGATACTGGTTACCTGCCGCGTCCCACAGGTATTGCTTCTCGCCGCGCACCAGATGTACCGGGTTACGGTAGAAAAGCCGGTAAGAATCGCCCAATATCCTGCCGCGTTTTTCCGTCAGCGTGCGGATATCGTCGGTCAGTGCCGCCGCATGTTCCGCCCGGAAGCTGTTGGTATCCATAATGGTTGAACGTGTCGCCATGATGACTCCAGATTAAATGTAATGTGCCCAGCGTATGATGGCTGTCGGCTCTGTGCCGCCGCCTGATAAGCACTACCCTACACCAAAAGCAACAAAATACACAAATACAAAAATACGCACTATTTAGTGACGTAAAAACCACCAAGAAAGCATATCATAACGGCGAGCCAGCTCACAAAAACACCACCAAAAAAACAAAACAAAAACAATTAATTATATCGAACAGGCATTTTCCTGCATTTCCCATCCCCCCGCTTACCAGGCTTGCCATACCTGTTATGCTTAAAAGCACAAAAATACACAAAGAATCCACTCATTGTTGAACCTGATCGTGCGCCGCCTTGCCGTTATAATGGCGACGACTATTACGCTGACCGAGAGAATGCCCGCTGATGCTTGAAGAAACCCGTCTGCACCGTATCCGTTTGCTACTGTCGTCCCTCAACCGGGTGAGTACCGAACACATCATTCAGCATTTGGGGGTATCGCGGGAAACCGTACGGCGCGATGTACTCAAACTGGAAGCACAAGGCGTGCTGCGCCGGGTGCATGGCGGCATTGTGGCAATCGGCGCCGAGCCGGAGCCGCCGTTGTCAGTTCGCAACACAGTGCGGGAACAAGAGAAGCTGGCAATCGCCCAACTGGCGGCACAACAATTGAAAGCGGGTCAAACGCTGTTTATCGATGCTGGCAGCACCACCGCTTTGCTGGCCGGTGAGCTGTTGCGGCTTCCCGGCATGACCATTATCACCAACAGCCTGAATGTGGCACTGAAACTCACCGCCGCCGAAACCGAGGCGTATTCACCGCATGACGTCATCCTGCTCGGCGGCCACATGGGCGCGGCGTCACAGGCCACCAGCGGCGCACTGACGGTGACGGAAATCCAGCGCTACCGCGCCGATGTCGCCCTGCTATCGCCGGTCGGTATCGCCAGTCAGTCCGGCGCCAGCAGTTTCTCCCACCATGAAGCAGCGATTGCCGGGGCGATGTCGCGCAGCTCCAGACAGCGCATCATGTTGGCGGACCACAGCAAGATTGGCATCACCAGCCGTGTTATTTACGCCTCCCCTGCTGATATCGACATATTGATTAGCGACAGCGCCAGTCGCAATAACGCCGATCTCACTGCGTTACAAGCGACATGCGGCCAGGTGCTGCTGACCTGAACGGCTTTACTGACCAATCAACTGGTGCATATCACTGATTTCATGATATATCCAGATAATAAAATGACTGCTATATCACCATGGAGGAAGACATGTATCAGCTACACATCGCCAATAAAAACTACTCGTCCTGGTCACTGCGCCCCTGGATTTTACTTAAAGCACTGGATATTCCGTTTGAAGAAATTCTGACCCCCTTTGCACCCACTCCGGTTCAGGCAGCGTTCAAACCCTTCTCACCGACCGGCAAAGTGCCTTGTCTTATCGATGGTGACATCACTGTATGGGATTCGCTGTCCATTACTGAATATCTGGCGGAAGATCACCCGTCAGTCTGGCCACAAGACAACGCTGCACGCGCCTGGGCGCGCAGCGCGGCGGCGGAAATGCATTCTGGCTTTAGTGCGCTGCGTAACCAGTGCTCCATGAGTTGCGGCGTGCGGGTGAAACTCCACACCATCACTGCTGCATTACAGGGCGATATCGACAGGCTGAATCAGTTGTGGCAGGAAGGCATAGAGCGGTTTGGCGGGCCGTTTCTGGCCGGTGCACAGTTCAGTGCAGTAGACGCATTTTTCGCTCCGGTGGTGTTTCGTGCGCAAACTTACGCGCTGCCGCTCACCGGCGACGCTGCGCATTATGTCAGTCACCTGCTGGCCCATCCGGCGATGCAACTCTGGTATCAGCAGGCGCTGGCAGAAACCTGGCGTGAGCCTGGCCATGAAGAAGAAATCGCGGCATCAGGCCAGATGGTTCAGGACTGGCGGGCAGCGCCGTAACGCCGCCCGTACTCTCAGTTATTCGTCCGCTTCGGCGACAGCAGCGCTGTTGCCGTGCGGCTGACGCGACGCCAGCGACTTCTGTTTCTTGTAGCTCAGCGCTGCTGCCGGCACTGGGCTGATCTTACCGGTTTCCAGCCAGTTACGCAGGCGATTGGCATCGGCGAAATGGGTGAATTTACCAAACGCATCCAGCACCACCAGCGACACAGGTCGGCCATTGATTACGGTACGCATCACCAGACAGTGGCCGGCCTGATTGGTAAAGCCGGTTTTGGTCAATTGGATGTTCCAGTCCGACCGATAGATCAGATGGTTGGTATTGCGAAACGGCAGACTGTAAGACGGGTGGGTAAAGACTGCGGTTTTCTCCTGCGACGTGCTGAGCTGACTCAGCAACGGATACTGTTTGGAGGCAATCAGCAATTTAGTCAGGTCGCGCGCAGTAGAGACGTTGCTGGTAGACAGCCCGGTCGGCTCCACATAATGCGTATGCGTCATACCCAGCGCTTTGGCTTTCGCGTTCATCGCCGCGATAAACGCCTGATATCCGCCGCGGTAGTGATGCGCGAGGCTGGCTGCCGCCCGGTTTTCTGACGACATCAACGCCAGCAGCAGCATATCGTGACGACTGATTTCACTTCCCAGACGCACGCGAGAATACACTCCTCTCATCTCTTTAGTCTGGCTGATATCAACGGAGATCAGCTCGTCCAGAGGCTGGTTAGCATCCAGCACGACCATGGCGGTCATCAGTTTGGTGACCGAGGCAATCGGCACGACCACATCCGGATTGCTGGAATAGAGCACGTCGTTATTACGCAAATCCACCACCATCGCGCTGCCGGATGCAATCTCCTGACGGGATGGTACATGTTGTGCTACAGGGGTTTTGGCCACAGCGTGTGGCGCAAAGCAGACAGGCGCTGAGAGCAACAGCAGGCTTACAACGGAAAGCCGAAATTTTTTATTCATTATTCAATAGCTTAAACAGTGTACTGTTAACTGAAAAAACAACGACGCATTATAATGCGCCTGTGGATAGCGTGCACTCCGTCCGCCTAAAAGCTTTGTGACAAAGTTTAACAACCGCTCATCCAAACTGGCGGCGGTTGTCTCACATTGATGCTCATGGTATTTCGACAACCCCTCCGTCAGTTAACCATCAGGCAGTTAGCATGATGCGGTAATATACGCCACCGCCTAATATCCCAACAGTTGACGATAGGATCGGGTTTCAATGCTGTCCATGTGCAATCCGAGCCGCAAGGCACACCCCTGACAGTGCTCGCTCAGAATATCCAACTCCGCTTCTTCCTCTGTCATGCAGGAAATTTCAACGAAATGCCCTAATGACTCGATATAATCCAGCGTGATGTGGAATCGCTCAAGAAAATAGATGCTGCGGGTTTTATTCACCTCGAAGATCGGCAGAAATCCGAGCGTTCTCAGCATACTGTCGGTCATGTCGAACGATTCAACGTTGACGGCCTCGCAGCGCCCCATACGTGGCCCTTTCACGATCCACAGTTTGATCCCTGATGGAGCCATACGGCGTAATACCATACTGATATTTTGTTGCCACAGCGTCTTTTCTGCCGAGTCATAATAAATATCGTGTTCCTTGTTTTCGAATACAAACGACTCAGGATGGTGACTGAATAAATTTTCACGAAAAGCGACAATATCCTGAATACGAAATTTCAACTCAACTTCATATTTCCCTCTGAAATGCTCGTGCACTTTTTTTCTCCGCTTATCGGTTTTCTCTGACACGTCTCATTATTTGGCGAATACATACAAAGCAGACGATCAGGCCATGTTATATTTATCATTACAGCACTATTATCATACTAACCATTTATACTCAGGTGGTTAGCCGCACAACGAATGATTCTCGGCTACCCCGATGCACCTTGTATATCGCCTGGATAACAACGCGCGGACTACGCCAGCCTTTATTTGTATGTTGTGCTGAAATGAGCAGCAAAAAACAATAGCACAGTGTGCGTTCAACATGTTGGATGTGCGTTCAGCATGTTGAAATGGAATGCAGCGTTTTACACCAACATTCCCTCTATTTCATCAGGGCATTATTACAAATTATTTTTTTCGATGATCAGGTATAGATACGAAAGCATAATAATTCAATCCACTGACTGCCATTTTGCTGATCAGATGAGTACATTGTTGTAAGTTTTCTTTTCATGAACAGGTCGTTACGAATAGATTATCATCGCCGTACGATGCAGATAACCCTCCTCAGATTGCGACACTCGCTATGGCACCGCACGTTATCTGCAATCCTTTCATCCGATATCATCAATAACTCGTGCAATATCGGCGGAGGTCGTCAACGCTCGAATCTGGCTGAACAGCTCACTGGCGTCGTCATACTCCTTGCGCAGATAACCCAGCCACTGCTTGATGCGTGCTACGTGATACAAGCCGGTGTCGCCTTGCTTTTCCAGCCGCACATATTTCTGTAGCAATTGCACCACCTCCGCCCACGGCATACGCGCTTCACGATATTTGATGACCCTACTCAGGTTGGGCACATTGAGCGCACCGCGGCCAATCATCACCGCATCGCAACCGGTCACGGCCATGCAATCCTGTGCGCTTTGCCAGTCCCAGATTTCTCCGTTGGCGATAACGGGAATACGCAGGCGTTTGCGGATCTCGCCAATCGCCGCCCAGTTGATGCGCTCTGCCCGGTACCCCTCTTCCTTGGTACGCCCATGCACCACCAACTCGCTGGCTCCTGCCTGCTGTACGGCGTCGGCAATCTCGAACTGGCGATCACCAGAGTCCCAACCCAGCCGCACTTTTACCGTTACCGGCAACGATGACGGCACCGCTTCGCGCATCGCTTTGGCAGCCCGATAGATCAAGTCAGGGTCTTTGAGCAGCGTAGCACCGCCACCGCTGCCGTTCACCATTTTGGATGGACAACCACAGTTGAGATCGACGCCCCATGACCCAAGCTCCACCGCCCGTGCGGCATTTTCCGCCAGCCATTGCGGGTACTGACCGAGCAGTTGCACCCGCACCCGCGTGCCAGACGGTGTACGGCTGCCATGGCGCAATTCAGGGCACAATCGATAGAACGCTTTTACCGGCAGACGGCTATCCACCACCCGCAAAAACTCGGTGATGCAGAGATCGTAATCATTCACTTCGGTGAGTAATTCCCGCACCAAAGCATCCAGCACCCCTTCCATCGGGGCCAGTAAAACGCGCATAACTCAACTCATCGCAAAAAAGTAAATGGTACTGTCAGCGGGAGAAACTGTCGATGAAAGAAACTGTTGGCAGGATAAACGGTTAATGGGAGCCACAACGCAACCGGGACCGGCAAAAGAATGGACGGGAAAGTCAACACTTTCCCGCTGTGACACTTTCCCGCCATAGCACAGGAATTATGGACGAATATTCACCTGATAAAAAATGTGTTTACCGTTAGTTGCGCTCTCTATTTCTACCTTGTACGAAGGGTACGTATGGCGGACTAACGCTGTGCTGGGGTTGTTGCTGATTCTGGCAGGCAACGCAGTGATGTTTTATAGCCCCCGGCGGCAACCGGAGGCGGAGGCGAAAGCGGCAGTGTAGGATATTACTGACCGCTGGCTGGTTTGCGCGGCGCTCGCCGACGGGCGGGTTGTCCTTCCGGACGGCCCGCCGGACGCGCGGCACCCTCACGGCGCGGCTGGTGGGGACGATCTCCCTGCGAACGCCCGGCGGCACGCTCACTTTGCGGTCGCTCGCCCTGACGCGGCGCCCCGCCGCGACTGCCACGCCCACCCTGTCGGCCATTCTGGATCGGTTCGGCCTTGATGGTCGGGTCCGGTTCGTAACCCGCAATCGCAATACGCGGGATTTCCCGCTTTAACAGACGTTCGATGTCGCGCAATAGTTTATGCTCATCGACGCATACCAATGACAACGCCTCACCGGTAGAGGCCGCCCGACCAGTACGGCCAATACGGTGCACATAATCTTCCGGCACATTCGGCAGTTCATAGTTCACGACATGCGGCAGTTGGTCGATATCCAATCCACGAGCCGCGATATCGGTCGCCACCAGCACCCGAATCTCGCCGTCCTTGAAATTAGCCAGCGCACGGGTACGCGCCCCCTGGCTCTTGTTGCCGTGGATAGCGGCGGCAGTGATGCCGTCTTTGTTCAGTTGTTCCGCCAGATGGTTGGCACCGTGCTTGGTACGGGTAAACACCAGCACCTGCTGCCAATTGTGTTTACCAATCAGGTGCGACAACAGTTCGCGCTTGCGTTTTTTGTCCACAAAGTGCACGTGCTGGGTCACCAGCTCGGACGGGGTATTACGGCGCACCACTTCCACCGAAGCCGGTTTATCAAGCAACTTGCCGGCCAGTTCTTTGATTTCATCAGAGAACGTAGCGGAAAACAGCAGGTTCTGCCGTTTCGGCGGCAACTTCGCCAGTACCCGACGGATATCGTGGATAAAGCCCATGTCCAACATGCGATCCGCTTCATCCAGCACCAGAATTTCCACCTGAGACAAGTCAACCGCGTTCTGGTGTTCCAAATCCAGCAGACGACCCGGCGTGGCAATCAGAATATCGACGCCGCCACGCAGCTTCATCATCTGCGGATTAATGCTAACGCCGCCAAACACCACCAGAGAGCGCAGACGCAGATACTTGCTGTACGCCAGCACGTTTTCGCCGATCTGTGCGGCCAGTTCACGGGTTGGCGTCAGGATCAACGCCCGTACCGGACGGCGGCCTTTCGCCATCACAGGGCGTTCACTCAGCAATTGCAGCAACGGCAGCGTGAAACCCGCGGTTTTACCGGTTCCGGTCTGGGCGCTGGCCATCAGGTCGCGCCCTTCCAGCACTACCGGAATCGCCTGACGCTGAACCGGCGTCGGCTCACGATAGCCCTGCTCTTCCACAGCGCGCAAAATATCGGCACTCAGACCGAGAGATTCAAAAGACATAACGAGAACAACTCCAGATTCACCCTACCCGATATCTACCGGTGCAGTTTTTAGGGTGACGACAGATGGAGTAACGCTGAGTCGGCATCTATTACCGCACAACGCTGACTCCAGATGAATGGGCACAAACTACGGTGCATGACTGCGCGCGATTATAACAGAAAATCGCCTGTCCAAGGAATTTTTATCTGTCGATCACATTTTATCCTCTGCATTGTGCGCAAAATGGTTCTGCGCTTTTGGTATATCAAGCAGTTACTGATTAAAAAATCGGATTCATCCATCACAAACGTCAGCGGATATCCGCGTAGAATCCACCTACTTTCCGGCAGAACGCGGCAATCTGTGGAACGAGGCATTATTCTTACTCTTAGAGCGATGTCATCGTCTATGCGGGCTCGACAATCACGACATGAATGGCACGAACAGGACGCAGGAGCATATCGGGAGCGCTATGAATAAGAAAACAGGGTTATGGCTGGTGCTGGTGGTCATTGCTATCGCCGCTGCCGGTTATGGCCTGATGAAACAACGGAATCAACAGGCCATGCCGTTGACGCTGTATGGCAATGTAGATATCCGCAGCGTCAATCTGGGGTTCCGGGTTGGCGGACGACTGGCAAGTCTGAATGTGGATGAAGGGGATGTTATCCAGCCGGGACAACTGTTAGCCCGGCTGGATAGTGCACCGTTGCAAAACGCGCTGCAACAGGCGAAAGCCAATGTTGCCAGTGCACAGGCACAACTGGCGCTGTTGCAGGCAGGCTACCGCAGCGAGGAAATCGCCCAGGTGCATTCACAACTGGAACAGGCACAGGCCGCTTACGACTACGCCAACAGTTTCTACCAACGTCAGCTTGGCTTGTGGAAACAGCACACCCTTGCCACCAATACGCTGGAAGACGCTCGATCTACCCGTAATCAGGCGCAAGCCGCGTTACAGGCAGCACGGCAAAAACTGAGCCAGTATCAACGCGGTAACCGCCCGCAGGAAATCGCCGCTGCCGAAGCCGCGCTGGCGCAAGCACAAGCCGCCGAAGCACAGGCTCAGCTAAATGTGCAGGATACGCGCCTGTATGCGCCCTCTCCCGGCGTGATCCTGACGCGTGCTGCCGAAGCCGGCACCATGCTGAACGCCGGCGGCACCGTATTTACCCTGTCGTTAACGCAACCGGTCTGGATTCGCGCCTACGTCAGTGAAACCCAGCTAGGCCGCGCCGCGCCGGGGCGCGAGGTGCTGATTTACACCGACAGCCGCCCGAATAGTCCCTATCACGGCAAAATTGGTTTTGTATCGCCCAGCGCCGAATTTACGCCCAAAAACGTCGAAACCACGGAGTTACGCACCGATCTGGTCTATCGGTTACGCATCATCGTTAACGATGCAGACGATGGTCTGCGTCAGGGAATGCCGGTGACACTCACGCTGGCGCAGGACAATGCTTTCCATGACCGATGACACACCATTGATTCGCCTTGATGCGCTGGAAAAACGCTTTGCTGGTCAGGCAAAACCGGCGCTGGCGCAGTTGAGCGCTGAAATTCGCGCCGGTGCGGTTACCGGGCTGATAGGGCCGGACGGCGCGGGCAAAACCACCTTGATGCGGATGCTGGCCGGACTGCTGACGCCGAGCGCAGGCACCCTTCGGGTGCTGGGGCTTGACCCGATAGCCGATGACCGTCAGTTACACGCCCGACTTGGTTATATGCCGCAAAAATTTGGCCTGTATGAAGACCTTACGGTGATGGAAAATCTGACGCTGTATGCCGACCTGCGCGGCATCACCGGTGACACCCGGCGCACTACCTTTGATCGGCTGTTGCAGTTTACCGACCTCACGCGCTTCACCACCCGGCTGGCAGGCAAACTCTCTGGCGGCATGAAACAAAAGCTGGGGCTGGCCTGTACCCTGCTGGGGCAACCCAGCGTACTGCTGCTGGATGAACCGGGAGTCGGCGTTGACCCCATTTCCCGCCGCGAGTTATGGCGCATGGTACATGAACTGGCAGACGACGGTATGCTGATTCTCTGGAGTACCTCCTATCTGGATGAGGCGGAACAGTGCCGCGACGTGCTGCTGCTCAACGAGGGGGAATTGCTCTATCGGGGCGCGCCCGCCGACCTGACGCAACAAATGGCGGGCCGTTGTATTCTGCTCGACCAGCCGGGTAGCAATCATCGCCGCCTGCTGCAACAGGCGCTGCGCCAACCGCAGGTGAGCGACGGCGTCATTCAGGGGCGCTATGTGCGGCTGATTCTGAAACCGCAGGCGGATCGACACACCCTGCTGCACACCCTCGGCCTGCCGCCGGAAAGCGCACAAAATACCGCGCCGCGTTTTGAAGATGCATTCATTGACCTGCTGGGTGGCGGCCCTGACGCTACTTCATCGCTGGCGGCTATCCTGCCGCAACGCGACACTCACCGCGGAGAAACGGTGATCGAAGCCCGTAACCTGACAAAAAAGTTCGGCGATTTTGCGGCCACTGACCGGGTGAACTTTCAGGTCCGTCGTGGTGAAATCTTCGGGCTGCTGGGGCCAAACGGTGCCGGTAAATCCACCACCTTTCGTATGATGTGCGGCCTGCTGACGCCAACCGACGGTCAGGCGCTGGTGCTGGATATGGATCTCAAAACCCGTTCTGGCCGGGCGCGCCAGCATCTTGGCTACATGGCGCAGAAATTTTCGCTGTACGGCAACCTGACCGTGGAACAGAACCTGCGCTTTTTTTCTGGTGTTTACGGCCTGCGTGGTCAGCGCCAGCAAGATAAAGTGAACCGCATGGCGCAGGCGTTCAACTTTCATCCCATTTTCCAGCAGACGCCGGATGCCCTACCGCTCGGTTTTCGCCAGCGGCTGGCGCTGGCCTGCGCGCTGATGCACGAACCGGACATCCTGTTTCTTGACGAACCCACCTCCGGCGTTGACCCGTTTACCCGTCGGGAGTTCTGGCAGCACATTAACGGCATGGTAGACAAAGGCGTCACGGTTATGGTCACGACCCACTTTATGGACGAAGCCGAATACTGCGACCGCATCGGACTGGTATATCGCGGTCGGATCATCGCCAGCGGTACGCCGGACGACCTCAAGCGCCAGGCCGCCTGTGACGACACGCCGGAACCGACCATGGAGCAGGCGTTTATCACACTGGTACAGGCGTATGATCGGGAGACGGCTGATGCCACAACACATTGATGATCAGCGTTTTTCCTGGCGACGGCTGCGAGCGCTATGTCTGAAGGAAACCCGTCAGATTCTGCGCGATCCCAGTAGCGCACTGATTGCGTTTGTCATCCCATTGTTGCTGCTGTTTATTTTCGGTTATGGCATTAACCTTGACTCCAGCCGCCTGAATGTCGGCATACTGATGGAACAGCACAGCGCTGAAGCCGACAGCCTGGCGCGCGCCTTTACCGGATCGCCGTTTATGGATGTCACCCTTAGCGATAACCGACCGGCGCTGATCGAACGGATGCAGGCCGGGCAGATCCGCGGACTGATCGTCATCCCGGCTGATTTCGCCAGACGGCTGGCACACCCGCAAGACCGCGCACCGATTCAGGTCATTACCGATGGCAGCGAACCCAATACCGCGCAGTTCGTACAGGGCTACGCGCAAGGAGTGTGGCAACTCTGGCAGCAACAGTATGCGCAAGACCACGGTGGCCGCTACCAACCGCTGATTGAGGTACAGACTCGCTACTGGTTCAACGCCGCCGCCATCAGCCAACACTTCATCATCCCCGGCGCCATCACCATCATCATGACGGTGATCGGCGCGATTCTGACCTCGCTGGTGATCGCCCGCGAGTGGGAACGGGGCACCATGGAAGCACTGTTGTCAACCCAGGTTACCCGTGTCGAACTGCTGCTCACCAAATTGCTCCCTTATTACGTGCTGGGCATGATAGCCATGGTGCTGTGTGTGGTGGTGGCGGTGTTTGTGCTGGGCGTGCCTTATCGTGGCTCGCTATGGCTGCTGTTTGGCCTGAGTAGCCTGTTTCTCGCCAGTACGCTGGGCATGGGGTTGCTGATTTCTACCCTGACCCGCAATCAGTTCAACGCGGCGATGGTAGCGCTCAATGCCGCGTTTCTGCCTGCGGTGATGTTGTCCGGGTTTATTTTTGAGATCCACAGTATGCCGGTGCTGGTGCAGGCGGTGTCGTACCTGATCCCCGCCCGCTATTTCGTCAGCACGCTGCAAACGCTGTTTCTGGCCGGGAACATCGGTAGCGTATTGCTGATGAACCTGCTGTTTTTGATAACATCCGCAGTATTTTTCATTGGTCTGACGGCCTGGAAAACCCCTTGCCGGCTCGATTAGGTCAGGGAAATCTGTTGTTGGGAAGTGCCGAACGGATGCCGGCATACTGAGAGAGAAGAAAAGTATGTTACACCGCTTGTGGACGCTTATCCGCAAAGAGCTTCAGTCATTGCTGCGCGAGCCGCAAACGCGCGCCATTCTGGTGTTGCCGGTGCTGTTACAGGTACTGCTGTTCCCGTTTGCCGCCACACTGGACGTCACCGACGCCACACTCGCTATTTACAACGAGGACAATGGCCCCGCCTCGGTGGAACTGACGGAGCGTTTCGCCAGCGCCAGCGCTTTTTCGCGGGTCATCATGCTGCATAGCCCGCAGGACATCGCCCCCACGATTGATAATCAACGAGCGCTGCTGCTGGCGCGCTTTCCCCCCGATTTCTCCCGTCAGTTGGCTGGCGGCACGCCGACCCGCATCCAGTTGCTGCTTGACGGACGCCACTCCAACAGCGCCCAGATCGCCGCTCGTTATATCCAGCAGATAGTGCAGGATTACCAGCAGGAACAGCTAAACGACCCGACACTGACGCACCAGAGCGACTTAGTGATTCGCCACTGGTACAACCCGAATCTGGACTACAAATGGTTTGTGGTGCCGTCGCTGGTGGCGTTGATCACCACCATTGGCGTATTGATCGTCACCGCGCTGTCGGTGGCGCGCGAACGGGAACAAGGGACGCTGGAGCAGTTGCTGGTTTCACCACTTTCTACCGGGCAAATCTTCATCGGCAAGGCGGTCCCGGCGCTGATTGTCGCCACCGTTCAGGCCAGTATCGTGCTGGCAGCCGGCATCCTTGCTTACCGTATTCCGTTTTCCGGCTCGTTACTGCTGTTTTACCTCAGTATGCTGGTGTATGGATTATCGCTGGTGGGGTTCGGGCTGCTGATTTCTGCGTTCTGCGCCACCCAGCAACAGGCATTTATCGGCGTATTTGTCTTCGTGATGCCTGCCATTCTGCTCTCCGGCTATTTGTCGCCCGTCGAAAACATGCCGTTATGGCTGCAACAGCTTACCTGGGTTAATCCCGTGCGCCATTTCACCGACATAACCAAACAGATCTATCTGAAAAATGCCAGCCTGGCTGTCATCTGGCGTGGGATATGGCCGCTACTGGCGATTACCGCCACCACCGGCAGCACGGCTTACGCCCTGTTTCGGCGCAAGATTGGCTAATTTTTCATCGCCACCTGTATCCGGCGTCAACGACGTCTTGTCAAACACTGACTACACTGATTTCAGCTACCTGAGAACGAGGGAAAACAATGGATACCGTCTCGCAGCCGTCATTAGGGTTTTCTTTCACTGTGCTGACCATCAATACTCACAAAGGGTTCAGCGCACTCAATCGCCGTTTCATCCTGCCTGAGCTGCGTGATGCCGTACGTTCGGTTTCCGCCGATATTGTGTGTTTGCAGGAGGTGCTGGGGCGCCACTCCACTCACCCATTGCAGGTGGAGCACTGGCCGGATACCCCGCACTACGAATTTCTGGCCGAAACCATGTGGAACGATTACGCCTACGGGCGTAACGCTGTCTACCCGGAAGGCGAGCATGGTAACGCGGTGCTGTCGCATTTCCCGATTTTCAGCTATCGCAATCTGGACGTGTCGGTGTCCGAAAAGGCCAGACGCGCCATTCTGCATTGTGTGCTGAAAGTCCCTAACCGGGATTTGCATATTCACGTGGTGTGCGTGCACATGGGGCTGACCGCCTCGCATCGGCGGCAGCAATTGACGCTCTTGTGTGACCTGCTGGCCACGCTACCCACTGATGCGCCGTTGATTGTCGCCGGGGATTTCAATGACTGGCAAATGAAGGCCAGCACTCTGCTCAAACGCCGTGCTGGTCTGGAAGAGGTGTTCAGCCGCCATTTCGGCAAACCGCCGCGTACCTTTCCGGCACGTTTTCCATTGTTACGACTTGACCGCATCTACGTGCGCAACGCCCGCACCAGCGTACCGAAGCTGCTGCCGTCCAGGCCATGGTCGCATCTGTCTGACCATGCGCCGCTGGCAGTGGAGATTCATTTGTGAAAACCGAGTGGCGCGACGGCAATCAAATTGAACTGCTGGTGAATGGCGATGAATACTATCCCAGCGTGTTTAACGCTATCCGCCAGGCCCGCAGCCGGGTAGTGCTGGAAACCTTTATCTGGTTTGAAGACAACGTTGGCTACGCGTTGCGAGAGGTATTGATTGAAGCAGCACAGCGCGGCGTCAGCATAGATGCCACCGCTGACGGCTATGGTTCACGCGACCTGTCGCCCGACTTTCTGTCGCCGATGGTGGAAGCCGGGGTACGTTTCCATTTTTACGACCCGCGCCCTCCATTGTTCGGCCTGCTGCGTACCAATTTATTCCGGCGACTGCACCGTAAAATAGTGGTAGTGGACGGTCACACCGCCTGGATAGGCGGCATCAATTATTCCGCTGACCACCTCAACGATTACGGTCCGGAGGCCAAGCAGGATTACGCCGTGAAAGTGCGTGGCCCGGTGGTGGACGATATCAACCGCTTTGTACTGGCGGCACTGGCACATGATGAGGAGCCGCGCATCTGGTGGCGGCGACGTTTGCGCCGCCCGGCGCGTAATATCCACCCCGGCAACGCACAGGCGCTATTTGTCTGGCGCGACAACGGCCTGCACCGCCGTGATATCGAGCGTCAATACCTGCAAATGCTACGGCGAGCCAGACGTGAAGTGATTATCGCCAATGCCTATTTCTTTCCCGGCTATCGGTTATTGCGGGCAATGCGCAAGGCTGCTCGCCGGGGTGTACAGGTACGACTTATCATCCAGGGTCAACCGGATATGCCGATAGTTCTGATAGGCGCTCGATTGCTCTATCCGTGGCTGATAAACGCCGGGATAGCTATTTATGAATACCGCCGTCGGCCACTGCACGGCAAAGTCGCATTACAGGATGAATACGGGTCTACCGTCGGTTCCAGCAACCTGGACCCGCTCAGTCTGGCGCTCAATCTGGAAGCCAATCTGTTTATCAATGACCGGGACTTCAACCAGCAATTGCAGGACAACCTGCACCAGCTTATTCGTGAAGATTGCGTACAGGTTGACCCCGCACAACTACCGAAACGCTCATACTGGCAGGTGTTCAAAAGCATGGTGGTGTTTCATTTCCTGAAACGTTTCCCATCGATGGTCGGCTGGCTACCGGCGCACAGCCCACAGTTAACCCAGGTGGAGCGCACGCCAATGGATGACAACGACAGGAAATAGCAAAAAAAACGGAGCCAATTGGCTCCGTTTATCACTGATTATCATCACACTCAGCGGCGGTTACCCAATAAACGCAGCAGCATCAGGAACAGGTTGATGAAGTCGAGATACAGCGTCAACGCGCCCATGATCGAGTACTTGCGGAAGTTATCCCGATCATCAACCGACAGCTCTTCACCGATGTTTTTCAGTTTCTGCGTGTCGTACGCGGTCAGGCCGACAAATACCAGCACGCCGATGTAGGTGATGGCAAGTTGTAACCCTTCGCTTTTCAGCCAGAAATTCACCAGCGTTGCCAGCAGGATGCCAATCAACGCCATAAACAACATACTGCCAAGACCGGTCAGGTCGCGTTTAGTGACATAACCGTACAAGCTCATCGCGCCGAACATCCCGGCGGTAATCACAAAGGTACTGGCAATGGATTCACCGGAGTAGACAATGAAAATGCTGGACAACGTCAGACCGGTCAACGCGGAGTAAAGCATAAACAGCGTAGTGGCAACGCCGCCACTCAGACGGTGCACCATGCCGGACAACACAAACACCAGCCCTAATTGGGCGATCACCAGTCCATAAAAGGTAATTTTGCTGGAGAACACCATCTGCAACACCGCCGGGGTGTTGGCGGCGTACCAGGAAACAAACGCCGTCAGCAACAGGCCACAGGTCATCCAGCCATAGACCTGCGCCATATAGGTTTGCAGGCCTGCGCCAGCCTGCTGAACAATGGAACCATGAGAACGTGGAAATCGATCCATGATGCAACCTTTTGCATGTAAGTGAAACAAACGGGCTTAACGCCCACCTGCCTTTCAGCTTAACACAAAATGCTACACACGACGGGTAACGCATCCTCAACAGCTATCGCAATTTCTTTACATGACGTAACAACGCAACGCGTAATACCGAAAGGAATCACTGTGCCCGACATCATGCCGGACACAGGTTACGAAGGGGGGGAATGCTTAATCCAGCCGGTGCGCTCGCCCTGCTACCGCCAGATGGACGCCGCAGCCAACCACGATCTCTTCCCGGCTGACGCTTTTTAGCTCAATCTCCTGTTGGCTATTCGTCATCCGCAGGCGCAGTGTGGATACAAATCCGGCAAACTCAATGGCCGTTACTACCGCCTGCGGCGTGGCGGATGATTCAGCCAGCCTTATCTGAATCTGCTCTGGTCGCAGCATGATGCGCGCCCCGCCGGCAGACTGATTATCATCCACCGCCACATCACCCAGAACACAAGCGGCGCGACCCCCATTGAGCTGCGCCGGCAACACCAGCGTATCGCCGAGGAACGCGGCAATCCCCTCATCCGCCGGACGCAGATACAGCGACTGCGGCGACCCGACCTGCACCAACCGCCCCTGCCGCATCACCGCCACCTGGTCGGCGAACGACAACGCTTCAGCCTGATCGTGGGTGACCAGAATTGACGCCACACCCGCTTCCTCCAGCAGCGCCGACACTGCCTGACGGGTAGCGGCACGCAGGCCGGTATCCAGCGCGGAAAACGGCTCATCCAGCAGCATTAATGCCGGACGTTGCGACAACGCGCGCGCCAGCGCCACCCGCTGTTGCTGACCGCCGGACAGTTCATGCGGCCACAACGCCGCCAGCCGTGAGTCCAGCGACACCATCGCCATCAGTTCGTCGATGCGCCGCTGCTTATCCTGCTTGCTGCCCTCAAGCCCGAAACCGATATTCTGCGCCACGGTAAAGTGCGGGAACAGTGCGCCATCCTGCGGTACAAAACCAATGCCGCGCTGATGTGCGGGCACCCACTGGCTTACGTCCGCCACAACCCGTGTTTGCAGCCGCACCGTACCGCTATCCGGCGCTTCAAAGCCGGCGATGATGCGCAATAACGTGGTTTTACCAGAACCGGAGGGACCGACAATCGCGGTACGGCTACCCGCTGCCACCTGCAAGTTGATGCCATCCAGCACCGTAACGGCGTTAAAAGATTTGCCGATGCCATAAAGTTCAAGCGTATTCATAAACCTGCCGTACGTTTCGATTGAGAATAGAGCAACCAGGTCAGTGGAAGCGACAGCACCACCATAATCAGCGCGTAAGGCGCAGCCGCCATATAGTCGATTTCACTGGTCAGCGCCCAGAAACCGGTCGCCAGCGTGCGGGTGCCGTTGGGTGCCAGCAACAAAGTAGCGGTCAATTCATTGGTAACGGCGAGAAACACCAGCGCCGCGCCGGCTGCGGCGCCCGGCGCGGCCAATCGCAGCGTGATGCGCCACAGCGCTTTGCCTGGCGAACAGCCCAGACTACGCGCGACGTTCTCCAACTCTACCGGCGCCTGCGCAATACCCGCGCGCAGGTTGATAAGCGCACGCGGCATAAACATCAGCACATAGGCCAGCAGCAAGGTGAATTCAGTCTGATACAGTGGCCGCAGGGTATGAATGGTCACGGTGACCAGCGCCAGCGCGACCACAATGCCCGGCAACGCGCTGGTGACGTAGTTACAGCCTTCCAGCAGGCGATACAACCGTGACGGATAACGCACCGACAGCCAGGCCATCGGAAACGCGCACAGCGTAACCAGCACCGCACCGCTGACACCCAGCCACAATGTCTGGCGTAGCGCAGGCCACAACTCGTTATTGCGCCACACCTCCATGCCGCCGAGCCACAGCCAGCGGATGAGTGTCATCAGCGGCACCCCCAGCGCCAGCAGGGTTAACGCCAGCGGCAACAGCATGTAAAGCCACGCCGCCGATGACGACAGCCGCCAGGGAGTCTGGCTGCGGGCACTGCCGGAACCGACACGAGCATAGCGCGCCCGTCCACGGGTCAACGCTTCCAGTAACAGCAGTCCCAGGCAACACAGCACCAGTACGCCTGCCAGCATATTTGCCGCCAGACCATTAAAAGTAGACTGAAACTGTTCGAAAATCGCGGTGGTGAAGGTATCGAAGCGGATCATGGCGTACAGGCCGTATTCCGCCAGCAAATGTAACGCAATCAGCAACGACCCACCCCATACCGCCAACCGCAACTGCGGCAGCACCACGCGAAAAAAAACGCGCCAGGGTTTGGCGCCCAGCGAGGTCGCCACATCTTCCAGGCTGGGATCAAGCCGGCGCAGCACCGCCGCCGCCGGCAGATAAATAAACGGGAAATAAGCGAGTACCGACAGGAACACGCCTGCCGCCAGGCCATGCATACCGGGCAACAGACTGATCCAGGCGTAACTCTGGACAAACGCCGGCACCGCCAGCGGCGCAGTCAGCAATAACGACCACACACGGCGACCCGGCAGCGTTGTGCGCTCGGTCAGCCAGGCCAGCGCCACGCCAAACAATGTGCAGAGCGGCAGCGTTACCGCCACCAGCAATACGGTATTGAGCAACAACTCTCCGACACGGGGCCGAAACACCAGCGTTTTTACCGTTTCCCAGCCTGTATTGAGAGTAATACCCACCACAAAGCCCAGCGGCAATAACGCCAGCAACGACAACAGCACGGCTATCAGTGCCATACTGCCGCCCGTTATCCGGTATGGCCACGCCCCCGGTCGCACCGGTTGGGTGACACCGACACCAGCGACTTTCAATTCCACATCAGCCATCTGTCTTATTGGACTCCCGCCCTGCACTGACACATTACAGCAAACCTGCTTCGGTCATCAGATCAACCACTTTCTTGCCGTTAAGCTGGGCGGCATCCACTTTCGGCGCCTGCAGGTCTTTCAGCGGCACCAGTTTCGGGTTAGAGGCTGCATTCACGCCCACCGCGTATTCAAAAGCGGTGTTGGTACGCAGGACTTCCTGACCTTTCTTGCCGGTGATCCACTTGATGAATGCCTGAGCCTGCTCTTTATGCTTGCTGGATGCCAGCACGCCGCCGCCAGAAATGCTGACAAACGCCCCCGGATCCTGATGTTTGAAGTAGTACAGACGGACATTTTTACTGTTTTCGCCCGTTTTGGCGCCATCGACAAACGGGTAGTAGTGGTAGATGACGCCACTGTCGATCTGACCGGCATTCACTGCTTTCATCACCGTGCTGTTGCCTTTATACGCGGTGAAATTGGTTTTCATGGCTTTCAGCCATTCCAGCGTCGCTTTCTCGCCTTTCAGCTCCAGCATCGCACTGACGATGGCCTGGAAATCAGCACCAGACGGAGAAGCCGCCCAACGCCCCTTCCATTCGGGTTTGGCCAGGTCCATCAGTGATTTTGGCAGTTGTGCCTCGGTCAGTTTTTCCGGGTTGTAGACAAATACCGTCGAGCGCGCGGCGATACCAATCCAGCGGCCATGGGACGGACGATACTGCGGCTCCACCTGCGCCAGGGTGTCGGCATCCAACGGCGCGAACAGATTGGCGTTATCCACCAGCACCATCGACGGCGAGTTTTCCGTTAAAAACACGTCAGCCGGAGAGGCATTGCCCTCCTGCACCAGTTGGTTACCCAATTCGCTGTCACCGCCATTACGCAGCGTGACTTTAATACCAGTATCCTGAGTAAAACCATCCACCCAGGATTTCACCAGGTTTTCGTGCTGTGCGTTGTAAATCACAATACCCGCATCCTCCGCCTGTGCGCCGAAGGAGAATCCCATCATCAGGGAAGAGGCCAGCAACGTGGCGGGGAACAGAGAAGCTATACGCCGTTTCATACCATTATCCTTTTAACTGTGTGGCAATTAACTGTATGACAATAAAAGCAAATCAGGCGGGACATTACCGCCGGCTCATTATCATTGCATTAAAATAGAAATAAAAATGATTCTTATTAATTATTTTCTTAACACTACGTTAATGCAAATTTTATAATTTGCTGCTTTTTATCGTTTTTTTTACGGTGATGAAATCATTTCTGTAAAAATCATGCAGTGGCGGCAATCAATCCACCGCCACCACCGCTTAAGACCAGCGTTGCGCCGCCCGCTGATCGCTGTCGCGGGCATCGACCCAGCGGTCGCCATCCGGCGTCGCTTCCCGCTTCCAAAACGGCGCGCGCGTTTTGAGGTAATCCATAATGAATTGCGCTGCATCAAACGACGCCTGACGGTGGGCAGCGCTGACGCCCACAAAGACGATCTCGTCACCGGGGTAGAGCGCACCAACACGATGAATAACACTTGCGCGTTGAATCGGCCAGCGCTGCCGTGCCTCATCGACAATCTCTGCCAGCGCCTTTTCGGTCATGCCCGGATAATGCTCCAGTGTCAGCGCGCTGACGTTATCCCCCAGATTGTGATTACGCACTTTGCCGGTAAAGGTCACCACTGCGCCGTCTGTATCGCAGGCTGCCAGCCAGGTGTACTCATCGCCTACGCTGAATGGTTCCTGCCCTACCCGAATGCGTGTGTCCATGTCAGCCTCCGGTAACCGGCGGGAAAAACGCCACTTCGTCGCCATCCGTTAACGGATGCGTCATCGCCACCAGCGACTGATTGACCGCCGCCAGCAGTTTGCCGTCTTCCAGCGCCAGCGCCCAGCGGTCGCCACGTTCACACAGCGCCTGTCGCAACGACGCCACGTCCTGATAGTCGGCAGGCAGTGATAACCGGTCGATGCCGGTTAGCTCACGCACCTGCGCGAAAAATAACACCGTAATCATGATGCCTCCGCCGTAAAATCGCCGGATTTACCGCCGCTTTTTGCCAGCAACCGCACCGGACCGATCACCATATTTTTCTGCACCGCTTTGCACATGTCGTAAATCGTCAGCGCGGCTACCGAGGCAGCAGTCAAGGCTTCCATTTCCACCCCGGTTTTGCCGGTCAGTCGGCACAGGGATTCAATGCGCACCCGGTTATGTTCCGGCTGGGCTTCCAGCTCGACGGCGACTTTACTCAACAGCAACGGATGACATAGCGGAATAAGCTCCCAGGTTCGCTTGGCAGCCTGAATACCGGCGATACGGGCAGTGGCGAACACATCGCCCTTGTGATGTCGCCCTTCGATAATCATCGACAGAGTCTGCGGCGTCATTTCCACAAAAGCTTCGGCACGGGCTTCACGCACCGTCTCCGCCTTGTCAGAAACATCCACCATAGCCGCTTCACCGGCGGCATTAATGTGGGTCAGTTGTGCCATAACAGCTTACTTTTTCAAATGAGGATAGAGGTTACAGGGTTTCTGGCGCGCATCCAGTTGCTCACGAATAATGCGCTCCCAGGCAGTACGGCAGGCTTTGGTTGACCCCGGCATAGCGAAAATCGCCGTCTGATTGGCCAGCCCGGCAATCGCGCGAGACTGAATGGTGGCGGTGCCGATCTCTTCGTACGACACCATGCGGAACAGTTCGCCAAATCCTTCGATTTCCCGGTCGAACAGTACCCGAATAGCTTCCGGCGCCAGGTCGCCTGACGTAAAGCCGGTGCCGCCGTTGATCAGGACAACCTGCACATCGTCGCGGGCTATCCAGGCGGAAACCTGTGCACGGATGTGATACAGGTTTTCACTGACAATCGCGCTGTCCGCCAGATGATGTCCATCATGCTGCAATGCTTCACGCAGATAATCGCCAGACGTATCGTCGGCGGCAGTACGACGGGACGATATGGTCATCACCGCCACCTGCAAAGGAATAAATTCGCTGCTGACCTTGCTCATAAACACTCCGTAACGGTTGCCGTAATACCGTATTACGCGGCCACTCAGCCGCCGATAAAGGAAAGATTCGGGGTAATGCCGCTGTTGCCGTCATGCAGAAAATGCGACTGCCGCTTGCTGCCAAGACCGCCGGAAATACGCAATTTCAGCGCGTCCAGTTGTTCGTCATCCGTCAGCAAATCGCGCAGCGGAATACCCTGCTCACCAAACAAACATAGATGCAGATTGCCGATGGCCGAAACCCGCAGCCGATTACAGCTCTGACAAAAGTCTTTTTCATACGGCATGATCAACCCCACCTCACCCTGATAATCCGGGTGCGAGAACACCTGAGCCGGGCCGTCGCTGCGCTCCCGCATCTGCTGCTGCCACCCTTGCTGCAACAGACGCTCGCGAATCACCTGCCCGGAAACATGATGGCGGCGGAACATCTCCCGTCCTTCGCCGGTTTCCATCAGTTCAATAAAGCGCAATTGGATAGACCGGGTGCGAATCCACTCAAGAAAGGCGTGCAGGCTGCTGTCATTAACATCGCGCATCAGCACCGTATTGACTTTCACCCGCTGGAATCCGTTAGCGAACGCGGCATCGATGCCGTCCATCACCTGACGAAATTTATCCTGCCCGGTAATGGCATGAAACTGACGGGCATCCAGGCTATCGACGCTGACGTTAAGCGCCGTCAGCCCGGCCTCTCGCCAGCTCGCCACATCCCGCGCCAGCCGGTAACCGTTAGTGGTGACGGCCAGCGTACGGATGGCCGGGTTTTCACGAATAGCGGCAATAATATCGACAAAATCCCGGCGCAAGGACGGCTCGCCGCCAGTCAGGCGCACCTTTTCCGTGCCCAGTTCGGCAAACGCCCGGCCAATACGGCGGATTTCACTTAACGACAGAAAGCGATGGGGGGTCGCACCATTGGGCTGATAGCCATCCGGCAGACAATAAGTACAGCGGAAATTGCAGACATCCGTTATCGACAGGCGCAAATAGTAAAACTTGCGCGCAAACGCATCGGTCAGTTGACTCACCATAAACACCTTTCCAAGTACGGGAGATGCGGGCATTTCTACCCTGCACCCTGGTGACCCACAGGTCACGGCCAGAGAACCCTATTCGCGCTGATACACGAACGTAGGTTCCAAGGCTAGGAGTTTGATTTCCCGGCATGATGACACTGACGCCGGGCAACCGTGATTACTTCATGAAGTTTATCGCCAAATCAAGCTATCCGTCATTGAAAAATGCGGTATATAATCTTGTATACAGCGGATTTCATTCACTATTTTCACGCTCAGCATAGCGGAAATGCGATCAATTTTTCTGACCTGCGTCATAGGATGCCGCATATCCCCTACTCCTATGGAGGTAACGCCACAGGATAACCGGCGGGCGTGAAATGCAGATAATGCATACCGTAGATAATTACCTACCCTATAACCCAGGCATATTTTCAAAAATCGGTTTCTTGTTACTGGCAATGAGTTACTGGCAATTAAGCGATGCATTCTGCACCATCACCAAAAATTCCACCTGACACCAGATTTTCCCACATCCGACTACGATGCATTGGGCGTACAGGGCATACATGCAGTGACCGGTAGTCAAGAGGCATTGAAATTTTCTGCTGGTATTTATGCTGTTTTAATGAAAGGTGTGGTATATAACCGCTACTTTTTTAGGGTGGACAACCGGAATATAAGGGCATCTATGGGTAATCGCACGTTGGCGGAGCTGGGTAGCGTGGTCGCACTGGGTGGCGGCCATGGACTGGGGCGCGTGATGTCATCGCTCTCCTTTCTCGGCTCGCGGCTGACCGGTATCGTCACCACCACCGACAATGGCGGTTCTACCGGACGCATTCGCCGCTCGGAAGGCGGCATTGCCTGGGGCGACACCCGTAACTGCCTTAATCAGTTGATCACCACCCCCAGCGTAGCGTCGGCCATGTTCGAATACCGTTTTAACGGTAACGGTGAGTTGTCGGGCCACAACCTTGGCAATTTGATGCTCAAAGCCATGGATCATCTCAGCGTGCGTCCGCTGGAAGCCATCAACCTGATACGCAATCTGCTTAACGTGGATGCACGGCTGATTCCGATGTCGGAACAGCCAGTGGACCTGATGGCGGTTGATACACAAGGTAATCTGGTCTATGGCGAAGTCGCGGTGGATCAACTGGCCACCCTGCCACAGGATCTGATGATCTACCCAACTGCGCCTGCGACACAGGAAGCCCTGACAGCCATTGCCGAAGCAGATTTGATACTGATCGGCCCCGGCAGTTTTCTCACCAGCCTGCTCCCCCCGTTGCTGCTTGCCGATCTGGCTCAATCGCTGCGCGATGCTCATGCGCCTGTGGTGTACATCGGTAATCTGGGCGGCGAGCAAAGCCAGATAGCCACTCGCCTGACACTGGCGCAGAAACTACAGCTTCTCGAAAGAAAAATTGACGGGCGTATCATTGACGCCATGGTCGTAGCCCCCCAAACGGACACCAGCGGCGTGAATGATCGCCTGATTATCCGCCAACCGCTGGGGGCACAGGACGTGCCGCATCACCATGATCGCGTATTATTGTGCGCAGCGCTGGAACAGGCGGTACAAGCGCTGGGGCTGTGTCCAGCTTAAATGGATTTATATTGAGATAGAGTAAAATTTCGTGCGCGACAAACTTTCATATTCCTTATTAAACAATAAATTGCGCACGAAAAGGAGAGGCTCACACGCCGCCTCTCCTTGACCACTGGCTGATAGGCTAAACTGCGCCGCTACGCGGTGCCTTCGGCGTTCATCGCCGCTATTCGGGCCGCCTGCGACGCGATTACTCGCCACATGCTGTGGCTCGCCCTGCGGGCCAGCGTAAACGCTGTTCAAAAACGCTTTTCGCGTTTTTGTCCAACGCGGCGCAGACTTTCGCGGCATCCATGCCGCTCACCCGGCGTCGATGCTCACCTCAGCGCAGTTTTTCACGCGAAAAACAATCTCAATAAAATATCCCCGGACTAAAACTAACGTCAGGACGCCGCAATAAACTGCTCGCGCAGCGCGTGGATTTCGTCGCGCAGGCGGGCGGCTTCCTCGAACTCCAGATTCTGTGCATGGGCCAGCATCTGGCTTTCCAGTTCTCGGATTTTCTGGTCCAGCGCTTTCGGCGACAGTTGTTGATACCGGGCCGTCGGTTCCGCCGCTTTCTTGCCGCGCCCTTTGCCCTTACCGTTGACAGGCTGACCAATCTGCAAAATGTCGCCAATCTTCTTGTTCAGGCCCTGCGGTACAATGCCATGTTGCTCATTGTATGCCTGTTGCTTCTCCCGGCGACGTTGGGTTTCATTGATGGCGCGCTCCATCGACGGCGTAATCCTGTCGGCGTACAAAATCGCCTTACCGTTGAGGTTACGCGCCGCCCGACCGATGGTCTGAATCAGCGACCGTTCAGAGCGCAGGAAGCCTTCTTTATCCGCATCCAGAATCGCCACCAGCGACACTTCCGGCATGTCCAGCCCTTCACGCAGCAGGTTGATGCCCACCAGCACATCGAATTCGCCCAGCCGCAAATCACGGATGATCTCCACCCGCTCTACGGTATCGATATCCGAGTGCAGGTATCGTACCCGCTCGCCGTGCTCTTCCAGATATTCGGTCAGGTCTTCCGCCATGCGCTTGGTCAGGGTGGTGACCAGCACACGCTCGTTGATGGCGGAACGCTTGCGGATTTCTGAGAGCAAGTCGTCCACCTGGGTGGTCACCGGGCGTACTTCCAGTTCCGGGTCCAGCAGGCCGGTCGGCCTCACCACCTGATCAATCACTTCGCCGCCGGATTTCTCCAGTTCATAATTGCCCGGCGTCGCCGAGACATAAATCGTCTGCGGCGCCAGCGCTTCAAATTCTTCAAATTTCATTGGCCGGTTATCCAGCGCCGACGGCAGACGAAATCCATACTCCACCAGCGTTTCCTTGCGCGCCCGGTCGCCGCGGTACATTCCGCCCAACTGCGGAATGGTGACGTGGGACTCGTCGATCACCAGCAGACCGTCAGCCGGCAGGTAGTCAAACAGCGTCGGCGGCGGCTCGCCTGGTCCTCGGCCAGACAAAAAGCGTGAGTAGTTTTCAATGCCGGAGCAATAGCCCAGCTCATTCATCATCTCCAGATCAAACGTAGTGCGTTGCGACAGCCGCTGTTCTTCCAGCAATTTATTGCCGGCGAGCAGTACCTGACGGCGCTCAGCCAGCTCGACCTTGATGTCTTCCATCGCCTGCAGGATACGTTCGCGTGGCGTCACATAGTGCGTTTTGGGGTAAATAGTGTAGCGCGGCACCGCCTGCACAATGTGGCCGGTGAGCGGGTCGAACAGCGACAACCGTTCCACTTCTTCGTCAAACAATTCCACCCGCAGGGCGATATCTTCAGATTCCGCCGGGAAAATATCGATGACCTCACCGCGAACCCGGAAAGTACCGCGTCCAAATGCCTGATCGTTGCGGGAATACTGCAATTCCGCCAGTCGCCGTAAAATCGCGCGTTGGTCAATCAACATGCCCTGCGTCAGGTGCAGCATCATTTTAAGATAAAGATCCGGATCACCCAGGCCGTAAATGGCGGAGACCGACGCCACCACGACTACGTCGCGCCGCTCCAGCAACGCTTTAGTGGCGGACAACCGCATCTGCTCGATATGTTCGTTAACCGACGCATCCTTCTCGATGAAGGTATCAGAACTCGGCACGTAGGCTTCAGGCTGGTAGTAGTCGTAGTAAGAGACGAAATACTCCACCGCATTCTCCGGGAAAAACGCCTTCATCTCGCCATACAACTGTGCCGCCAGCGTTTTATTGGGCGCCAGCACCATAGTCGGGCGATTGAGGTCGGCAATCACGTTGGCGATAGTGAAGGTCTTGCCGGACCCTGTTACCCCCAGCAACGTCTGGTGCGCCAGCCCATCCTCCAACCCCTCTTTCAGACGACGTATCGCTTCAGGCTGGTCGCCGGCAGGTTTGAAGGCAGAATGCAGTTTGAACGCTTTACTCATGAGCAAGACACCCGGATAAAAAACGGTTGGAATCACGCCAACGTCAGCCTGAGTCGGCCAGCGTCGCCATTGACAGGGAGAGACTCAGCTTAGTATGAAAATCCCCGGTCAGATTTGCCAGCCTCATATTACTGGATATAAAAACAGCATCAAGCAATTCTTAACCATTGGCAGCACAACGATAGCGTTCTGTTGGCTAGCACAACCTGGTGTAATTAATCCAGAAAAAAATCGCACATTTATCCCCAGAAATGCTGTTTCTCAAATTATCTGCTACGACCAGTGCCGGTGATTTATTCAAACAGGCCTTGCCGCAATAAAAGTGACTTGATTTTAATTAACAAATTGATTTTTAATGAATTTTAAAAAAAGCAGAGATTAGCGCCAAACCCGGCGCAACCCGCGCCAGCTCTTGGCTGGCGCGTTTTTTCTAACCCTAATACACACAGTTATCCACAGAAATAGTGGATAACTCCCACAAGCGCCCGTGCTTCCTGTATTAGCGTCTTTCACCACCTTTCCCCATCGGCGATGGTACAAGCGGCTTTTAAACAAAATTTCCATGTTTGACCCGCTGGTTGTTATAAAAAAAAGTGCTAAATGACACAGACTTAGCAAAAAGAAAAACGGCTGACTCCCAGGGATAGTCAGCCGTTTTCAAGATGGTTTTTTCTATCAATTTCAATTAGGAAACGGCATAAAACCACAACTCACACAACATTCACTCAAACTCGTTAACGCCTTAGTAAAGTGATGTTTAAGTAATCACCGATATTCTGCTGAAACGGCATGGCCAGATAAGGGATTTCCCCCAGTAGCGGGGCCGGTATGCTATCTCGCAGCGTCTGCAAATAGGTATCATGATAACGGCCAGGCGGCTGAATCACGTTGGCTATCCATCCCGCCAGCCGTAAACCGGCGTGCTGCACTGCTTTTGCCGTTAGCATGGCGTGATTAATGCACCCCAGTTTGACACCGACGACCAGAATCACCGGCAACGCTTCTTCCTGTACCCAGTCGGCGAAGGTTTGCCGCCCGCAAAGCGGCGTAAACCAGCCGCCTGCGCCCTCCACCAGTACCCAATTGGCCTGGCGTTCCAGATTGCGCAGGCCGTTACTGAGGGTTGAAAACGCAATTGGCCGGTGCTCCTCGGCACTGACGATATGAGGTGACGTCGGTTCCAGAAAAGCCAGTGGGTTCACCGCTTCATACGGCAATGTCACCGTGCTGTTGGCCTGTAACTGCAACGCATCGCTATTGCGGATACCGTGCGGGGTTATATCACAGCCGGACGCCACCGGTTTATAACCGGCAGTATGGAATCCAGCACGGCGGGCAGCCTGCAACAGCGCTACGCTGGCGACGGTCTTGCCCACGTCAGTATCGGTCCCGGTCACAAACCAACGTTCAGTCACGGTAAATCACTCCAAAAACGCGTTGATATGTCAGGGGATAGCCTTGCGGATGACGGCAGTAATGCCCAGCCAACGCGCTCAGTTGCCGACGAACCAGTCCGTTGTGTTCACGCCCATCGCGCAGCCAGGTGGCGCCAACGCCTTTGACCGAACGCATCAGGCTCAGTACATCAGGGAAATAGCAGGTTATTGGCGCCAGCGAAATATCAGCACGGTAATCACCGCAAACAGAAATAATCGCCTCCAGCGACAGAAAACGGTTAATACGTCGGGAACCGTCCAGTTGCCGCCAGGCGGCATCCAGTTCAGCCAATGTGCCCTGCGCCAGCGTGCAGAAGGCAATCACACCCCCTGATCGGGTGACCCGATAAAACTCGGCCACTCCGGCGGCAAAATCATCACACCATTGCATCGCCATGTTGCTGAAACTGATATCTACGCTGCCATTCGCCAACGGCAGGCGCTCAATATCGCCATGAAGATAGTGCGTTGCCGCCCGTCGCTGACGCGCCATTGCCAGCATCTCCGTCGAGAGATCCAGCGCCGTCACCCGTTTGCCGCACGCCTGCCAGCGAGCGCTGAAATAACCGGTGCCGCAACCGGCATCCAGCAGTTCTCTGCCACTATGATCGCCAATCAGCGCCATCAGATGTTCGCCGCTTTCACGCTGCAAGGCGGCAAAGCGGTCATATTGCGAGGCGGCCCGACCAAAGGCGTGGGCAATCGCCAGTTTATGGTGGGAATGCGATACTCCACCGTGGTCAGCCTGCGTCATACAGCACCTCCAGTAATCGGTCGATATCTTCTGGCTGATGGCTGGCAGTCAGGGTAATGCGCAGGCGGGCGGTACCCGGCGGCACGGTGGGTGGCCGAATGGCATTGACCCACAGCCCCTTAGCCCGTAATCGCTGCGCCAGCTCCAGCGACCAGCCGTTATCACCGACGATGAGCGGCTGAATGGCGCTCGTCGATGCCAGCAGACGAAACGGCAATTCGGCAGCGCCATCGCGGAAACGGCGAACGGTCTGCGCCAGTGCGTCACGCCGGGTTTCGCCGTCATCACCGCGTATGATCGTCAGTGCCGCTTCCAGCGCACAGGCTTGTGCCGGCGGCATGGCGGTGCTGTAAATCAGATGACGAGCAAACTGCAACAGATACTCCGCCACCGACTGGCTACATAAGATTGCCGCGCCGCTGACGCCAAACGCTTTGCCGAACGTGACAATCAGCAATTCGGGTTTTACTGCTTGCTGGCTACAACAACCGCGCCCTTGTTCCCCCACGGTGCCGATGCCGTGGGCATCATCCACCATCAGCCAGGCACCGTGATCGCGGCAGCGTTGATGTAACGCCGCCAGCGGTGCGGTGTCACCATCCATGCTGAATACGCCTTCGGTGACCACCAGCGTCTGGCCGTTAACTGGTTTTTCCAGCAGTTGTTGCAGTGATTCCGGTTGATTATGGTGAAACCGGCGCAGCGTGGCGGGTGACAGGCTGGCGGCTTCCAGCAGCGAGGCATGACTAAGGCGATCCGCCAGAATGCTATCACCTTCCGCCAGCAGCGTCGTCACCACCGCCTGATTCGCCGCAAATCCGGAAATCATCAATAGCGCCCGGTCATAACCCAACCAGTTCGCCAGCTGTTGCTCCAACTGTTCATGCGCGGTGGTATACCCGGTTACATGGCCGGAACCACCACTGCCCACGCCAAAGCGCTCCGCCCCTTGCTGCCAGGCACGCACGATTGCCGGGTGCTGGCTCAACCCCAGATAGTCATTGCAGGAAAAATTGAGGTAACGCCGTTGCTCGCGCACCAGCCAGCGACCGCCGCCACCATTATTCGGCAGACGTACCCGGTAGGCATCCTGCGCCTGCCGCTGCGCCAGCGCCTGATCGATCCGTTGCTGCCAGCTCATTTATACCGCCGCGTTGTAATATTGCTCAGTATCGGTATGCAGCAATTGCTCAGTCAGATGCTGCTGTTGCTGGTTATCGCCGTATTCAGTTTGGGTTTGCTGCGGGTTAAGCCCCAGTTTGCGAAACAGCAACAGGTCTTTATCTTCTTTGGGATTGGGCGTAGTCAGCAGCTTGCAACCGTAGAAGATGGAATTAGCGCCAGCCATAAAACACATCGCTTGCGTCTGCTCGCTCATCTGTTCACGTCCGGCGGATAGCCGCACATAAGACGTCGGCATCATGATGCGCGCCACCGCGATGGTGCGGATAAAATCGAACGGGTCCACATCGTCGTTTTCCGCCAGCGGCGTCCCCTTCACTTTGACCAGCATGTTGAGAGGCACGCTCTCCGGCGGCGTCGGCAGGTTTGCCAGTTGCACCAGCAGACCGGCGCGATCACGCACCGTTTCCCCCAGACCGACAATCCCGCCGGAACACACTTTGATACCCGCGTCACGCACTTTATCCAGCGTATCCAGCCGCTCCTGATAAGTGCGGGTGGTGATGATGTTGCCGTAAAATTCCGGCGAGGTGTCCAGATTGTGGTTGTAGAAATCAAGCCCGGCTGCCGCCAGCCGTTCAGCCTGATCGTCGTGCAGCGTACCCAGCGTCATGCAGGTTTCCATGCCCATCGCTTTCACGCCGCGCACCATCGACTCCAGATACGGCATGTCGCGCTCATGTGGGTTTTTCCATGCCGCACCCATGCAAAAACGGGTCGAACCCGCCGCTTTAGCCTGACGAGCGGATTCCAGTACCTGCTCAACCTGCATCAGCCGTTCAGTTTCAATGCCGGTGCGATAACGCGCGCTTTGCGGACAATATTTGCAGTCTTCCGGACAGGCGCCGGTTTTGATGGATAACAGCGTGCTGACCTGCACCTGACGAGGATCAAAGTGCTGGCGATGCACCTGTTGCGCTTCAAACATCAGTTCCATAAAAGGCTTATCGAACAGGGACTGAGCCTGCTCCAGTGTCCAGTTTATGCGTTTAGTCATCATCATCGCTCCGGCTAAAAAAGTCTCGTCAGTGTAATTTATGCGGGTATACTGTCAACCAAATTGATATCAAATTGGTTGACAACAGTATGAATCAGGATGACCTGAACTTCGACCAGCGCCATATCTGGCACCCTTACACCTCCATGACCAGCCCCCTGCCGTGTTACCCGGTAATCGCCGCCAGCGGCTGCCAGTTACAGTTGACTGATGGCCGTCAACTGGTGGATGGTATGTCGTCCTGGTGGGCTGCGATTCATGGTTACAATCATCCACGGCTGAATCAGGCGCTGACGGACCAGATGACGCAGATGTCTCACGTGATGTTCGGCGGCATCACCCATCCGGCAGCGGTGGCGCTGTGCCGTGAGTTAATAGCGATCACCCCGGCAGCGCTGGAGTGCGTGTTTCTGGCGGATTCCGGTTCGGTGGCAGTGGAAGTGGCGATGAAGATGGCGTTGCAATACTGGCAGGCACGCGGGGAGCGCCGCCAGCGCTTCCTGACGCTGCGGCACGGTTATCATGGCGATACCTTGGGCGCCATGTCGGTATGTGACCCGGAAAATTCGATGCACAGCCTCTATCAGGGGTATCTACCGCCCCATCTGTTTGCCGCCGCCCCGCGCTGCGGTTTTGACCAGCCATGGCAGCAGGAAGATATCTCATCGTTCAGCACGCTGCTGCAACAATACCCGCATGAGATCGCCGCCGTGATCCTGGAGCCAATCGTGCAAGGTGCAGGCGGGATGCGATTTTATCATCCTGAGTATCTGCGCCAGGTCCGCCAGTTATGCGATCAGTACGGCATGTTGCTGATCGCCGACGAAATCGCCACCGGGTTTGGCCGCACAGGGCGTCTGTTGGCCTGCGAGCACGCCGGGGTGACGCCGGATGTGCTATGTCTTGGCAAGGCGCTGACCGGTGGTTACATGACGCTTTCCGCCACGCTGACCACCCGTGCAGTAGCGGAAACCATCAGCAACGGCGAGGCCGGGTGCTTTATGCACGGCCCTACGTTTATGGGCAACCCGCTGGCCTGCGCCGTAGCTCTCGCCAGCCTGGCATTACTGGCGGAAAACCGCTGGCAGGCACAAGTAACGGCCATCGAAGGGCAACTGCGTCAGGCGCTGCTACCACTCAGGGATGCGCCGGCAGTTGCCGATGTGCGGGTACTGGGCGCTATCGGCGTTGTGGAAACCCATCGACCGGTCAATATGGCGAATCTGCAGCGATTTTTTGTCGAACGCGGGGTCTGGATTCGACCATTCGGCACGCTTATCTACCTGATGCCGCCTTTTATTATTGAACCGCTGGCATTAGCGCAATTAACCGATGCGATTGCTGATGCCGTCAGTGGCGGCTATACCTCACTTTTTAATTGAATTATCTCATCGGGTTGCTTGTCTGGATATTTAACGGCAAGCAACCTCACTCAAAATAATAAGCACGATTTTGGTTAGACTGCTTACTTTAATATTTTCTCAACCCAACACATTCTGAATTACTCCTGACACATCTATGTAGGCATACAATAGTCACAGAAATAAAATTAACTTTCGCTTATTAACTAAAAAGCAAAAAAATCAAATGTTTTTCCGCAATAAAATAAAAACTAACTTTGTTATTTGCTTTTACCGTTTAGTCATATTTATGTCTGTCCTAATCGATATCATGTCCTGAACAATCATTCTTCAAACGCGTCAACTCCTCTACTATTCGTCCCATACAAAACTTAAGGAGGAGAACAACATGACCTGTTTAATCCAGAAAAACATGGATATCTGCGGACCCGATACACAACTCGATATTATTCATCCCCACGATGATGATGCTATCGAGGTAAAAAAATACATCGCTGACATTTATCTCAGAACGTATAAAGCAACCATTTCCCCTTCACCCGATATCATTATCTGTAGCCGGAATGCGTCCAGTAAAAAAATCATGGCCAGTGCAGGCATCACTTTCGCCGCACAACATGAAAAACTATTTTCTGAGCGTTATTTACCGGACTCCCTTGAATCGTTGATCAATAAACATACCGATCACCCGATTTATCGCCACCAACTGGTTGAGATCGGCGCATTGGCCTCTGATAACCCGAACGCTTCCGCCGACCTTATCCGCACGCTGCCGATTATGGCGTGGTTCATGGGGGCAACAGCTATTCTGTGCACCTCAACCCGGCGGTTAAGAAAATTGCTGGAGTATTATCACATCCCCTTTCAACCCATCACCGATGCCTCTCCGCTGGCGTTGTCAGAACAAGAGCGGCAGATCTGGGGGAGCTATTACGACCAATCGCCCCAGACGGGCATCATTCTGTTATCTCAGTGCGGCCACCTGTTCGAGCACTATTCAGGACGGCTGATGATGGCGGATTTTAATCACATCATTCGAGAATCACAGGTGGCGGCATGAATATTCTTAACCGCATTGTCGAACAAGCCAGCCATACTCCGGATGCTCCGGCCATCATTCAGTTGCAGAACGCGGGTGGCGAAACTCACTACAGCTATGCCTCACTGCTGAAAGATGTGCGCGTACTGGCAGCGGATATTCTTGCCCGTGAAACCTCGCAGGGCGACGCCCAGCCAAAACCAGTCGGCCTGATTATGGGAAACAGCGCAGAATGGGTGGTGGCGGATTTAGCCCTGCTGTATGCCAACCGGGTGGAAGTCCCCGTACCCCTCGCATTTTCAGCAGAACAAGCCGCCTGGTTATTGCGTGATTGTGATGTGATTCTGACGGACACCATCGGCCAGCAGCAACTGGAGGTGTGGCGTCAACGCGGGTTATCACTGGATGCCACCTTAATTCCGATTACGCTCTCCGACCTGCCGGGCTTACCTGCCGGCGCGAGTGAGCCACCTGACGCGGCACAGGATACAATTATCAAAGTTATCCATACCTCCGGCACAACCAGCCAGCCCAAAGGGGTGCAGATCCGCCGTCATGGTCTGGATGCGCTGGTCGATGCGTTATGGCAACGTGCCACTCAAGGCGATTACCACCGCTATTTATGTCTGGTTCCATTGAGTCTGCTAATTGAGCAGGTCACCGCGATTTATATGCCGTTAACCTCCGGCGGGGCGATTGTATTACCCCCCGTCACGCTCCCCCCGCTGGGAAGCCCTGGCGTACAGGCTGCTGACCGCCTGCCGCTGATTGCCTCTGCCCGACCAACCGCGATGACGCTGACCCCGGCATTGGTGGAAGCGCTGGCCGAAAAAGCCTGGGGATGTGCGCCGGAAAACCGGTTGCAGTCACTCTTTGGTCATGATCGCCTGCCTTTGCTGGCGGTCGGCGGCGCCCCCGTGGATAGCGACATCCTGCTGGGACTGAACCAGCTCGGCATCCCGGTTTACGAAGGTTACGGTCTGAGTGAGAACAGCTCAGTTGCCTGCTGGAACTACCGGGGCGCTCATCGTATCGGCACCGTTGGTCAGCCACTGGCACATGTTGAAGTCCGTCTGGCCGACGATGGCGAACTCTGTCTGCGCAGTTCCTCGCTATTTGCCGGGTATGCGGGCGAAGACCCCAGCAGTTGCCATGTCGATGCTGACGGCTGGCTGCATACCGGAGACATCGCCCGGCAGGATGATGACGGCTTTATCTCCATCATCGGTCGCAAGAAAACCATGATCATCACCGCCAACGGCAGAAACATTTCACCCGAATGGCTGGAAACTGCGTATCGCTCGGTGCCTGGCGTATTGACTGCGATTGTATTTGGCGACAAGCAACAGTTTCTTGGCGGCATATTTATCGTCAATGACATCAACAAAGCGGACAGCATCCGCCAGGCCATTCATGACTATGCCCGACAGCATTTGAATGAACTGGAGCAAATCAACAACCCGATTCTGCTCCCGCACCATCCTGACATCATGGAACAGTTGTTCACCGTTACCGGTCGGCCACGCCGTAATGCCGTTGCCGACTTTCTTGCAAAAAATGAGGTTAATGTCGAATGAATATCAAGGAAATGACTCATACATCCCACGCTGGGCTGGTTATTACTTCACAGAATGAAGGCGATGTTACCGCACTGACATCTGACTATTTGTTAAAACAGCTGCGTACGCACGGCTATCTGATCCTGAGAGGTTTCCGCCACAGTATCGCTGATTTCTCCGAACGCGTGCGCAGCACCAGCAGCCGCATTAGTCTGGACCCCGCTCGCAGCTTTGACGGCGATACCGCACAGAAAGTGGACGCAGGTTATGACAAGGTCGGCCTGCATTGTGAGAATGGCAATAGCCCTTTTTGGCCCGATCTGTGCTGGTTTTATTGCCAGAAAGCGCCGTCACAAGGTTCACAAACCACTATCTGCGATGGGAAGGCCGTCTATGAGAAGATGACCGACGCACAGCGTGCCGCATTCCTGTCACAGGATATTGTCTATTCCCGACGAGTGGATGAGAAAAAGTGGAAAACCTATGCGCTGCACGCGCTGGCCGGTCAGCCCGGCGCGCCAACCTCAATTGACGACATCACGCTGGAGCACCTGTACTCCGTCGCGCAGGGTGATACGGGTATACAGATTGACCAGCTTGATGATGGCGCTATCCGTTATTCGTTCCAGACACCAGCGATTATTGGCAGCCGTATTAATTCACAGGAAACGCATAATTTCGCCAACAGCATTTTCGGGCCGTCGAATAACTATGAAACACCGGTTATTACTTTTGCCGACGGCAATCCTATTCCCGACACGCTGCTGGCGGAAATGGATGAGCTATGCGAAAGCCTGACGTTTGATGTCGGCTGGCAGCAAGGCGATATCGTATTAATTGACAATACGCGTGTTATGCATGGTCGCCGCCGCATTGAAGACAAAGACAGAACCATCTTCAACGCGCTGTCTTATGTATAACGATATCCCAACCCCAAAGACCACTCGATTTGAGGAAATAAGGTGTGAAGGAATTGATGCGTAACGAAAACGTAATGGATGCATTCAAAGCTATCAACCAATACGCCCATCTTAATAATCTGCATCCTAACCGGATGCCTTGGGAAGAAGCCGCCACCGACAATGAATTAGCTTTCTTGTCGTGGGCACTGGTTGGGCAACATGATCAGCAGCAAAAAGCCATCGCTTATCTGTATAAGGAGCTGTCCCAATTAGCGGAAATCGAAATGCATGTCTCCACGGTGATGACACGCATTTTGTGCGAACTGCAATCGGATAACCCTGGTGTACTGGCAGGCGACGGTCTTTATCATGCGTTGTCGTGTTTTGCCTCTGAAGAAGTCAACCACGCCAACAGCTTTTACCAATATGTACGCCATCTTTCCGGGCGCGACATCAAACTGAGCAATAACCTGCACCAGCAGCGTATCGCACTGTATAGCGATAATGACGACCCGCTGATCAAACTGGCGGCCTTGTGTGCTACCGCGTATGTCGGTGAAACCGTCATTACGGTATTCGAACGACGCCTGAAGGTGCTGGACCCGATGCAGCATGGTTTTTTAACCCGCCTGTTGCATTTTCACGGTCTGGATGAAGCTCGCCATATTCAGTGTGATCACGCCATTTTCGACCACCTGATACCAAGTTTCTCCACCAGACAGCGTGCCAGAATGCACCAGTTGGTGACCGAAACCGAGCAGTTGAATACCGAATTGGCCAAAGCCTCAGCCGAGACGGTGAAATCCGCGTTCGATATCGATTATACCGAAGGGAATGATGCAGCAGAAACACAGTTGGCTATGACGTTGCGTTTCAGAGAAATCGTGCAGTCTGGCGAGATGATCCGCAAAGTGGATGACCACATGGATGAGCAGACACAAATGTTAGTCGCCAATTTCTCCAAATCTTCTCAAATACATAGCTGGAGTCCTTTCGCATGAAAGAACACGCTCTGAATGCGGCAGCAATGCCGCAACCAAAAACACGTTTAGGTGTGGTGGCGATTATCGCCACCCTATTTCTGGCTGCTGTGGATAGCACTATTGTCAGTACCGCGCTGCCTGCTATGCGCGATGAATTAGGCAACGCTGAACTCTGGCCCTGGATTATGTCCGGTTTTTTACTGCCCGTTGCATTAATTGCGCCACTGGCGGGAGCCTGCGCAGACCGTCTCGGCGTCTCCATTACGCTGAAAACCTGCCTGATCATCTTTCTGGCGGCGTCGGTTCTGGCGGCAATCAGTCCGACCATGGTCTGGCTGATCGCTGCACGGGTATTGCAAGGGTGTAGTGCCGGTGGCTTGATTGTGCTGACCTACGCTTTACTTGCCAGTTTGTTCGATGCCAGCCAACGCGGCAAAATGCAAGGTATGCTCAGCGCGGTCTGGGGACTTGCCGCGATTGTTGGCCCACTGTGCGGCAGCGTGTTAACACACTGGTTCGGATGGCGGTCGATCTTCTGGTTTAACCTGCCCGTAGGGCTGGGCGCGCTGTTATTGCTGGTGTTTACTCCCACCGTTGGCAAACGCCAGCAGGCCGTGAGCCTTGATATGGCAGCACAACTGGCGCTCATCTTGCTGGCCAGTATCCTGATGTGGCTGATGACCGGTACCTCTCATGTGACGATGCCCTGGTTCATTCCTGTTGCGTTACTGCTGATTAGCGCGGCAATACTGATCTTTCGCCTCTACAAGCAGCCGCTCAGCAGCCCTATTCCGGTTGAGTTTTTCCGCCACGGAGCGCTGTTCTCCGTCATTGTGCTGGTCATGCTCTCCAGCGCGGGACTTTATGCCTCCGTCACTCTGCTTCCTCTGGCGCTAAGCCAGTCTGGCGGCACCCTGTTATCGGGAGGTCTGTTAATTATGCTGGCGGCGCTGGGATGGGTCGTCGGGTCTGCTGTATGCGGTAACCTGCTTGCCAGCAAAGGGTATCGCATGATGGCTGCATCCGGTATGGCGTTACTGGCTATCGGCTGTATGGTGATGAATGCCGCGTTGACGCTCAATAACACGCTGGTAATAGCACTGTCGCTGATCATGATTGGGTTAGGTATGGGCTTTACCGCCACCACAACACTAGTGCTGGCGCAAAATAGCGCACCGCCTGAACGCCTTGGCGCCTGGACCTCCACTATTCAATTTTTGCGCAACATTGGCGCAGCGGTTGGTGTGAATCTGCTGGCCACGTTGCAACAGCATGTCCAATCAGGAAATACATTTCAGACTTGTTTCGCGTTATTGGGGGGGAGTATGCTGATAGGTGTAATTTTTTGTTTCCTTATCCCCACTCTCTATCAAAAATCCTGAAAGGGACGTATGAAGACAACGGAATAATAATGGACGAATTGAGCCATCAACATGGTGCAGTATTTACAGAACGTATCCTTGATTCGGTTTCCATGTCTGAAAATGTGCCGCACCAGCACGCTCAGGGACAGTTTGTTCTGGTGCGGCAGGGAATGCTGTACGGCCATACCGCATTTCGCAACTGGCTTATTAAACCCGGTATGGCGGTGTGGATTCCGCCACATACCACGCATTGGGGACATGGCTTGCATCGGGTTGATTTAACCGTGCTGTATGTTACGCCATCTCTGTGTCACTGTTCATCCAGTGACATTAAACTGTTGGATGCCTCTACGCTTATCATCGGGTTATGCGAACGTCTGGCGTTTCCTCGCATACCGCTTAGCGACGAGCGGCGCAATCGCATCCTGCAGTTGTTATTCGAAGAAATCGATGAAATGCCAGCCAGTAATCTCTCCCTTCCTTTACCTGGCGATCACCGTTTGAAAAAGATCACCGATAGTCTCATCGCCACGCCGGCGTTACGTCGCAGTCTCGCTGAATGGGGAAAACTGGTGGGAGCAACCGAACGCACACTCGCCAGACTATTTGTACGGCATACCGGTTTACGCTTCACCGAATGGCATAATCGCCTGTTGTTATCAGAAGCCTGGCGTGGTCTGGCAGACAATAAATCCAACGATGAACTCGCCATTCAACTGGGTTTTTCATCCAGCGACTCCTTTGGGCACTGGTTTCGTCGTATGACGGGCAGCAGCCCCAGCCACGCACGCAAAAATCTCAACACCCAAAGCCTGCCGGCCATCTAATCCAGACAAAAACCATACCCAGTTTACAAGGCTCAAACCCCGCTGATGTTCTGCACAATCAGAACATCAGCAGGTGACATACGGATTGGCATGAATTGTCACTTCTATTCGACAGCATGACGTTTTCGAGCATTCTTGACTGAATCGTGTTGCGTTACCTTAGGCACTCCACGATTCACGATGACAAAGGAAATCACGATGCTGGAATATAATCTGATGAAATTGGTTCATGCCCTGGCTTCAGTAGCCGCAACCGGCCCGTTACTGTTTGCACCCTGGCTTTCATGGCGGTTGCAATCCTGTCAGCAGAACCCGGAAAAGCAGTTGCTACTGAGCGGATTAACGATCACCGACAGATTTTACAATATCGCCGGCTGGCTGCTGATGATCAGTGGCGCTGTCATGTTATGGATGGAAGACTGGCACCGCTTATTCCAGTTGTGGTTTGTCCTGAGCGTTGCCCTGTTTATTATTGACTCTATCGCGGAAAAGAAATGGCGTGACCCGGCCACTACTGCACTGGACACCACCGCTCCCGGAGAACCCGGTTGGCTCCTGCACACCACCCGTCTGCATCGGGCGGTATTAACCCAAATGGGGTCAACCAGTCTGATTCTACTGGTAATGCTATTACACAATCAGTTGACTGCCAGCCTGCTTAGCATCATGTAGTTTACTCGCTAAAACCCAACACGATATACACTCACCTTCATGCTATAACCACTGCCACCTGGATAGGGTGGCAGTTCGCGTTAGCGTACTATTTCTTTGAAGTCTATTCAGAATTTACCCCTGCCAACTTGAAGACCACCTTAAAGCTGCACTAGTGTTGATTCGAATAATCGTATTCGAACAACCTCTCTGGCAGGACGACAGTGTAAGCCTCACTCATACGTTGTGAGGCATTTCTGCTGTTGTCTACAACCACCGTGCTACCCAAAATAACGAGAAATCTACACATGGCAAAAAGTGCGATACGACCAAAGGCGCTGATTATTGCGCTACCCTTGCTGTTTTCCCCTCTGGCCAACGCAGTACAACAAGCGGTGCTCGATACCCGTGACGTACCACTGATTACCGTCGATGGGTTGACATTTAAGGACCTGAACCGCGACGGTAAACTCAATCCGTACGAAGACTGGCGACTGCCTCCAGCACAACGGGCAGCAGACCTGGTCTCACGCATGACGCTGGCCGAAAAAGCCGGGGTGATGATGCACGGTTCCGCGCCGACGGCGGGCAGCGTCACCGGCGCAGGTACGCAGTATGACCTGAAAGCGGCAAAAACCATGATTGCCGAACACTACGTCAACAGCTTTATTACCCGACTTTCCGGCGAAAACCCGGCCCAGATGGCAGAAGAAAACAATAAATTGCAGCAACTGGCGGAAGGCACCCGACTGGGTATCCCCGCCACCATCAGTACCGATCCGCGCAGCTCATTCCAGTCGCTGGTCGGCGTCAGCGTGTCGGTCGGCAAATTCAGCAAATGGCCGGAAACCCTTGGTCTGGCCGCCATTGGTGATGAGGAGCTGGTGCGACGCTTTGCCGATATCGTACGTCAGGAATATCGTGCCGTCGGTATTACCGAAGCGCTGTCGCCACAGGCTGATTTGTCTACCGAACCACGCTGGCCGCGTATCGACGGTACTTTCGGCGAAGACCCGGACTTGACCAAAAAAATGGTTCGCGGTTATGTCACCGGTATGCAGAACGGCAAAAACGGCCTCAACGGTCAGAGCGTGATCTCAGTAGTCAAACACTGGGTCGGCTATGGTGCTGCGCAGGACGGCTGGGACAGCCACAATGTCTACGGCAAGTACGCCCGGTTCCGTCAAAATAATCTGCAATGGCATATCGACCCGTTTACCGGCGCGTTTGAAGCCCATGCTGCCGGCATCATGCCCACCTATTCCATTCTGCGTAACGCCCGCTGGCACGGCAAGCCTATCGAACAAGTCGGCGCCGGATTCAACCGTTTCCTGCTCACCGACCTGCTACGCGGCCAGTATGGCTTTGACGGTGTGATCTTAAGCGATTGGCTTATCACCAACGACTGCAAAGGCGACTGCCTTACCGGCGTCAAACCAGGTGAAAAACCGGTACCGCGGGGTATGCCCTGGGGCGTGGAGAATCTGACGCCCGCCGAGCGCTTTATCAAAGCCGTTAATGCCGGGGTTGATCAGTTCGGCGGTGTAACCGACTCGGCCTTACTTGTGCAAGCCGTACAGGACGGCAAGCTAAGCGAAACCCGCCTGGATACCTCGGTTAACCGTATTCTGAAACAAAAGTTCCAGACTGGGCTATTCGAACGCCCCTACGTGAATGCTGAACAGGCCAATAACATTGTCGGCAAAGCGGACTGGCAACAGCTGGCGGACGACACTCAGGCGCGAGCACTGGTGTTGTTGCAAAACAACAATCTGTTGCCGCTACGTAAAAATAGCCGAGTCTGGCTGCATGGTATCGATGCGAAAGCCGCGCAGGCAGCAGGATTTATCGTTGTGGATACGCCAGAGCAGGCAGATGTCGCGCTGGTTCGTACTCACACGCCGTACGAGCAGCCGCACAAAAACTTTTTCTTTGGCAGCCGTCATCATGAAGGGTCGCTGGCGTTTAGTAACGACAACCCGGACTATCAGGCCATTGTACGCGCCAGCGCACGGGTGCCAACGCTGGTCACTGTCTATATGGAACGGCCAGCCATCCTGTCGAATATCGTGGGCAAAACCAGTGCATTGATCGCCAACTTTGGCGTCAGCGATAGCGTATTACTGAACCGGCTGGTTTCAGGCGCGGCTTACACCGCGAAACTGCCCTTCGAACTGCCGTCGTCTATGCAGTCGGTGCTAAAACAGCAGCCTGACCTGCCGTATGACAGCAATAAACCACTGTTCCCATTCGGTTACGGCCTGCCTCACTGACCCGCCGTCGCCCCGATGGAACCGGGGCGACAACCTCACGGCAACAAGACAACAGAAAAACGCGTCCACGACCTCATTTTTGTGATTCATGGCACACTGACAATATTAGCGTTATCATCACTGCACGATTAATCAGGATATTCCTCCTATGCGCAATACCATCACACTGTGCTGGCAGTATTTACGCGCTTTCGCATTGATTTATCTGTGTCTGTTTGCCGGCAATGCGATATCCGCGTTACTTCCTATCACCATTCCCGGCAGCATTCTCGGTATGCTAATCCTGTTCGCCTTATTAGCGTCGCAGATTCTGCCTTCAAGCTGGGTCAAGCCCGGTTGCCGTTTGCTGATTCGCCATATGGCGCTGCTGTTCGTGCCTATTGGTGTCGGGGTGATGAACTATTTTGGGATACTGCGTGACCAGTTTGGCCCGATTGTCGTTTCCTGTCTTATCAGTACCTTTGTGGTGATGATCGTCGTCGGTTACACCACCCAGATAATGCACCGTGACCAACAGTTGCTCCGCCAAAACAGCGCAGACACGAAGGAAGAGAAATGATGCTGAGTTATCTGTGGTGGTCGCTACCGCTAACGCTGGTAGTGTTCTTTGGCGCCCGCAACGTGGCGATGACGCTAAAAATGCCGTTGCTGAACCCATTGCTGGTATCAATGCTGGTGATCATCCCGCTGCTGCTGGTGCTGGATATTCCCTACGACCATTATTTCAGCGGCAGTTCTATCCTTAACAGCCTGCTGCAACCGGCGGTGGTGGCGCTGGCATTTCCGCTGTACGAGCAGATGCATCAAATTCGCGCACGCTGGAAATCCATCATCAGCGTCTGCTTTATTGGTAGCCTCACCGCCATCATTTCCGGCACCGTCATCGCCCTGTGGCTGGGCGCTTCACGTGAAATCGCCGCGTCGGTGCTGCCAAAATCGGTGACCACGCCAATCGCCATGGCGGTCGCCAGCGCCATCGGAGGTATTCCTGCTATCAGCGCCATGTGTGTAATTTTTGTTGGTATTATCGGCGCAGTGCTGGGCCACGCCCTGTTCAACCGGCTGAAAATCCATGCCAAATCCGCCCGCGGGTTGGCAATGGGCACGGCCTCTCACGCACTGGGCACCGCCCGCTGTGCGGAAGTCGATTTTCAGGAAGGTGCCTTCAGTTCGCTGGCACTGGTTATCTGCGGCATCATCACGTCGTTGATCGCGCCGTTTCTGTTTCCGGTGATCGTGCGTCTGATGGGTGCATAGTCGTCAGATACCCTGATGTCATCCAGATAGCAGGCTGGCGCCTCGAAATGCCGCTCGGCCTGCTTCCCTACACATGATAAGAAAACATTAAGACTGCCACATGGACGAACATGCATTTTATACCTTTCTTGAAGATAAACATTTCATCAAGTTACAGGAGCTGCTCAAGACATCAGACGACATCCTTGATGTCATTACGTTAAAGGAAAATCAGCACTCTCATATGTTGGCGTGGTGCCTGAATCCGAATGAAGGCCACGGCCAGCGAGATGCGATAATTAAAGATTTTCTGACCGCTGCCTATTACGCCAGCACAGAACATAAATACGATAATAAAAAATTCTTCCACACCTGGACCCCCGGTTTAATTCATCAGACCAGTTTTGGTTCGCTCTTTGTCTGTCGGGAGTTCAGCATTGTCGATGTTCACGAGAGTCGCCGCCGTCTTGATCTGTTTTTGATCGACCCGCAAAATAAATTTATTGTCACGATAGAAAATAAAGCTGGCTCAACCCCAGACGTCACCCAGCTTGATGACTATCAGGCTGCGGTGAAAAACGCGCTGGCGCGCAACGGCTGCTTTCAAGGCTATAAATTTCTGTTCGTCGCCATAGACAAATGGTTTAATCCGTCAGCCGAAAACGCCGTTGTCAGCCAAGCCAATCGCTGGGCATTTATGAATTACCAGTGGCTGAATAAGGCAGCGTATCGTGCCCGCCTGCAATCTGAAAACCATCATGCCTCAGTGCAACTGCTGTTATCGTACTGCCAGAAACAGACCGATTGGCAGAGTCCGGTCGAGCAAAAAATCTCCGAGCTTTCCGCTACGCTGGCAATCCGCTATGCGCCGCTGGTGGAATACTTTTACCAACAGAGAAATTGCTCGCCTGTCCAATGGCGAGCAAGCAACTTTACCGGCATAAATGCCGAAATGCTGCTCTTTCTGCAGCAACATCGCCCGCTCTGCGACAAGTTGATCCAATCCCGCGGAATCGCTGGCGTACTGGTTAACATGAAGAAAGCCCTACCAGATTTGCAGAGGGATGACGGGTCGAACAATCTGCAAATCAGCCGTACCTGGTTCAATTTTGTCACCGACACCATGCTGGCAATCAGCGCGGAAACGTACTGGCCTCTCTACGTGAATATTTTCAGAGAAAAAAGCGAACACGTCAGTCATCGCTTCGGCCTGCGAGTATTCTATGCAGAAGCCTATTTGAACGAAGCTACCTCCTCTTCGCATTCCGCATTCACCGACTTGATCTATCAATACTTTCCCGCAGGACGAAAATCCAGGGCTTATGACTGGAAAACACTCAGTCATCAATGTGGACTGAGCGCAGCGGAGGTGGTTGAGCAGGCAAAAAGACTCGCACAAAAAATAGATGCGATCATTCAACAGAGAAATGATGAAACGACATGACTGGACGGCGGCGTATAACCGCTACCGTAATACCAGCAAGGCTTGTGCGGATAAACTTGAGATACATCTCGCATTTGTGATTTCTTTTTCATTTATTTCATTTTGAACGTGATAATAATCACAAATGATCGTTGTGTGCCCAAGCAGACTTGAGTTAACACGCTTTGAACCAGGAAAGAGAGACCACTATGCAAGCACGCTTTCATGACGCATTCACGCAACTGCCCTCAGCGCTGCAAACCGCACTGGCGCCAATACTGGTGCGTGACGATTTCGCCGCCATGTTAACCGCTGACGAAGTAAGCCAGATTTGTGCCCAGTGCCGGCTCGACGCCGATGCATTGGCTTTTGCCTTGCTGCCGCTGGCTGCCGCTTGTGCACTCACGCCGGTGTCTGGTTTTCACGTTGGCGCGATAGCACAAGGCACCAGCGGTGCCTTTTACTGGGGCGCAAATATGGAGTTTGACGGCCTGCCGCTGCAACAGACTGTCCACGCCGAGCAAAGCGCAATCTGTCATGCCTGGCTGCGTGACGAACCTGCGCTGCGAGCGGTGACGGTAAACTACACGCCCTGTGGTCACTGTCGTCAATTCATGAACGAACTCAATAGCGCGGCTGAACTGCGTATCTGCCTGCCGGGGCGCTCACCCGCTCTGCTCGGCCACTACCTGCCGGATGCGTTTGGCCCGCGCGATCTGGCAATCAACACTCTGCTAATGGATAACATGGATAATGGATTAACGCTGACGACAGAAGACACGCTGCTGCAACTGGCGCTGGCAGCGGCAAACCGCAGCCACGCCCCCTATAGCAAGGCGTTCAGCGGCATCGCGCTGGAAACCCGGCAAGGCCGCCGCTACACCGGGCGTTATGCGGAAAACGCCGCATTTAACCCCAGTTTACCGCCCATGCAGGCAGCGTTAAATCTGGTCAATCTGGCTGGCGAGAGATTCGCCGACATTCAGCGCGCTGTTCTGGTGGAATCCAGCCACGCGACGCTGAGTCAATGGAGTCAGACTCAGCCGTTGTTGGCTTCCCTTGGCTGTGCCGACTTACAGCGCGAACTGGCGCACTAGCGTCTGACCTGCGCCGCCATTAGCATGGCGGCGTGCCCAATACCGTGACCGACAATTCACGCCACGTGAATAAAAAGGACAGAAAATTACCGTTTTTTTTCGCTGAATAAGCGGTAATATGTGATTTCCTCCGCATATTTTTTATATGCAAGCCATCTGTAATTATTTTAACTAACAATCCCTGTACATATTTTCTGGTTACTTTAAGATCAATGCAATCTATCGCTTCTCGCTGGTTCTACGAACCTATCTCCGTTACCCAAAGAGTCGAAAGTCATGGAATTGGAATACGAAAGTAAACGCCCTCTCTATATCCCTTATGCCGGTCCTATCCTGCTCGAATTTCCCCTGCTGAATAAAGGCAGCGCCTTTACCGAGGAAGAACGTGGTCAGTTCAACCTGCACGGCCTGCTACCCGAAGCGGTGGAAACCATTGAAGAACAGGCAGAACGTGCCTGGCGGCAGTATCAGGCATTCAAGAACGACATAGAAAAACATGTGTACCTGCGTAATATTCAGGACACCAACGAAACCCTGTTTTATCGCCTGCTGGACAACCACCTGAGCGAAATGATGCCAATCATTTATACGCCGACGGTAGGTGCTGCCTGTGAACACTTCTCCGATATTTACCGCCGTGCCCGCGGCTTGTTTATCTCCTACCCCAACCGTGAGCATATCGACGATATGCTGCAAAACGCCACTAAACAAAATGTAAAAGTTATCGTGGTGACAGACGGCGAGCGTATTCTCGGTCTGGGTGACCAGGGTATCGGCGGTATGGGGATTCCTATCGGTAAGCTGTCGCTGTACACCGCCTGCGGCGGCATCAGCCCGGCGTACACCCTGCCGGTCGTGCTGGATGTCGGCACCAACAACGCTCAGTTGCTCAACGATCCGCTGTATATGGGCTGGCGTCACCCACGTATTAGCGGCGATGAATACTATGAGTTCGTCAACGAATTCATTCAGGCGGTGAAACGCCGCTGGCCGAACGTACTGCTGCAGTTTGAAGATTTTGCTCAGAATAACGCCATGCCGCTGCTGAACCGTTACCGCGATGAAATCTGCAGCTTCAACGATGACATTCAGGGCACCGCCGCCGTAGCGCTGGGCAGTCTGATCGCCGCCAGCCGCGCGGCTGGCAGCCAGTTGCGTGACCAGACCGTGGCGTTCCTTGGCGCCGGTTCCGCCGGTTGCGGCATCGCCGAGCAGATCATTGCCCAGATGAAGTCCGAAGGTCTGAGCGATGAAGAAGCTCGCGCCCGTGTATTCATGGTAGACCGTTTTGGTCTGTTGACCGACAAACTGCCGAATCTGCTCGACTTCCAGAGCAAACTGGTGCAGAAAAGCGACAAACTCGCCAGGTGGGATACCGCCAGCGACGCTATCTCGCTGATGGATGTGATGCGCAATGCCAAACCGACCATCCTGATCGGCGTATCTGGCCAGCCGGGTCTGTTCACAGAAGAGATCATTCGTGAAATGCACAGCCACTGTGCCCGTCCTATCGTGATGCCGCTGTCCAACCCAACTTCTCGTGTAGAAGCCCGCCCGGAAGATATCATTCGTTGGACTGATGGCGCTGCGCTGGTGGCAACCGGCAGCCCATTCGCTCCGGTACAGTACAAAGACAAAACCTACCCGATTGCACAGTGCAACAACTCCTACATTTTCCCAGGCATCGGTTTGGGTGTGCTGGCCTGTGGCGCGAAACGTATCACTGACAGCATGTTGATGGCATCCAGCCGTGCGCTGGCTGACTGTTCTCCGTTGGCCAATCAGGGCGAAGGGGCGCTGCTGCCGGAAGTGAGCACCATTCAGGACGTTTCCAAGCGCATCGCGCTGGAAGTGGCTAAAGCGGCTCAGTTGCAGGGCGTCGCGGAAGTGACCTCAGAAGAGGCCCTGGTGAAAGCGATTGCCCACAACTTCTGGCAACCGCAGTACCGTACCTACAAGCGCACATCATTCTAATAATGCGTTCTGAATCGCGCTAATTGCAGGGCGATCAGCATCCAAGACGCGGCTTTGGCCGCGTTTTTTATCTCCCCTGGCGCTGACTCACGTCATTCTCCCACCCGGCGATTTCTGCCATAATGGCAACTATAGATACATCAATATCATGCCTGTTCTGCCAGCCCCATGATGCGGCAGGCAGCGCTGTGGAGCTGTCATGGATACTTCGGGTTTACTCTCTCTGGAACAAGCACGGCACGCCATGCTGACGCAGGTTTCTGCACTCACCGCCATAGAAACTGTTTCTATCTATCAGGCTGCGGGTCGTATCACGGCTACGGCAGTGACGTCCCCTATCGATGTTCCTCCATTCGACAACTCTGCGATGGATGGCTACGCCGTACGGTGCCATGAACTTAGTGGTCAGCCGCTGCCGGTGGCCGGCAAAGCCTTTGCCGGCGCTCCGTTTGATGCCGACTGGCCTGCTGGCAGTTGCATCCGCATCATGACCGGTGCGCCGATCCCAGCGGGAGCCGATGCGGTTGTCATGCAAGAGGAAACACAAACCGATGCCGACGGTAGGGTTCGTTTCACTCATGCGGTTAAACCAGGTCAGAACATCCGCCGCACCGGTGAGGACATCCACCAACAAGCGCAAGTACTGCCAGCAGGAATACGACTGGGTGCCGCCGAATTGCCGCTGCTGGCATCACTCGGCATCGCTACGATACAAGTGGTACGCCGTCTACGGGTAGCGCTGTTTTCCACCGGCGATGAATTACAACCCATCGGTAAGCCGTTACAGGAAGGGCAGATTTATGATACCAACCGCTTTGCCGTACGCCTGATGCTGGAACAGTTGGGCCATGACGTGATCGACCTTGGCATAGTGCGTGATGACCCAGAGGCGCTGCGTCAGGTCTTTCAGGAGGCGGATCAGGCTGCCGACGTGGTGATCAGCAGCGGCGGCGTATCGGTAGGTGAAGCCGATTACACCAAACAGATGTTGGAAGCGCTGGGTGATATCCGTTTCTGGAAACTGGCTATCAAACCCGGTAAGCCGTTTGCATTCGGGAAACTGAGTCACGCCTGGTTCTGCGGGTTGCCAGGCAACCCGGTATCCGCCGCCGTCACGTTTTATCAGTTAGTGCAACCACTGTTGGCACAGTTATCCGGCCATCGCAGTTGGTCACTACCTACGCGTTTTCGGGTTAAAACAGCAACACCACTGAAAAAATCCCCCGGTCGGCTGGACTTTCAGCGCGGTATTCTGAGCCGAAACGCGCTGGGTGACCTGGAAGTTCGTACCACTGGGCATCAGGGTTCCCATGTATTCAGCTCATTCAGCCTGGGCAACTGCTTCATCGTACTGGAAGCGGAACGTGGCCGCGTGGAAGCAGGCGAATGGGTAGAGGTCGAACCCTTTAATACACTGTTGCAGAGCCACTACTAATGTTGCCTGAACTCACCGATGAAGAAACCCTGCGCTACAATCGCCAAATTGTCCTGCGCGGGTTTGATTTTGATGCGCAGGAGCGACTGAAAGCCGCACAGGTACTGATTGTCGGGTTGGGCGGCTTGGGCTGTGCCGCCGCGCAATATCTGGCGTCTGCAGGCGTTGGCCACCTAACGCTGCTGGATTTTGATACCGTTTCATTGTCCAACCTGCAACGACAAGTGCTGCACCGCGATGATCGCATTGGTATGCCGAAGGTAGAATCTGCCCATCTAACCTTACAGGGCATTAACCCACATATCCACATCACACCGATTCAGGATAATCTGGAAGATGACGCGCTATCAGCGTTAGTGGCGCAACATGATGTCGTAGTGGATTGCACCGACAACGTTTCCATTCGTGATCGCCTCAACCGCCTCTGTTTTCTGCAGAAAACGCCGTTGGTATCCGGTGCGGCGATCCGGATGGAGGGGCAAATCAGCGTCTTCACCTATCAGTTGGAAGAGCCTTGCTACCGCTGTCTCAGCCGTCTGTTTGGCGACAATGCGCTAACCTGCGTTGAAGCGGGCGTTATGGCACCGCTGGTCGGTGTGATCGGTTCATTGCAGGCGTTGGAAACCATCAAATTGCTGACCCACTACGGTCAGCCGCTTGCCGGTAAATTGCTGCTGTTTGACGCGATGACGATGCAATTTCGGGAGATGCGATTGCCAAAAAACCCGGACTGCGACACCTGTGGGCAGGCAACCTAACGCCGTACCGGCAGATAGGCAGATGATATAGTGGCGTTACGCATCGCATAAATCCCTCTGAAATTAAAAGTCTGCATGACTCCCAGCAATAGCCGGATAATTTCAGTTCCGGCTGGCCATTAAAACGTCTTAATCGAAATAATGGCCAGACCTGCCGTGCGGGAATTGATGTAAAATGACAGTGTTCCAGTTAATTCATAAGGTCGCCGTATCATGACGCAATCATTAACCATTGAAGAACGTATTCAACATTCCATCACCAAGGTTGCCAAGGTGGTTTTTCCCACTACGATCAATCACCATTCAACCTTGTTTGGCGGCACTGCGCTGGCATGGATGGATGAAATTTCTTTTATTACCGCTACCCGCTTTTGCCATAAACCACTGGTCACCGTCTCCACCGAAAAGATCAATTTCACCACCCCGATTCCGTCGGGTACTATTGTTGAGTTGGTCGGACAGGTCAGCCGGGTCGGTCGCACCAGCCTGACGGTAGATGTATCTGTATATCTGGAGCAGATGTACGCCGAAGGCCGAACTAACGTTATTACCGGTCAGTTCAATTTTGTCGCAGTTAATGATGAAGGTCGTCCAGTCCCGTTATTCTAATGAGTAGTCGTTCCATTTTTTATGAATTAAGGCAACAGTGATGCACTATTATTTTTTATAGCGTACTTTAGTTGCCTTGCTATTATTAAATTTTCATTCCGTCGAATAAAAATAACGCCATGACATATATTCCATTATTTTCCACAGGGATGAATTTTTCATTTTTATGAAAAATCACGTAACCTTGAGCATATTTTATAATCCTCACCGCTCAGATTACCGCCATCTGGTTACCATCAGGTAACCTAGGTACTTTCAGGTAATTAATTGTTTATAAATATATAACACGATAATATGCCGACGTATCTGAACATGGCTTAGCGCTTTACGTTCTTTTTATCTGTCCCATCCACGAGGAAATACTATGAGCAAGATTGCGGTTGTTTATTATTCTGGCTATGGTCACACCAAACTGATTGCTGAACTGGTCGCAGAAAGCGCACAGGCAAGTCTGATCGCCATCGACAACAACGGCGATATCACCGATGCTGATTGGGAAACACTGAACGCGGCAGACGGTATCATCTTCGGCGCACCGACCTACATGGGTAATGTTCCGTGGCAGTTCAAAAAATTCGCTGATGCCAGTTCCAAAATCTGGTTCACCCGTGGTTGGCAGGACAAAGTATTTGGCGGTTTCGTCAACAGCGCTAGCCTGAACGGCGACAAACAAGTGACACTGATTTATCTGCAAACGCTGGCTGCACAGCACGGCGGCATCTGGGTCAGCCTGGGGCAAGCGCCAGCTAACGCTCTGGCTTCTACCCGCAATGACGCCAACAACCTCGGTGGTTCAGCGGGTGCGCTGATTCAATCGCCATCCGACGCAGGCGCTGATGCCATCCCGGCAGGCGACCTGGAAACCGCCAAACTGTACGGTGCGCGCGTTGCTGAAATCGCTCGCCGCCTGCACGGTTAATCACGTTATCCTTCTGTCCTTCACATGCCCGGATTTACCGGGCATTTTTCTCTCCATGCGTTATTCGCTACGGCTGTCTGGGCGAGTTTGAATCCAAAAAGCATGGATCAGGCCAGGCACATACCCCAGCAAGGTCAACAACACATTCAACAGAAACGCCCAACCAAAACCTTTACCCAACAACACGCCGAGCGGCGGCAGAATAATGGTAAACAGAATACGCCAGAACCCCATCGGCAACCTCCATTGCGGTCAGTAATCGAGTCGATATGCCAGCATAATCGGTTGAATGTCAGTTTCTGATAACAACAGGTAAGATTTTGTGGCGAATATGCGTTAATACGTATGAAAAAAGCGGACTGAAAATATCAGCCCGCCCGTATAGCCATGAATACCACTCAAATTTTACGGTTGTTGATAGGCCAGCTTGTAGTTACCTGCCGCCACGGTCTTAAACGTCACTTTATCTCGGTACCAGCGGATTTCCACTTCGGCAGGAGTCTGTAGTTTCCAACTACTAGCAGCATCGTAGTTGAACGACAGACTATCCACGCTAGCCATATCACTACTTGCAGATGGTAAATCCAACGCGATTGCTATGCCGATTCGATCAGGAATCTTCGCCGTATCGTTGAACAAAAGCGCCCATTGTTCAGCGGTGACACTATTAAATACAGTGCTGGACATTCCTGATGCAAGCAATACACTGGCGCTATCTGTCGTTAATCCGCCGATATTCACCCATTGGCTGCCATTGAATGCAAACCAATCGACCATATTACGTGATACTGCTACCGAAACCTTTCCTGCACCGCCCAGCGCCGAAGTCAACGTCGCCGAATTCAATTTTTGCCAATCGGAGGTAGAATAAGCACTCTTTCCAATGATTATTTGCGGTTTCTTTGGCGTATATAACGTATAAGCGGTTGAACCTGATACCGCCGTCACTACACTGATGGGTAATTTACCGTTCAGTTCAGATGCCGGAATATCGCCTGAATAGGTAAACCCCGACTGAGTAAAATCGCCTTCCGATACAGGAGTGGTAACAGGTGACAAAGTGCCGTTTACAGATGTGTAATAAACTCCCTGAGCATCGCGGAGCAGAATAGAACCCGCACCCAAAAGCTCAAACTCACCCACTGAAGTGAATGACTGCAGATTTCCTGTATTGGTATCCGTAATATACAGGCGATAACGAGAGAAACTGACTGGTTGATTTAGTTGAAAAAATCGGACTTGCCCTGGAATATCTCGAGTATCGTTTGTAACACTGTGGAGATCAGTCCATGTTGTGCCATCATTCGAACCCTGCAATTTCCAGGATTTCGGGCTGTTTGAAAACCCTTTCCAGTTGCGGGTCGCCATCGAATACCCGGCAATTGGCGTCACCGATGGAAGTTGAATAGCTATCCATTGTGGGAAGGATGCAGTAGGCTGTGAAGCACTTAGCCAGGCCGATGCAGTCGTCGTACTCGAATTTGTCTTGTCGAATGCTTTATATGCTACAGAAGTGACATTCGGATCGGTCGAGTTTGAAGAAGCGCTGGCAATGTAACCTGTCGGCAAAGTGTTAGATGTCATCGCCGGAATAACTGATTTTGACGAGAATGCAGATACGGCCAATTTACTTCCATCCGCACGAATGACTGCTGAATAGAAATTACCATCAGACGACATACCGTATGCTTCCCCCATATAAGGGTGAACGCTACCGTCAAACTGCACGGCCTCAGATTGATAATAAAATGCCGAACTGGTGGCTGAAAATGCATCAAAAAGATAACTCTGATTAGCAGTGCCGTTTTCTTCTTTCAGCGCAAATGCACTGAGGCCGTAACCACTCTGCCCCGACAAAGAAAACGTATAATTCTGCCCAGCTATCGCTCCATTTGCGCTAATTACTGTATAACCATTTCCATTTCCGCTTCCACTGTTACCGCCCCCTGTCACACTGACAATAAGTTGGTTGTTGCTTGTATCATAATTCAGCGAAACGCCCTGCCCGGCTGCCAGTGTCGCCAGCAGTACCTTGCGTACCGCATCGGCAAAGTCGGTAATCTGGGATGCAGTATGGGTATGATTAGCCAGATCAGACTTATGCACCACATCGCTCAGCCCAAGATTGGCGACAAACTGGGCTTTGTCCGGAATATCCGCGCCATTGAGGGTCTTGTCCATCATCCGGCTGACCGCGTCGGTCAAATCCGGCAGTGTTTTCACCACCACATTCTTGCCGTTGCTATCCGTCAGGGTCACCTGCCCATGTTCGGTCAGCACCTGTTTCCATTGCGTCAGTTGGGACTGATAACCGGCCAGCATCGCCGCAATCTGCGCCACATACGCGGCATGATCAAAGCTGTCGCCGCTGCCAAACACCGGAATGGCGTAGTGCACGCCATTTTCAGTGCAGCCACAATATTCGCTGGCCAGCACCAGTTCGGTATCCGACACAACTGAGGCAATTTCATAAATCCTGATACTGCAGTCGGTAAATATCAGCAGCATCCCTCCTGCTGATACACCATTATTTTTATCCGCCCAAAGCGTATTATTTCCCAGCACCACTTTACTGCCAGAAAATAGCGATAAACTACCTGATTTATACCACATAACCCTTTCCTTCACTTAAATAGAGAGTAGCTTCCCCGTCACAAGATAAATTGCGCTCCAGGGAATCAGCTGATTTAATACGAATGAATTTATATCGCTCAACGATTAACGTGAAAGCATCACTTCCAGCGTCATACGGAATTGTTCATATTCCACATCAAAATCGTTATATTCAGCCGTTTTATTCGGAGCCAATACTGCCAGCGCAGTTCTGACCTGCTCACGCAATGCGCGGGCGGCCGCTACCGAGTGGGCATAACAATCCACACTGACAGTCACCTGCTGACCAGCCAGCTGCTGCGAGGCGTTGTAATTGTTTTCCTGACTCAGCGAGAAAAGGATAAATGAGTGCTTATGATGGGGGGCATGATAATCACAGCAGGGTACGGCATACGCATAAACACGCCCATTAACCAATTTACCCAGCAGTGGATAGATATCTTCTTCAGTCATTTCAGCAAACCTTATTTGATAATAAATAGAATTGAATTTATTTCTATTAACAGAAAATAGTTACCTTGAAGCGCTTATCGCTTCGGTTATTATCATAAGTGTTTTTATGACTATGATTCTCGCTTCAATTGTTGTTACACTAATCAAACATAAAATTATAGATAAATTTATTGAATGACAAATATCTCGACAGGGATCGGTCTAATAAGCACTGGAACAACGAGCCAATCGTGCTGCTCAGCAGCGAAAAATGAAGAGAATACATCCTCCATGAATTCCGATGCATTTTAGATGCTGAAATTCAGGAAATAATAATGCCTGAGGAGTCCCTTAATTTAACAACTGCGTTAAAAATAAATTATTCGCTCCCAATTTAAGCATACTCAGTTAGTTTCTGGTTATTTTTTCCGAGCGGATGACAATATGGCGATGTTCTTTCAGCCGGGCAAAATAACGTTCAACGAGATTGCGCTTTTTGTACCATCAGATATCAAGTTTACGCCGTTTATCCCGGCTGACTTTTCAGTCTCGTCGGTTTTATCGAGCTTATATGCATGATGGCTACCTCCAACTACTGGTAAAAACGAAATCGAACCCGCTTTACCCGTATTTTTACCAGCAAATGGGTATGGCTTCGAGTAGTTTTGAAGGGATGAGGGTGAACCTAAAGAAGGGGATAACTCATTGATAAAAAGCAAAAAAGCAGACGTCAGTGAACGTCTGCTTTCTTTAAATTGGCTCCTCTGACTGGACTCGAACCAGTGACATACGGATTAACAGTCCGCCGTTCTACCGACTGAACTACAGAGGAATCGTTTGAACGGGGCGCATCTTATCTGTGGTGGCATTACGCTGTCAACGGGCAAAACCGACATTCCGTACTGACTGCTTGGCTTCTGTACAATCTGCAGTATTCATCATCAGTGAGGAGATAAATCGACCTGAGCCTGATTCGCTTGCCAGCGCTGCAACCGCTCCAGTGGGTTCTGACGATAGAAACCGCAAAAATTCTGGTATACCGCCGGGAAACGCTCCGCCAGCAGGTCTGGAGCGCTGAAGAAATATTCAGACAGTACAGCAAAGCACTCTGCAAGGTCAGCTGCGGCATAGGCATCCATGCTGGCGGCGTCTTCTCCTGTCAGATCGATTTCCTCCCGCAGCGCTTCCATTGCCGCATGAAGGGTCTGCTCCCAGCGCGCCACATCGCGCAACGGCATCGTGGGCACACCGGATGGACGGTCATTACCACGCATATCCAGTTTATGCGCCACTTCGTGGATAACCAGATTGAAACCCGAAAGATCAAATGAATCCTGAATTTCCAGCCAGTTGAGCACAACAGGCCCTTGATCCCAGCTCTGTCCAGACTGAACGCTGGGACCGCTATGCACCAGACCGAACTCATCCATCCATTCGCCATTCACTGTAAAAGGTTCAGGGTGAATCAGCACATCATGAAAACCATCCAGCCATTCAATGCCCAATTCCAACACCGGGAGCGAAAACAATAGTGCGATGCGTTGAGCCATCAGTTTGGTCAGCACCAGTCCCTGCAACGGCACCAGATTCTTTTGGCGCAAAAATTGTCTGGCCACCGTGATGAGGTGCTGGCGTTCATTTTCTGCCAGCGGTGTTAGCAGTGGGATCGACAGCGCCTGCTGCCAATCCGAAAATGTATCGGGAGTAAGGGATTTCCATTGCCACTTCATCATGGTGTTGCTCGCTAAGTCATCACTTGAATTCAAAGGCGTCGGTTTGATCTTGTTAACAGGCCACAAAACAGGGCATCATAAGCGCCACTTTCGCGGAGAGATGCCGGAGCGGCTGAACGGACCAGTCTCGAAAACTGGAGTAGGGGCAACTCTACCGGGGGTTCAAATCCCCCTCTCTCCGCCAATTTTCAAAAAAAATTAATAAACCAAACAGCACTCCTGATTTATTCCCGCATAAAGTCGTACCTAAAACAGTCGCTTAAAATGGCTTTTTACGTCTATCCCGACTGTTTTTATCATTGTTTTTATCATGTAGTACCCTGCCGGGCATCCACTTTTATCCTGCTTCGCTCACACCCTCAAAATAAATCATGTTTAAGTCGTTATCTCAGCGCCAAAGTCGGTATGCGGCATGAGGTATCTGAACGGCCACAAGCAGCCCGGCATGATTGTAGCGGACCGGATAATCCAGGCGTCAGTTGACAGACATAAGACTAAAACAGCGCCTGACTCCCCTTTTGCTGCATATTACAGGTACAATTCTTATCATCTCCTCAATGACCATCCACAGCGCAATAAAACAATGAGTCCGACATGTTAAAAGACGGCGACCTCACGTTCCGCAAACTTGAAATTTTCAAGACATTCATGGAGACCGGTAATATCACCCGCACCGCTGAACTGCTTGGGCTTAGCGGCGTCAGCGTACATCGGGCGCTGCATACGCTGGAGGAAAGCGTGCGCTGTCCGCTGTTTATCCATAAGGGACGCAATCTGGTGGCGTTGCCGGCGGCTCACACACTGCTGGAATACAGTCAGGAAGCGATGTTGCTGATGAAACGAGGACTGGAGGAAACCCGCAAAACCGCAGGTGTCGGTCAGGGACGGTTACGCATCGGAACACTGTATTCGCTGACGCTGGAAACCGTGCCGCGGCTGATTATGGGCATCAAGCTGCGCCGCCCGGATCTGGAACTGGATTTAACCATGGGGTCGAATCAGCGCCTGCTCGCCATGCTGGATGACCAACAACTGGACGCGATTCTCATCTCACTGTCTGACAATACTATCGACCGTAATCAACTGGAATTCCTGCCGCTGTTTGAAGACGACATCTGCCTGGCGGCGCCAGCTAGCGTGAAGCTGGATACTCATCAACCGGCGGACCTGCGTGACTTTCATCACCAGCAGTTTGTTTCGCTATCCGAAGGGTTCGCTACCTATGCTGGTTTTCAGGAAGCGTTCCACATCGCCGGGTTCGAACCGGAAATCGTCACACGGGTAGACGACATTTTTTCCATGCTGAGTCTGGTGCAGGCCGGTATCGGCTTTACCCTGATTCCCGAACGGATGAAAAAAGTGTACGAGAACGATGTACAGTTGCTGAAACTGGCACCGCCCTATCAGATGCGCCAGCTTATCGCCATCGTGTTCGCCCGCAACCGCGAGCATGACCCGAATCTGCTGGCACTGGTGGCAGAAGGCCGCATGTACGCCCGTAGCCTGAACGCTGCCGTTACCCCTGTGCCCTGATCTGAGCGGCGCGGTGGACCACCACATCAATGCCGCTGTGCGCCAGAGCATACGCTTCGGCACGGTTGAACGCCTGCTTAGCCAGACAACTCAGCACGCCGCCCGGCGGCATCTCAATCGCCAGCCGGACGTCACGTTCTTCTGCCGCCACCATAGCGTCGTGCCAGCGCACCGTACGCGCCATGTTGAGCGCCAGATCGTCTGCGATGCGTTCCGGCTGCCAGATGACGCGAGCGGAGCTGCCGCTCAGGTAGCTGCACTGCGCAGGCGACAGTGTAACAGTGGTCATTGCCGCCGCCAGTTGTCTGGCGGGTACATCCAACAGCGCACAATGCGACGGCACACTAACCTGCAAGCGCTGCACCCGACTGGCACCTAGCTGTAACGCCTGTTCCGCTACCTGCGCCATACTTTCATCACTGCCTGCAATCACGATTTGTCGTTCAGCATTCAGATTGGCGATATATGCGCCACTGCCTATCAGCAACGCCTCTACTTGCGACTGACTCAGCCCCATGATGGCGGTAAGACCATATCCTTGCGGATACGCCTGCTCCATCAGGTCGCCGCGCAACGCCACCAGACGTAACGCATCATCAAAGCGCAATACCCCGGCGACCACCGCTGCCGGAAACGCGCCAATCGACAAGCCGCTGACCATATCCGGCATCAGACCGCGCGCCATTAGCGCTCTGGCCCAGGCAACGCCCGTTATCAGCAGGCACAGTTGTACCGCACGGGTATGACGCAGTGCCTGCGGACTATCCAGTTGGTAAACCTCATCTCCCAGCACGTCAGCCGCTTCATCCAACACGCAAGAATCGGCAGGCAACTGCTGCAACATCCCGGCCTGCTGCGCCCCTTGTCCAGGGAAAGTAAACAGAATCTTCATCTCACCGCTCCATTGCCCACGGATCGCTGACCCGCTGCGGGCCGTGGTCGGTTTTTAACAGCACCTGTCCGTCTCGCAGCCATTCGGCCAGTGCGAAACCACCGTTGGGAGTTTCTACTTGCGTATCGGCCCGGCATAACGGCGATGACGACAGCAGTTGTTGCCAGTGCGCCAGCGCGTCGCGGTCCAATGCCTGAGGCGCACGAATCAGCAGGTCGAGATCGCTGGCTGCATGTAGCACCGGCATTTGGGTTGCCAGCGCGTATCCCGTACCACCGGTTACTCCCCATTGCCACGGCCAGCACTGCTGCGCCAGTTGAATAGCGACCTGCACCGGCGGCTGGGATACAAACGGCGAATGCAATAACGACGACAGGCCGCACAGCATTTCCGGCGTCACCACCCGAACAATGCATTCTGCCCTCACCCACCCGCCAGCGCGCTGGTCACGGCGCAGGCCGCGCACCCCGACCGGAATGCGTCCGGTCGGGTCAACGTCACGCCGCACTACCACCGGCAAAGCCGGCTGCCATTGGCTGTCCACCCAGGGCGCATCGATATCCTCCAGCGCTCCGCGGGACGCCAGCCATAACAGATCATGCGGACGTGTCGTTACCATGGTTTACATTCCTGAGGTCAATGTAATAAACAGCGGCAGTGACAGGATACAAAGTACTGAACTTAACAGCAGCACTGCTTCTGCATCCGGCGACTGCACGCCAAACCGGTTACCGAAAACCACACCGAAAAAACCGGCTGACAGTGCAATCATCAGAATCGCGGTGATTGCGACCGAACCGTGCAGCCCTAAAACCAGCACCACAGCCCACGCCAGCGCCGGTTGAATCAACAACTTGGCTAACACCGCGGTAGTGACCATCGGGTTGATTTTCAGCTGACGCGCCGAGAGGATCACCCCGGTCAGGAACAGCGCGGCAGCGGTAGCGGCCAGCCCCAACGGTTTGATCGCCGCCAGCAGCAATTCCGGCATACGAATACCAATGGCGGACAGTACCACACCCAGCAACGGCCCCAGCACAATCGGTTTTTTCAGCGAACGCCACATCAATACCGGCAACATCGAAAGCGTAGAGTGCTGGCTGCCGCCAGATGCACGCGCCTTTTCACGCTCCAGAATCAGCAGGCAAAACGGCGTCATCAATACCGAACCACAGGCAATAGAAACCGCCACTGACAGTGATGTCGATGAGCCATCGCCCAATACGCTGCCGAGGATTGGCAAACCGAGAGCCGCGTAGTTGGGCAGCGCCACAGTGAGCGTCAGCACCGCGGCATCCTGCGGTGTTTTATGAAACACCTTAACAGCCAGAAAATAGATGGCGGCATAGGTTATCCACATCGCCAGCGTCAGTACCACGATCAGCGGCGACTGCTGGGCAATGCCGGCCCAGGGTGTTTGCACCGTGGCGCTAAACAGCGCCGCCGGCAGCGCAAAATCCATGACGAAAATGTTGAGCAGCGCAACGTTCTTGTTATCCACCAATTTGGCTTTGCCAGCCCAAAATCCCAACAGCATGATGATAAAAATCGGCGCAAGGGCATGAACAATTACATAAGTCATATCGTATTCACCTGTAATAAAAGAGTATCAGTTCCAGCGCGATGGTTTGGCTTGTGTCCCGCATCATTGCCGGTACAACGCCGTTTTTTTCAGACAACCGTTTTTTCAGACAAAAGGGGTCTGCAGGCGCTTCCTGTAGCGCCTGATCCGGTTATCTGGCAGGTCTCTTTATTGGCTTACCGAATAGGTGGCCGCCGCGGATGAACACGCCGACCACCAATGTGTGACTTACCCGCGAACGCGGCTTACCACTGCGCGCGCATCCGCTCACGCACGTGCAAAGAGCTGCGGCGGTTGTCCGCGCCCAGTCGCGTTTTCAGCGATGAGTCGCGGCGGGCATCGGTCACCGCCTGTTGTAATGCGGCTGTGACCTGAGCCAGATCGTCGGCGGACGGCGCATCCGGATTGTCGATATCCAATAGCGTCGCCAGCAATCCCAGCGTGGCGTAGTTGCGAATGTCATACGCCATCGGTGGAATTGTGGCGGCCAGCTTTTCCAGGTCTTCCACACTTCTGAGCGTGATACGTGCCGCAGACGCTTTGCCCATGGCGTGAATCTGTACTTCCGGGTCATTAAAGGCGATCAGTCGGTTGGCCTGATAGCCGTGAGCCAGAAACGCGCCGGACATTGCCTTACCGACAATCAGCCCGATAACCGGGTGACCGGCAAGACGCGCCTGGGCGTAAGCCCCTGCCGACGCCGCCAGCGCCTGATGGATGCCGAATGCCTCTTCCCGGCGGCCATACGCCTGACTGGGTACATCGATAACCGCCACAATAGGCCGTTTCTTATCGCTATTGCGGTCGGCTGCCAGCGTCTCATGCACCACCTTCGCCAGTGTCCAGCCCTCCAGCAGCCCCACTTCACCCTTTACCGCACGCGGGTAGTGGTTATTCGCATCCGGAACCACAGCAATAAAACGCACCGGCTCACCGGCGAGACTGCCGTCAGCTACCTGTACCGACGGGCACAATCCGGTCAGTCGCGGTTTTCCGGGTGCCAGCGCGTCCAGCCATAGCGCGCCACGATGTGCTACCTGACTCATGGGTTTACCTCCCCGAAAAGCTGTTGGATCTGTTGCGTGTCGGCCTGTACTTGCGTATCAGCGTTAGTAAGCCGCGCCAGATACCATGCATAGTTATCCGAACGGTGTTGCGCCGGTACGCCGCTGGCGAGCGCGTCATTCACCGCCTGTTTGACCGCGTTCACGCCGTCAGCCACCAGACTGTCAGCCAGGCCGCTGCGGTAACGGATTTCCCCGCCGGTCATGCTCCAGATAAACGGGCGGTCACGCGAGTCGTACTCGGCAATACCCGCTTCCTGTTCAATCACCTGCGGCCCGTTAAGGCCAAGACGCGCTTCGCGGGTAACGATCAGATGGCTGCACAGCGCAGCGGCTATCGACATACCGCCAAAGCAGCCCACCGTGCCGGCGATGATGCCAATAACCGGCGTATAACGACGCAGGTCAACAATCGCGGCATGGATATCGGCAATCGCCGCCAGTCCCAGATTGGCTTCCTGTAAACGGACGCCACCGGTTTCCAGGCACAGAATCGCCTGCGTCGGAATACCGTTACGTTGGTCTTCTGCGGCCAGTTCCAGCGCAGCAGCCATCTTGGCCCCGGAGACTTCGCCCATACTGCCGCCTTGAAACGCCCCTTCAATGGCGATCACCACCGTCTGTTTGCCCTGTAGCGTGCCTTTCGCCACCACCATGCCGTCGTCAGACTGCACCACAATCCCCTGAGGTCCCAGCCACGGAGACACGATGCCGTCAAACGGGCCGAGCAATTCGCGGTAGCTGCCCTCATCCAGCAAGGCGTGAGCGCGCTCCCGCGCTTTAAGCTCGATAAAACTGTGGTCGTCACGCATAGCTCACCCCTTCAAAAACCTGTTCAATACGGATGCGTGCCACACCCGGCGTGGCGCCAAAATCATGAATCGTCATGGTGCCGGCAGTCAGGCTGCCGAGCGTACTTAACCGGGAAAACAGCGCTTGCCAACGCGCCCGGCTGTTATCCACCGACGTAGTGATGTCGATGGTGAGCGTCTGTCCGGCGTCTGCTATCAGCAGCACTTCCATATCACCGGAGCCCACCACACCCGCCAGTGCGTTGCCGCTGGCCGGGCGAGTCGCCGGGAATGACAATGTAATCTGTTCCATAACACCCTCTTAATCGTATAAAGATGGCTGTGCGATGCCATCAGGCAATAGCGTGGCGGCCAGCAGGTCGGCCTGCTATTGCGCGAACCCGTGTGCATCGGGCTGTCTGCGGTTCTATTTACCAGCTCCGGAATTTCGCCGGCGGGTTGTACAGGCCGCCCGACCATTCCACCAGGTCAGCCACGCTGCCGGCTGCCAGCAGTGAACGGGTCGCCTCCGTACGGCGAATCCCCAAATCTTCCGGGTAGGCCACTTTGCCGCTACGGCGGAATTCCGCTACGCGCTGCGCATCCACCCCCAGCCCGATGTCGGTAATCCCCGCTACCGCCGCTACCATCGCCCGGCGCTCCTCCAGACTGTTGGCGCGATAAAGGTAGGCAATCCCCTCTTCCGTCAGCACATGGGTAACGTCGTCGCCATAAATCATCACCGGCGCCAGCGGCATACCCGCGGCTTTAGCGACGTCCACGGCATCAAGTTTTTCTACAAAGGTCGGTTTGACGCCGGCCTGGAAGGTTTCCACCATTTGCACCACCAGCTTGCGCCCACGCTGCATCGGGTCGGGTTCGTTAATCATCGCCAGCCATGCGGACGTCGCGTGGCGACGGCCATGCGGGTCATGCCCCATGTTGGGCGCGCCGCCGAATCCGGCCAGGCGGCCTTTGGTAACAGTGGATGAGTTGCCCAGTCCATCGACCTGCAATGTCGAACCGATAAACATGTCCACAGCGTACTGCCCTGCCAGTTGGCAAAAGGCGCGGTTGGAGCGCATGGAACCATCGGCGCCGGTGAAGAACACATCTGGCCGGGCAGCAATATAGGCTTCCATCCCCAATTCGCCGCCAAAGCAGTGGACGCTGTCAACCCAGCCGCTTTCAATCGCCGGAATCAGGGTGGGATGGGGGTTGAGGGTCCAGTGTTTACAAATTTTGCCTTTCAGCCCCAGACGCTCGCCATAGGTCGGCAGCAACAGCTCAATCGCCGCGGTATTAAAACCAATACCGTGGTTGAGCGACTGCACCTGATGTTCAGCATAGATACCCTTGATGGCCATCATCGCCATCAGAATGTGCTCTTGTTTGATCAGTCGCGGATCGCGGGTGAACAGTGGCTCGATAAAGAACGGCTTGTCGGCGACAACCACATAATCAATCCAGGAACCGGGAATATCGACGCGCGGCAGATCCGTTTCGTCGTCTACCAGTTCATTGACCTGAGCGATGACGATACCGTCATGGAACGCCGCAGCTTCAACCAGCGCCGGCGTATCTTCGGTACTGGGACCGGTGTACAGGTTGCCTTTGCGGTCGGCTTTATAACCTGCCACCAGCGCCACATTCGGGATCAAGTCAACATACAGGCGGGAATAGAGTTCGATATAGGTATGGATAGCGCCGATTTCCAACGCGCCGTCCTCCAGCAACTGCGAAATACGCAAACTCTGCGTACCTGAGAAGGAGAAATCGAGTTTATGGGCGATGCCTTTCTCAAAAATATCCAGATGCTCGCTGCGCCCAACGCTCGGCATGATCATATGTAAATCATGCACCACCTGCGGATTAACCTCTGCCAGCGAGCGGGAAAGAAAATCAGCCTGCTTCTGGTTATTGCCTTCCAGCACAACCTTATCGCCGGGAGCGATCAATTTTTCCAGCATGGCGGCAAGATGTTCGGTAGGAAGCACCTTGCCCGCAACGGGTATCAGCGCCTTACGACGTTGTTTTTCACTGCGGCGCGTATTCCAGACTCGCGGTGACGTTTGCCCAGACAACATTATTAACCTCCTGATTCAGCTAATCATTTTGATTTGCTTTGGTCTGGTTAAAGTATGTTCTCCGCGCAATACCGCTTCAATCAAGCAGGCATCGCAATCATTAGCTTTAGAGTAAAGATAAGTGGCACGCCATAGCGGATTACCGCGCCAGCACGCTTTCGCCCACGGTTTTTCTTATCAACCCCATGTGGCGCGAATGTGATCGACACCGCGCTTTTAACCGAAGACACGTTCAGTTTGCAGGATACTTACAGCAGCACGGGTCGAGAAGGAAACAAACTGTGTGGACAGCAAGGAAAAATCGCAGGGATGATGACGAAGAATATCGCCCGGAGGACACGCCGCCTGAGGTGAGGCATGTTTATCGGCCCCGTTGCGCAAAAGCAGTCCGGGGCCACGTAGAACCCGTTACATTATCTGGCCGACGCAGGTTTCACGCGATCCACTACTTTGTGAATCGCGGCGGCCAGTTCATTGATTTCGAATTTCGCTACATACGAATCAGCGCCCACATTACGTACGTGGTCTTCGTTAGCGGTACCGGACAGCGAAGAGTGGATAATGACCGGAATACCCTTGAGCGCCTCATCACGTTTGATATTACGCGTCAGCGTAAAACCATCCATTTCCGGCATTTCCAGGTCAGTCAGCACAAAAGCAATCTTATCCGAAATAGGCCGACCTTCCGCCTGTGCTTCCTGCTGCAACGTTTTGATTCTGTTCCAGGCTTCCAGCCCGGTGATATGCATCATGTACGGAATATTCATCACCTTCAGCCCCGTTTCGAGCATCGTTCGCGCGACTTTGGAGTCTTCAGCCACAATCGCCACCGCGCCGGGCTTCAGATGGAAGGTTTTGTCTTCAACGCTTTCAATCTTAATTTCACGCTCAGTTGGAATAATGTCGTGCAGAATCTGCTCCACATCCAACACCAGCGCCAGACGATTGCTCGACGGATCGCTGTCCAGACGCGCAATACTGGTGATATAAGTATTACTTACCCCTGCTTCCGCCGTATTTACCTGACTCCACTCAAGACGAACGATGTCATCAACGGACTCAACCGCAAAAGCCTGGGTGCTGCGTGCATATTCCGTCACCAGCAGGATGTTGCGCCCGGTACTCGCCGCACACCCTACCACCGCCGGAAGATCGATAACGGGAATAATCTGCCCGCGAATATTAATCATACCAAGCATCGGTGGTGTCATACCCGCAGCCTTGGTCAAGGTTGGCATCGGAACGATTTCACGAAGCTTGAACACATTGATACCGAACAGCTCGGATGGCCCTTCACCGGTGGCCGACCCCAAACGGAACAATAACAATTCAAACTTGTTGGACGAGGTAAGATTAGTTCTCTCCTCAATCTCTTTTTGAAATTTATCCATTCTGTCCTCAATGCAAATAATTATTAATGTAATGGTTACAAGGCAACATCGGTAATACAGGCAAATCAGGCTGAACCCTCAACCCCACTCTACGCGATTGCTGGCGCGTTCCAAATAACGCTTACTTCTTATACTTATACACCATCAAAAAGAAAAATATGTGTCTCACGTCATCCGTTACATATTCCTATTTTGAAAAAGTGTAGACTATCGGTCATTTCTCCACCACCTTCCTGCAACAATTGCTCTTGACCTTGTGATAGCCGATGGATTGCGATGAAAACAGATGTTACTGGTATGAATGGTAAGCCTTATCCAGTCTGACGGAACATCACCGTCATGACGGACAAATCAACAAAAATCACACGCTATTCGTATCGTCACACAAAAGCGGTTGATCAATGTGATACATAACATCAGCAACTGAGATCGATTATTAAGGAACATCATCCGTATTAATCGGGTAAAAAGCAGCCTTATTCGCATTCATATCAATAATCACAACAAAAAATGTAACCAAGAGAAAAAATACCCCGGTGACATCCATGCCATCGTTGTTATTAATATAAATAAGTTATAACTAATAAACGCCAAAGCACAGGATTTAACAAAAGCCCTCACTAGAAAGATATCAGAGAATAATACCTCGGTTGATTATCCGCGCGCTCTCGCACTCGCCATCAGTACCTCAAATTAATTCTGATTGCAGATTATCGGCTTTATTTTTTACGTAGATTCGCCCCTGCCAGGCCACAGCCCAACGCGTCAACTCGGCTCCCGACAGAGTAAATACCACTACTATTGAGTTTTATATGGCTTGCTGGTTTTCTGTCTCATGACCGCCTGACATCGACACGTTATTGACGCAGCCAGTTCAGGTAGGCTGACGGCCAGGCTGCAACCGGCGTACCTGGCTTACCCAGCCCAAAACCGTGTCCGCCGACCGGGTAACGCCGCATCTCCACCGGCACCTGCACTCGCTGACAAGCCTGCGCCATGATCAACGTATTATGCGGATCGGACACCATATCATCTTCCGCCTGCACCAAAAAAAACCGCGGCGAGCGCCGCGATACATACGATTGCACCGACCATTCGGCTTCCGCTGCTGGCGTGGCATCTCGTCCCACCAGGACCCGGTGGGTGGCGGTATGCTGATAGGGTTTTTCCAGCGTAATCACCGGGTAGATCAGTGCAGCATGGTCAGCCTGCATCGGCAGAGTATCAAGTTTATCCCGCGGCGTATAAGCAGGGTCATGTCTGAGCGCCGCCATCCCCAACAGATGCCCACCTGCCGAAAACCCCAGCACGCCGACTCGTTGTTCACGGTGGCGAATCAACCGCAATGCGCGCTGTGCATCCTGCAACGCCACACGATTGCCGTCATGCCAACCTTCGCCGGGCAGGCGATACGCCAGCACATACGCCGTATAACCTTGCGACATCAGCCAGGTCGCTGCCGGCCAGGCTTCTTTACCCATTTCGATACGCTGATAGCCGCCGCCAGCCGCCACCAGTATGGCCTGCCCGTTAGGCTTTTCCGGCGAAAACACCTCAAGATAAGGAGCAACGATCTGGCTGAGCGCGCCTCTGGCGCTCAACCGCGCCGCGCCGCCCGGTCCGCCGCCGCCCGGCGGCGCGCCATCCCACAGCCAGATGCGTGGGCGTGGCGTCGGCAATGGCAGGCCCAGCACGCGCCCGGCAGTCAGGGCCACAGCAGTTGCCGAAATAGCGGCAAGAAAACCTCTGCGATTCATGCTGACCACCTCTGTTATACCAATGGATACCCTCATGGTTCAGGATATGTCTTCATGGCCTTTCTGATTCAGGATAATAGCACCAGATGGCCGTCGCCGACCTGCTGATACCGGCGCTCCGGCGGCTGATACCCCACCGGACGCAGTGGGCTGTGTAGTTCATCTGCCTGCATTGACCGGAGAACGCGTTTTTCCGGGTCAGGCACCGGCACGGCGGCCAACAAGCGGCGGGTGTACGGGTGCTGCGGGTGGTTGAATACCGCCTGACGTGGGCCGATCTCCACAATTTCCCCCTGATACATCACCGCCACCCGATGGCTGATGCGCTCTACCACCGCCATATCGTGAGAAATAAACAAATAAGCCAACCCCAGTTGTTGTTGCAGGTCGAGCAGCAGATTGACGATTTGCGCCTTGACGGTCATATCCAGCGCAGAAACCGCTTCGTCGGCGATGATTACCTGCGGATTGAGCGCCAGCGCCCGCGCAATGCATAATCGCTGCCGCTGTCCGCCGGAAAACTGGTGCGGATAACGCTCCGCCATGTCGGCCTGCAATCCCACCTTTTTCAGCAGTTCCGCCACTTTTTGCGGCGCCTGTCGCGCAGACGCCAAACCGTGGCTGATCATCGGCTCGGCAATCGCGCTGCCCACAGTCAGCCGCGGGTTGAGGCTGTCGTACGGGTCCTGAAAAATCATCTGTGCCCGCATCCGCAACCCGGCCAGCGCTGGTTTATCGGCGGTCAGCATATTCTCGCCGCACAGCGACACCGCACCGCCATTCGGTTCCAGTAGTCGTAAGATGGCGCGCCCGGTGGTGGATTTGCCACAGCCGGACTCGCCCACCAGCGATAACGTTTCTCCCGCTTGCAGGCTGAACGAGACGTTTTCCACCGCGTGCACCCGCCCAGTTACCCGCCGTAGCCAGCCGCTTTTCACCTCAAAACGTTTGACCAGACTGCGTACCGCCAGCACCGGCTCTCCCGGTATCACCGTATCTGCCAGCGGTTCGCTGGCCGCTGCCTGCCCAAACAACGCGAACCGTTGCGGCAAGGGGGTATCAGCCATGTCGCCCAACCGCGGCACGGCGGAAAACAGCGTCTTGCTGTACGCATGTTGCGGCGCGCGAAATAACTGCCGAGTATCCGCCATTTCTACGCCTGCGCCGCGATACATCACCATGGTGCGGTCTGCCACTTCCGCTACCACCCCCATGTCGTGGGTGATAAACAGAATCGACATGCCTTCCTCATCCTGCAATGTTTTGATAAGCGAAAGAATTTGCGCCTGAATGGTAACATCCAGCGCCGTAGTAGGCTCATCAACAATCAATAAGCGAGGATTGCAGGCCAGCGCAATGGCGATCACCACCCGCTGGCGCATACCGCCGGAAAAGCTGTGCGGGTATTCGTTCAGCCGGGATCGGGCAGCGGGAATGCGCACTTTTTCCAGCAGACGCACTGCTTGCGCCTGAGCACTGGCGTGGTCCATTCCCCGGTGACGTCGCAATACTTCGCTAATCTGTGTCCCGATTTTCAGTACCGGATTGAGACTGGTCATCGGCTCCTGAAACACCATGCCGATACGATTACCGCGAATGTGCTGCATCTCGCGGGAAGGCAACGTCAGCAGGTCGCGGCCTTCAAACCGCACCCGCCCGCTGGTCTGCACTTGCGATCCGGCCAGCAGACGCATGATGGACAATGCCGTGACGCTTTTACCCGAACCGGACTCACCCACCAACGCCACGGTTTCCCGCTCGCCAATCTCAAATGACAGATCCTGCACCACCCTGAGCCACTCACCATTGACCCGAAACGCGGTGTTCAGTTGTTCAACACACAGCACCGGCTGATTCACGCCTCACTCCTCTTGTCTGGTATTCAGCGCATCACGCAAGGCATCACCGATCAGGTTGATCGCCACAATCAGCAACAGCAGCATCACGCCGGGGAACAGGCTGATCCAGTAATCGCCGGACAGCAGATAGTCAAAGCCGTTGGCAATCAGCAACCCCAGCGACGGTTCGGTCACCGGCAAGCCAATGCCGAGAAACGACAGCGTTGCCTCCAGCATGATGGCGTAAGCAATACGCATAGTGGCGACCACAATCAGCGGCGGCAGGCAGTTGGGCAACAGGTGGCGAAACAGAATGCGCGGCGCGGAAAACGCCATGCCGCGCGCCGCATCCACATAATTGCGGCGGCTTTCCAGCAATGCGCAAGCGCGCAGCGTACGGGCGTAATACGCCCACTGGGTGATCACCAGCGCCAGAATAATTTTGTCCACCCCCTGCCCCAGCACTGCCAGCAAGATCAGGGCGATCAGTATTGGCGGGAAGCTGAGCTGGATATCGACGATACGCATCAGCAGCGCATCGGTTTTACCGCCCAGCCAGGCGCTCGACAGGCCTGCGATCATCCCGATGAACAGCGCAACCAGCGCACTGCTGACCCCTACCATCAGGCTGGTACGGGTGCCATACAGGATAGCGCTGAACAAATCACGCCCCTGATCGTCGGTACCGAGCCAGTACGTCAGTCCGCCCATACCGAGCGAACCCGGCGGCAGGCGGTTATCGGTGATCATCAGTTGGGTCAGGTCATACGGATTTTGCGGCGAAATCCAGGGCGCCAGCAGCGCCAGCGCCACAATCAGCGACAGTGTCATCAGCCCCAGCCGCGTCAGCCGACCATGCAACAACATCGACAAGGTACGAGCCAACGCCGAACGCGCTGCTGGCGATGTAGACGGCGTATGCACCGAGCGCTCCGTCCGGTTCATTGCCCACCTCCCAAGCGGATGCGCGGGTCCACCACCGCATACAGCACATCCACCAGCAAGTTGATCAGGCTGAACATCACCACCGTCATCATCAGGTAGGCCAAAATCACCGGGCGATCCAGCACGGCGATGGCGTCGATAATCAGCTTGCCCATCCCCGGCCAGGCGTAAATGGTTTCGGTCACCACCGCAAAGGCGATCAGCGCCCCCAGTTCCAGACCCATTACCGTAATCAGCGGGATCAGCGTGTTTTTCAGCACATGCACCAACAGGATACGGCTTTCCGACAGCCCTTTGGCGCGGGCAAAACGTACATAGTCTTGTTGCAGACACTCCCGCACGCCGGCGCGGGTCAGGCGGATAATCAGCGAAATCTTGAACAGCGCCAGATTGAGCGCCGGCAACAGCAGGTGCTGCCAGCCATCTGCCGTCAGCAGACTTAGCGGCACGCCCGCCACCGTTACGGTATCGCCACGTCCCGATGACGGCAGCCACCCCAGCTTCACGCTGAACAGCATGATCATCATCATGCCTATCCAGAAGGTCGGCAGGCTAAAGCCCAGAATCGATACCGTCATCACCGACTTCGCCGCCAGACTATCTGGCCGCAAACCGGCGAACACGCCGAGCGGAATGCCTGTCAGCAGCGACAGCAGAAACGCCACCAACGCCAGCTCCAGCGTGGCAGGCATCCGTTGCAGAATCAGGTGTAACGCCGGTTGGTTGAAAATGAAGGAATTGCCCAAATCGCCCTGCAGCGCGTGGGTAACAAACAGCAGATACTGTTGCCACAGGGTTTTATCCAGCCCGAATGCATGAATCACCGCCTCGCGCTCGGCTGGAGTAGCACTGCTACTTAGTAATAAATCCACCGGGTTGCCGACCAGATAAACGCCGGCGAAAACCAGTATCGACATGACCGCCAGCGTTAGCAGCGTTTGCAGAAAACGACTGAGTAAAAAGCGGGCCATGACGCATCCTTGTGGTTAATGATGAGGGTTAAGCGCGGCGCTCCGAGGTATTCGCCCGGCCATAGCGGCTGAGTACCTGCACCAACAGTGACAAAAATCCAGGTTCATCCACCGATTGCATCACCTGCGCATTGGGCGCCAGCGCCAGCTTGCCATAAAAATCCGCCCAGGTATGCCCGGCGGTTTCACCGGCGACGGTCACCCCGACCCGCGCTTCACGTCCGGCGAACAGCGACGGTTGCAGTAACCAGGCCACCGTCGTCGCATCATGTACCGGGCCGCCTTCACGCCCGAAACGCGCCATGTCGCTACGATCAAACGCCCCCAGCAACCGTGCGATGGCCTGACCGGGGCGCCCTGCATCACGCTGCAACAAGTCGATCTCCTGTTGAGTAATCAGCGCCTGAAATGTCATGTCCAGCGGCATAATCACCAGCGGGATGCCGCTGCCAAATACCCGGCTGGCGGCGTGCGGATCAGCATAGACATTAAATTCTGCCCACGGCGTCCGGTGGCCGAGCGCGGTAAACGCGCAACTCATGGTCACCACCTGGCGAATACCACGCGCGACATCCGGGTGCTGAATCAACGCCAGCGCCAGATTAGTCATCGGCCCAATAGCGCAAAAGGTTATCGGATTTTGTTCTTGCGCCGCCTGACGCGTGGTGCGAACGATAAAATCCACTGCGTGTTCCTGCCCAACCCGGCTCGCGCCCGCCGGCACCAGTTCATCGCTGAACGCGCCGATGTGGGCGTACTTGCCATAGCGTTGTGGACCAATCAGCGGCTTTTCGGCACCGGCGAATACCGGCACGTCATCACGACCAGACAGCGCCACAATCCGCCGGGCGTTCGCCAGCGTATGTTCCAGCTCCACGTTGCCAGCCACCACCGTGATGCCCAGCACCTCCAGTTCCGGCGAGGCCAGCGCCAGCCACAGCGCAATCGCATCATCCACACCAGGGTCGGTATCAATAATGATTCGCTGACCTGTCATCTTGCCGCTCCATAGACTGAAAACAGCTGACAGAATAACTGGAACACTTCATCGGCGTTAACCCCTGTGACCACATCGACATTCGCCGGCAAGCCGGATTTACCATAAATATCCATGATACTCTGTCCCATGCACAATTCACTCTGGTGCTCCACCAACACCCGCGCCCGTTCAGTCTGGAACAGATCGGGCCGCAGCACCCAGGCGATCACCAGCGGGTCATGCAGTGGTCCACCACGTGAACCGTACCGTTTGATATCGTTACGATCCCAGAATGCCATCAGTTGTGCCAGCGGTTCACGCAACCGACCAGCATGGGCAACCAGTTCGCTGACGCGCTCTGGCGTCAGAATCACCTGATGAGTGGCGTCCAGCGGCAACAGCGTCATCGGCACCGCTTGCGAAAAGACGATATGCGCTGCGTGCGGGTCGGCCAGCAGGTTAAATTCCGATGTCATGGTACGGTTGCCCAATTCGCGGCACGCACCGCCCATTGACACAATCCGCTCAATCCCTGCCACGATATCGGGCGCGATGCAAAACGCACTGGCCAGATTGGTCAACGGCCCCAGCGAACACAGTGTAATAGGCTCACCGCGCTGCGCCGCCTCCCGGCAACGGGCAATCAGAAAATTAACCGCATGTTGTGGCTCCGCCGTTTTACGCGGCGTGGGAAAATTACTGTCGCCCAGCCCATTTTTACCATGAAACTGGCCGTGGATTGGCTCACGCAGCATCGGCTGCCAGCAACCAGCAAAGACGGGAATATCGGTACGATCACCTAGCTCGACTATCTGCAACGCATTGCGCAGCGTGTTGGTCAACGGCTGATTACCGTTGACCACGGTAATGCCCTGAATCGCCAGTTGCGGGGCAACAAACGCGCTCAGCAATGCCAGCGCGTCGTCAATGCCGGGATCGCAATCAATAATGACAGGAAGGGGACTCACAGCACATCGACTCCTTTCAATTCGCTGGCAGCGCCTTGTCGGGCATGATGATTCAACCGCTGTGGCGGGGCAATGGGTTTGCCGCTCCATTCATTGAGGGTGGTGGTGTTCATGTCGCCGATTGCTGTTGCCGATGAAACCAGATAGGGAAATACGCCAAAGAATCCGCTCATGGAGTTGCTCTGAAGGTTAAAGGCTGGGTGTCCCGCCGCGGGGTGCGGCGGGACACGGCCTGATGGGAAAACCCTGGTGTTAACGTAAAAATCGCACTACCCCGTCATACTTCGAGTTGCAGGTGCGTTGGCTGCGTTACTCAGCCCATTTCATGGGCCTCGCCCCTTCGGGGCCGCTGCCAGCAGCGTTCAAATCGGCTTACGCCAATTTGTCACTCACCCCAGTCACTTACTTATGTAAGCTCCTGGGGATTCACTCGGTTGCCGCGTTACAAGGCTCTAGTGAGCCTTGCCCTAAAGGGCCAACGCGCCGCGTTGTTCAACACGCGAACGTGTTGTCCTGCAACCCGAATTATTTGGGGTATCTATTTTTCATCCACCACCAGTATCAGGTGAAAAGCTCACCATTACTGCTTGTGAACAAAATAGGGCAATGTGTAGCCGTCTGTGCGGCCTACGTAGCTATAGCCTTTTTTCATTGCCCAGGTATTGGAGAGAAACAGCAGTGGGATAACCCCTTGCTGTTTCATCGCCAATTCGGTTGCCTGCTGTAATAACGCGTCGCGTTGCTGTTCATTCAGCGTGGCGCGCGCCTGATTCAGCAGCTTGTCAAACTCGGTATTGGAATACCGTCCCCTATTCCCCTGCCCGGCATTCGGGCCAAAGGTTTCCAGCAACGGACCCAACACGCCGGAGGCCTCGCCGGTTTCAATCGCCGCACCGCCCATCACCAGACTGAATTCACGCTGTGCGGCCTTGGCAAAGTAGACGTTACCGGGCATGGTGACCACCTCGGTCTTGATGCCTGCCTGACTGAACATCTGCCCCAGCGCCTGTGCGATTTTGGCGTCGTTGGGGTAGCGATCATTCGAGGCATGGAACGTCAGGGTAAAACCGTTCGGGTAGCCTGCCGCCGCCAGTTTCTGTTTTGCCTGCGCCAGATCGTAAACCGGCGCGGGTATCCTGGCGGAATAACCCAGATAGCCCTGCGGCACCAACTGCGATGAAGGCAACCCCTGACCGTCAAGGATGCGCTGCACCAGCGCATCGCGGTTAATCGCCAGCGACATCGCCTGACGCACCTCGACTTTCCTCAGTGGATTTTTACCGTCATCGCCTTTGGCAAACGGCGACACTTCTCTGTCCTGATCCGGGTGCAGATACAGAATACGGTTACCCGGCACCGACTCCGTAACGAAAGCCTGTTGACGGGCGATAGTCGCGCGGTCCGCCGTCGGTACGCTTTCAATCATGTCCACATCACCTGCGAGCAACGCGGCGATACGGGCGCTGCTGTTCTTGATGACGCGCAGCGTCACCTTGTCCCACTGCGCCTTGCCGCCCCAATACTGGTCATTGCGGCTTAGCACCACCTTGTCATCCGGGGTGTAGGAGACAAATTTAAACGGACCGGTGCCAATCACCTCTTTCCCGCCGTTCAGTACTTCACTCGGCTGGTCGGCTAGCCGCGCCGGCAATATCGCGATACGGCTCAGGTTATTGAGCAGCAGTGCCGCCGGCCCTTTCGTTTTTATTTCTACTGTCAGCGGATTGATTTCACGAATCTCGCTGATATCCGCTACATAAGGCGTGTAAGCACTGGGGCTATTTTTCGCCGCTAACGCGACGCGTTTCACACTGGCCACCACATCCTGAGCGGTAAAATCGCTGCCATCATGAAATTTAACGTTCGGTCGCAATGTAAACTGCCAGGTCGTGTCGTCGAGAGCCTTCCAGGACACCGCCAGAGCTGGCGTAATTTGTTGTTTTTCGTTTTGGTTAACCAGCCCGTCGAATAGGTTGCGGGCCATGGCGCTGTTCGCGCCACCGACATAGAACTGCGGGTCCATCGAGGTAGTGAACGACGCCAGTCCAATTGTCAAATCTGCTGCCTGTGCCACAGGCATCAGTGCCATCAGGCCAGCAACAAACAACGTTCCTTTCATGGTTACTCCTTTAAATTCGGCTCCATCTCGTATTCAGGTTTATCACGCTTTATTCAAATCTATGACAAACTGTAACCTTGGTATGGAGTCTACGTGTTGGCTAAAATGATTAAAAATCGTATTTTGTACCGAATACATAAATAAACGTTATAGTTGGTAACATCTATGAGCCGTATCAACTTAAGGCAGGTTGAAGCATTCCATAAGGTGATTCTGACCGGCGGCATCACACAAGCCGCTAACATCATGAATATCACCCAACCCGCAGTCAGCCGGCTGATCAAGGATTTCGAGTACGCGGTTAAACTAAAACTGTTTGACAGGGATGGACGAGGACTGGAACCCCGTGAAGAAGCGCTTAAGCTTTTTCGGGAAATTGAACGGCTATATCTGGGGCTGGATCACATCCTGCGGGTAGCGGACGACATCCGTCACGCCAAAGGCAGCGTGCTGCGCATCGGTGCGGTGTCTGCCCTCGCCAATCTGTGTACTGAACGTATTTTTCCGACATTATTGAAAAAATACCCGGATGTAGCGCTTTCTATGGATGTGGAAAGTACGCTGTCCATCACCGAGATGGTGCTTAGTAATCAGTACGACATCGGCTTTATCAACAGTACGCCGGCGATCAAAGGATTACAGGCTGACCTGCTGGGTTCGGCTCAGGCCGTCGCCGTCGTCGCGCCAGACCACCCGCTGGCGGAGCGCGCCATTATCACTCTTGATGACCTGAACCACCACCGCTCCATCCTGCCCGGACGCAAAACCGTGTTAAGGGAACAGCTGGCAAAGGCCATTACCGCACAAGGCGTGACACTGCAAAGCCCGATAGAAACCTCGCTGCGCCATTGTTGCGTCATGGCAAGCACTGGATTGGGGGTGGGGATCGTCGATGCGATCACCGCTCACACCAGTGAGACCAGACTCCTGATCAAACCCTTTGAACCGAATATTGATGTCGCTTATATGGCGATTTTCCCCCCCCAACATGCGCGTAGCCTGCTGGTGGAAGAGGTTGTCCAGTCGATCCGCATACTGATCGGCAAGAGCGCCTCGGCCAGCTAACCCGTCTTTAGGCGTCTGTCATCAAGGCGCCATCATGTGCACGGCACAATGTAGTGAATAGGTGAATAGGTGAATAGGTGAATAGGTGAATGAGTGAATGTGGCGTTACAGCCACACGCGCTATTGGCGTGTCATCACGGTATACGGTGTGCCATCACCCAGATGCAACGGCGTTTATCCGACGAATTACCTTGCAACACATCACTTGCGACAATGGCGTCGCAATCAACGACCATGCGGCAACACCCTCTACGGAATCATGCCATGACACGCAGAGCCATAACACGCAGAAAGTACCTTATCGGTTTGATCGTTACGTTGCTGCTGCTCTCCCTGCTGTTCTATTTCTGGCAGCCCTTCGCCCACAGAGGCGACGGCAATGTACTGTGGGAGTTTGTCAGCCAGCAGTGCGTTCCCAATCAGCAGAAAAATCACTCACCAGCCCCTTGTCTGGACGTCAACCTGCAAGGCCGCTACGCCTTATTCAAAGACCGGCGCGGCCCCTATCACGATCTGCTGATCCCGACTGATCGCATCAGCGGTATTGAAAGTCCGTTGCTGTTGCAACCCGAAACACCGGCCTATTTTGCCGCCGCCTGGAGCTACCGGGACAGGCTGTCTGCACAACGGGGCAAACCGATTGGGGACGATAAGTTAGCGCTGGCTATCAACTCTCTGTATGGCCGTACGCAAGGCCAGTTGCATATTCATATTTCCTGCCTGAAGCCCGACGTCTACCAGACGCTACGTAACCGAAACGCCTTCATCGGTTACGACTGGGTGTCGCTCGGCCAGCCACTGCTGGGCCATAATTATCTGGCAATTAAGCTGAACGGCAGCGACCTGACGCGATCAGACCCGTTCAAATTGCTCAATCATTATGTACAGGCACGGGGGGACGAGATGAAAAACTACGGTCTGGCACTTACCGCCAATACTCAGGGTGAGCTGATTTTGCTGGCAGTACGGCGTGATTTTATCAGCCTGTTCAACCACGGCTCAGCGGAAGAAATTCTGGATGTGAGCTGCACGCTGGCACAGTAATCCTGATACGGCGCTATCCTGAAACTCTGGCGACAACTGCAATGAACCCGGCCAGACATCACATCTGTTCTCTGCATCAGGCAAAAAACAGACGATGACCAGCCGGGGGGAATTAAGGGTGCCAGTTATGATGCCGGTGTTTGTCAGCGATGGGTATATACCGGCGATACGTCGAGAGGCAGATACGTTGCTGCCCTGCAACCCGAATTATTTAGGGATATATCATATTTAATTTTGGTGATGATCCATTATTCGGTTTTAGCGGAAGTTGACGTTATCGACGTAGTTGCTTTTTTCTCATCAATAGTATTTTTCTTTTTTTCTGCCGTTATTTTATGCTCCGCTGCTGGCTCCTTCCCGGTTTTATCTACTATCGCCGGTTCTTTTTCCGCTGTGACGGCTTTTTTATGCATGACCTTTTTATTCTGATGGGCTTTCACCGCTTGCTGGTCGTTTTGTTTTGCCGGTGTGATGGCAGTTGTCTGCGGCAACGACGCCGTCAGCGCTTTGCCGTTCGCCCCCTGACTCGCTGTGGTATTGGCAATGGACGTGGTTTTCACTTCCGCGCTGGCGGCTGCTCCGGTTACCGGTTTAGCCGTGATTTCGGTTGATGCCGCGTGTGCATAAGAAGCCGCCAGGATAACGCCTAAAAACAGGGGTTTCATATTCATTATGAATTTCCTTTAACAAGTCATTGGCGATTAACCGGAAATAAAGAGTTATATTCTGGTTAATAACTGAAGCGTTCAGGTAACCGCTTCGGGAGTGATTAAAGCAAAGCTGGAAATAAAAAAAATATAGAATATTCCTAGAAATCACCCCACTCATCCAATCTGATTATTTTATATTCATCCAGTCTAAATAACCCAATAACAGGTTACACATTATTCTCTTTAATTCCCTCTCACCACCGGGGATAAAATAATTACCGCCAACAGTATTATTCACAGCCAATCGATTGAATGACGGGAAAACTGGGGATAAGCGCCCACTGGACAACCGTGCAGCACAAGATGTCACGCTGCGTCCCTCTTACGGCAAGGGTTCTGGTAATCTCTGCAGCATGTGAAATCACAGGGCGATTCCTAATAGGGTCAATAGGTTGCTGCCCGTCTTGCTGTAATTGGTAACAAATTTGTAAGCAGCTTTACCTGACAGCCATGTATTAGCCCAGAGGAACACAGTAGGATGGCGGTGAAGGGTGTGATAAAACAGCCACGGGTCGGCCTGACTGTGCAGGCCCACAATCCAATATCTCTTGAGGTGATCCTATGCAATCTGAAGAACAACGCCTTATTGATGGTCTGTTTAGCCGACTGAAAACAGCCGAGACCAACGCAGGCCCTCGGGATCTCAAGGCAGAACAGCAAATCAACGAATACATCCGCCAGCAACCCGCCGCGCCTTACTACATGGCACAGGCGATGATCATTCAGGAAGCCGCGCTGAAACAGATGGATCAACGGGTTAAAGAGCTGGAAGCCGAAATTAACCGGCTGAAACAAGAAGCCGCCGCCCGTCCGCAACAAAGCAGCGGTGGTTTTCTGGCCGGTCTGTTTGGTGGCGGCAGTCGCAGCAGTGCGCCGCAGCCTACCCAGCCATCACAACCCGCCGGTTATGGCCAGCCAGCCGGTTACGGCCAACCGATGGGTTATACACCGCCGCCGGCAGGTTACGGTCAGCCGGCACCGGGCTACGCACAACCGGCGCCGTCCCGTTCTGGCGGCTTTTTAAGCGGCGCATTACAGACCGCCGCCGGTGTGGCGGGTGGTGTGGTACTGGCCGACATGCTGACCGGTATGTTCCACCGCTCGCAACCGGAAGAAATCGTTAACATCATCAACGAAACGCCGATGACTAACGATACTATGCTGGATAATGCCAGCGACAGCTTCCGTGATTTCAGCGCGGATAATCTGGATACTTTCAATAACGGCGCCAACAACAACCTGTGGAGCAATGTCAGCGCAGAACCGCAAAGTAATGACTATGACGATTTCGCGGATGATAGCGCCTACGACGACGACGATTCCTACGTCTAATTCTCTCTTATCCCCCTCCTGTCAGCAGGAGGGGTTCCCCACCCCACAAGCTCGCTGCCTGTAGACATCGAAAAGCCTGTAATCATCGGAAAGATAGTTGCCACACTGGTTTATGGTCGCCGCATTGGTTAATGATGCTTATAGCGAACCCGCCAACCCCACTTTGCGACATTTATCCCGAAAAGCAATGTGCAAACGCGCTGACACGCGGAAAACCGGTTATTGACTATCGTACATGCCGACGTTCTCCCGTCGTCAGCGACGCACTCCACCTGTTTCAGACTTTCCCTAACGCGGGACAGGCCATCAGTGTGCAAAGTATCAATTGAGTTTTACATTTATCGATGACTATTATTTTGATATATTCATTCGGGGAATAATTATTGTGAGAAAAAGTTAATATCAGGTATTACTGTGACACAATTAAAATGGATTTTCCCCTACATACCTCATGGTGCTGATGTCCTGGCGCTATGCTGGCTGGTCAAGAGTCTGTGGCCGTATCCTTGCCGTTATCTCCCCATTCACAGGTATCTCTGGTCTGGCAACGTCACGCTTGTTGATATGGCTCTGCCGTTCTATGCCGCATTGCACTTAGGGCCACAGTACGATTTACCCACTCATGAATACCCCTGAAATTTGTATGTACTCTCCTCCATTGCTTCGTACGATGACGCTAACAACCACGCTTAGATGTGGAATGTCGCTCCCAATAACCACGGTTTACCGCGGCTCATTTTGTGGTCTTACTGGTAACGAATTGTCAGAAATAGAATAAAAGAGAAACAGAGCCAAACCGGCTTTTTTCATATAGTTATCCGTAAAAACGTATCGTACCGGCTCTACGCGTGCTCCGTTGCTGCCAAACAGCGCCCAAAAACGACAACGACATAGCGCCAGTGGAAGGGTTTAAAACCTGAAAGTGGATTGACTCCATGCATCTGAATTTGGCTTTATTTAAAAACGGCAGCACCGGTCTGAACAGTTTGAATGTTTTTATGGTGACGCTGGTGGGTTGCAATATTGGTGCACACGCCCGGTTGTCCGAGCTGGATCTCTCCGTCTTCTGGCCGGTAAATATCATCGTCGCAGCGCTATTTTACCGCTGCAGCTACCTCAACACCCCCTGGTATTACCTGATTTCCTATGCTGCGATGATCCTGCAAGACAGTCTGTTTTACGGCTGGGGCCTGAGCGCGCTGACCATCAATTCCGCCAACATCGTGTTTATCATCGTCCTTACCCAGCTCCTCAACTGGCCCGGTTTCCTTACTCGCCGGGAAACGGACATGCTCAGTTCGCTGTATCTTTTCGCCTCCTGCATGGTCGCAGCGCTGGCCTGCGGTATCGTCGGCGCACTGGCGCAGCAGCCGTGGCCCAGTTTTCCTGCTGCGGTGTTTCGCAGCCACTTCCTCAACTGGTTCAGCGACCAGTTCTACACGGCGGTATTATTCCTGCCGTTGCTGTTAACCCTACGCAGCCAGATTTCGCTGCGACTCCCAACGTTGCGCTTGCCAGATGCCCTGCCGTTGCTGTTGCTGTTGCTGTCTATCAGCGTGGCACCACTGCTCGGCCCGATTGCCATTCTGGCGTTTCCGTTGCCAGCGCTGACATGGTGCGCCATTGTTTATCCGTTGTGGCTTATTCGGCTTATCACCTTATGTATTGGCACGACGGAGCTTATTATGACCGCCGAGCACGTGTTTGCATTGTATAGTCCGCCAGATCCCTCCTTTATGCATCAGGTCGTCATCGCCCGTATTGGCATCGCCGCCACTATCTTCAGTCCGCTGATGATGGCGATGAATGCTCGCACTATTCGCCAGTTGAACGCCCGCCTGCTGCAACAAGCCAGCCATGATTTTCTGACCAATACCTTGTCACGCTATGGTTTTACCGAAGCGCTGACCACACACGGGCAGAGCCTCAAACTGCAACAGGATGCGGTTAACATCATGCTGATCGACATTGATCACTTCAAAAATATCAACGACAACTTCGGGCACGATTGCGGCGATGAGATTCTGCGCCAGGTAGCAGGCGTGATACAGCAGACTATTTCTGCACAGGGGCTGGTCAGCCGTATCGGCGGGGAGGAGTTCGCTGTAGTGTGCTTTAACTATAGTCCTCCGGCGTTTTATCTGTTGGCCGATGAGTTACGCCAGACTATCCAGCAAACCGTATTTCGGTGTAACCAGCGGCAGGTGCCCGTGACTGTCAGCATCGGCATCGCCCATGCACCGACTTCAGGCAAATACCTGGTGGATACGGTGCATGAGTTGTTTCCGCAGGCGGATAAAAACCTCTATACCGCCAAGCGTGAGGGGCGTAACCGGACTGTTCAGTAAGCGTCCATCCAGTAAGTGGTCGCCTTGGTGGAGCGATGGTCGTTCAAAAAACGCGTTACTACGGCAAGACCGGCGCTTGCCGTTGAGTTCCTGGCAACAGTATTATGCCATCGCTTGTGTCATCAGCGCCCAGGCGCGCATACCGCCCACTTCCGGCTGCCATGGTGCGCCGCGAATCATCGTGACCGGCGCATCCACCTGCTGCAGCCCACAATCAGCCAACCAGTCTCCCAACCCAAGCGCACCGTCGCTGTCGATACGCACACATTCACCACCAGCCTCAGCCATCAGTGAACTGATCAGCAAACGTGCGTTGTCCGCGTTGTCGGTAATTACCGGGCCGATGACATAACCACGCCCGAAACGGCGCAGCGCGGCGAAACCTGCGATATGACCGCATTGTTCCAGCACCCGCACCTGCAATGCCTGACGCAACAGCCAGGCAATCAGCGCCGGACGCACCAGCCCATGCGCCTGCTGGTCCAGCGCCGCCAGGTGTGATGCATCATCCAGCGTGGCGGCACGCAACCGCTGGTCAGGCGCCAGATTTAGCCTGGCGTTCGACGGCAGTTGCAAACACTGGTATTGGTGGATCGTCCCCACCGGTATAAACCCTAATTGGGTATACAACCTCTGCCCCGCATCCGTCGCGTGCAGCCGTACCTGATAACCATCAAGACCAGCCAGCAGCCCCTCCATCAACAACCGGCCAATACCACGCCCTTGTTGCTGGCCGTCCACCACCACCAGACCGATAGTGGCCCGGCGATCCCCCCAGCGCCAGCATACCGCTGTCCCCACCGGCTGCCCTTGATCTTCCGCCACCAGTCCTTCACCCAGCAGCAATGCGTCCTGCCAGTCTTCCAGACGATGCGGCCAGTTCACCTGTTGGGTCAACGACCAGCCGAAATGAGCATCCGCTGCCGTCATGGCGCGTAACGTTATCGTCATGTTCCGTCATCTCCTCACATCATGCCCGGCGCCTTTAACCCGGAGCCATCCACCAGTCGGGCATAACGGAATGGCGTCGGGTCTACCACCGGCGTATCGCCGGTTGCCAGATCCGCCGCCAGCCGCCCGGCGCCGGGCCCGATACCAAAACCGTGGCCGCTATACCCGGTAGACAGCACCAACCCCGGCAGGTCCGCTACCGGCGAAATCACCGGAATGGCATCGGGTGTGCTGTCAATCATACCACCCCATGCCTGTACCACACGCAAAGCGGCCAGCGCCGGATATTCACGCCGCATCGCCGCTAATCCTTCACTGACCAACGCCATGTCTGGCGCCGGATCAAGAATGCGGGTTTGCTCAAATGGCGACACGCTATCAAGCACACCGCTCGCCCACATTTCTGGTCCACACAGGAACGGTTTGAAACCCAACCGGAACGACAGATTTTTACGCCGTGCACGAAAAGTGGGATAAAACTGACGGGCATAACGCAGGCTCTGGAATCCCGGTTCCAACCGGCCTCGCCCGGATACCGCAACCGTATAGCTGCCATCCCGTTGCGGGCGGCAGGCAAACTCAGCGGTATAAAACGGCACGCTGATCGCCTGTTCGATTGGCGCAGTACAAAACGCGGTGCCGATGACGTTGCCTTGCGGCAGTTCAATGCCGTGACGGCGGCAGAACAGCGAGCTCCAAACGCCGCCAGCACAAATTACCATTGAAGTTTTCACCCGCCCGCGTTCGGTCCACACACCGCTGACCCGACCGCCGCTAATATCCAGCCCACGTACTGCACATTGCTGAATAACCTGAGCGCCAAGGCGTTGAGCTGCAACCGCCAGCCCGGCGCAGGCCAGTGCAGGTTCGGCATGGCCATCGGTCGGTGACGATACCCCGCCCAGCCATGCGGTGGTGCTGCCCGGCGTCATCGCTTTGGCTTGTTCAGCATTGAGAATGTCGCTACGCACGCCGTAGGCTTTCGCCATCTTGCCCCAGTTGTCCCAGGCATCAATTTCCGCCTGATCCCGCGAGGTGTAAAGTAAGCCACTGCGACGGAACCCCAGGTCTTCTCCGGTTTCCTGCTGTAGTTCCTCCCAACGGCGCAGTGCATAGATAATCAATGGCAGTTCGCGCTCATCACGATTTTGCTGCCGACACCATCCCCAATTACGGCTGGATTGTTCCCCGCCAACCAGCCCTTTTTCCAGCAACAGGACGCTGACGCCTTTTTTCGCCAGCTCATACGCCGCCGCAACGCCGGCAATTCCAGCGCCAATCACAATCACATCTGCCTGATCCGGCAACTGACTGCTGTCCTGAATATATCTAATGGGTGCAGGCATGTTGTTCCTCTGTTCGCCCCTAAAATAAAAAATGCCTCTTTTCGACGGAGGCTGCATGATCACTAGCCAGATAACACGTTACCGTAATCGGTACAGACTACCGGCGTCACGGCCAGTTTCTCATCATGACAATCTCATCTCGCTGTCTTATCACTCTCCGGCACCTGAGCATCGGTATCTGACAACACCGTCGATGACCATTCAACAAAATGTAACTAAGCAAACCAGAGTATTACCAGCACCAGACGCATCTTGCATCACCAGCGTCCGACTGGCGCTCGATGCCTAATTTTTCGGGCCTACATCTTGCAACAGACGTTTATCGGCTATTCATCAGCTCTCAACCTATTCCGATAGTCGAGCCTGCCTTCCTAACCAGATAGTTCAAACCTGCCTTCGCCAATAATGAGCGGGGGGCCTATCATCAGGAGACTGATCACTATGCTTAAACCTCGACGTAAATCTCTATTGGGTTATACCCCTGACCACCCGGATATACGCGACCACCTTTACGCTCCGGACCCAAGCGTACTGAAAGCGCTGCCGTCCAAAGTAGACCTGACCCCAACCTTTGAGGTCTACGATCAGGGTCCCATCGGTTCGTGTACCGCCAACGCACTGGCAGGCGCTGTAGAGTTTGATCGCCTAAAATGTGGCGAACAACCGAATTTTATCCCTTCAAGGCTATTTATCTACTACAACGAACGCGCCGTTGAAGGTTCGGTAAAATATGACTCAGGCGCCAGGATACGTGATGGTATCAAAGTCCTGCATAAACTTGGTGTGTGCCCGGAAGAGGAATGGCCCTACGTAGTAACGCCGCCTCAGGGAGAAGGAGATGAATTTCCCCCCGGCTCGCCGGCAGCCACCAAACCACCGGCACGCTGCTATCAGGATGCGAAAAACTATACCATCACCAACTATCAGCGATTACATCAGGAGCTGTCGCATCTGCAAGGTTGCCTGGCCTCTGGTTTTCCATTTGTGTTCGGTTTTATGGTGTATTCCAGTTGGATGACGTTGGGCAACCCGCCGACAGTGGTTCCGATGCCCTCCGGCAATGACAAACTTGAAGGTGGTCATGCGGTAATGTGCGTGGGTTATGATAACGACACACAGCTATTTAAATTCCGTAACTCGTGGGGGAAAGATGTTGGTGAAAATGGCTATTTCTATATGCCATACGCCTACATGCTTGAGCGCCGTCTGGTAACGGATATCTGGGCGATTAATGCCGTTAAAAATTAATCGCACTGTCTGCGTAGTACTACCAGACAGAACACGTTAATTGCAAAAATCAGCTAAGGTCGGCCTGATTAAGGTCGGCCTAATAGGGCAGCCGACCCAGATTTTTTCAGGGTAGTCGTTTATCAGGACAAGGTCGTACGATACGCAGGTTGCGTAATAGCACGCGCACCGGATAACGTAAACGCGGAGATAATCGTCACCGTCAGAGCGATAGCACCGAGGATCAGATACGTATCCTGAAAACCGATACGGTCATACAGATTTCCCGCCACTGCCGACAGGAAAATAGCCGCTGACTGTTTGGCAAACTGAAAACCAATCAGATAGATAGTGGCGGATAGCCGGGTATCAAACGTGGTGGTGATGTACTTGAACGCCCCTACCAGCAGGAACGGTACTTCCAGCGCGTGTAGCATCTTCAGGGCTATCACTTCCGCCGCGGTGGTAGCGAATGCTGACCCACCAATGCGCACGGTCATGATGGTTCCTGCCACCAGCAACGTGTTTTTAGCGCCGATACGATTAATGATCCACGGCGAGCAGAACATGATGACGGCGTTAGCCAATTCACCCAACGTAGTGGCAAAACCAAATACCTGATTCCCCTGCTGCGGCGTCACAAAAAACGATTTGAAGAAGTTAGCGAACTGCTGATCGAACACATCGTACACGCAGGCTACGCCAATCACGTACAACACAAACATCCACAGTTTGCGATCACCAAATACCCTTGTCGCCATTTTCAGCGTCACCTGCGGCTGGTTAGCCCCCAGCGCATCCATCACCTGCGCCGTCGGGTGATGATCAGGACGAGCAATCAACAACAATGCCAGCAGGATAACCGCCGCACCCGACCCCATCCAGAATACCAGCGCCGGATTAACGTTAAACAGTATCCCTGCGGTAGATGCGCACAGCCCCCAACCAAGGCAGCCGAACATACGTGCTTTACCATACTCGAAACCGCTCTGGCGACTGACGCGCTCGATATAAGCCTCCACGGCACCGGAACCGGCGGAAAACACCAGCCCGATATAAATACCGCCGGTCATCGCCCCCAACACGCTATTCACCTTAAGCAGCGGCGCAAACACATACAAAAAGAACGGTGCGAACAAAAACAGCAAGATGGCAATCACCCACAACAGGTGTTTTTTCAGGCCCAGCCGGTCTGACAATACCCCCATCAGCGGCTGAAACAGAATGGCGAACAGCGAAATGGCGGAAAATACCAGTCCGGTCTGCGTTTTGTTCAGACCAATGACTTCCGCCAACCAGACCGGCAGAAACGGAAAACAGGTCGCCATGATGAAGAAGTACAAAAAGAAAAACAGACCGAAAATCCAGAAATTACGGTTTTGCCTGTGCGTTGTGGTACGCATGGTCGGTTGGCTGATGTCCATATGTGTATCCTTAAGGGTTCCAGAGTGGGGAAAGGCGTCACCCTCTCCCGCTGAATTACAGACGTTCTAATTCCAGCAATAGCGCTGTTTCCGGGTTGAGAATCGGCAGGCGTAACCCGGCTTTCATCAACCATTCGCCGCTATATTGCGCCGGTGCCGCCATCCACGTCGGCAACTGGCGCATAGTGCTTCCGCCCTCAATCACCGGCTTCAGATCGGGGTGTTCCACCACCGTTAACCGGTAGCGGGCTTGCGGTTCCAGACCGGGGAAACGCAGCACCCCCGCCAGCGCGTAATCCGGCATGGCCAGTTGCGCCACCAGAAACAGCGCCTGACGCTGATCAGTACTGACCACCCCTTGTACCTGCGTCGAGGCATCCGGCATGTCAACCCGCCACAGACAACCGGTATGCAACAGCGTGCGATAACGCCGATGCAACGCCACGTAATGGCGAAAACCAGCCTGCTCCTCGGCATCGGCGCGTACCGGGTCCAGTTCAATGCCCATATGGCCGAACAGTGCCGTCAGGCCGCGAAAGGCAATACTGTGCTGGCGTCCCGTGGCGTGACAGCGATGATGACCGATATGTGCGCCCATCACTTCAGGCGGAAAGAAATAGCTCATGCCGCGCTGAATGGTCTGGCGCTCCAACGCATCGTTATTGTCGGAAGCCCAGAAACGGTGACTACGTCGCAACACCTCATAGTCGATACGCCCACCGCCAGACGCGCAAGACTCAAACTCAACCTGCGGAAAGCGTTCGCCCAACACATCGAGCAGGCGATAAAACGCTCGTGTCTGACCGTCTGCCGCCGCCCGTCCCTGATGGGCCGGCTGCACTAATTCGCGGTTCATATCCCATTTCACGTAATCAATCGGATGCTCACCCAGCAGCCAGCTCAGGCGCGCCAGCAGATACTCGAACACCTCAGGATTAGACAGGTCGAGTGCATACTGATAGCGGCCAGTCGGTTGCTCGTAACCGGGCAGCGCCAGCAACCAGTCCGGATGCGCACGGCAGAGGTCAGAATTCGGGTTGATCATTTCCGGTTCCACCCAGATACCAAACTCCATGCCCAGCTCCCGCACATGGTTTATCACCGGCATCAGTCCCTGCGGATACTTGCGTTGATCTACATACCAGTCGCCGAGTGCGGCACGATCATGGTCGCGCCCGCGAAACCAGCCGTCATCAATGATAAAACGCTCGACGCCCAACGCCGCCGCCTGCGTCGCCATCTGCATGATGTAGTCCGGGTCGTGTTCAAAATAGATACCTTCCCAGGTATTGAGATGCACCGGGCGCGGCAAGGCACGTGGGAATCGGATAACCTCCTGGCGCAAAAACTGGTGAAACTGCTGGCTCATGCCATTTAGCCCTTCATCAGAACAGGCGGCGTACAGCCACGGCGTGGTCAGCGATTCGTCCTGCGCCAGAACGATTTCGCCGGGCAGGTAGAGCGCTTCGGCCTGTAACAGCCGCCGACCATCGGTTTTCACTTCCGTGCGTAACCGATGATTACCACTCCAGCCGAGGTGCGCGCCCCACACCCGTCCTCGCTGCTCGGCAAATCCCGGTTCGCCGCTTACCATCGCCGGGAAATATTCGTGTGAGGTACGTCCACGGCGGTTTTCCTGCACCAGACTGCCGTGCGACAGCATTGTGCGGTGCGGCTGAAACTCCCGCACCCAGCGTCCGTGAAACGCCATGACCTCGGCGGCTGATTCCGGCAGCGGTAGCGTGACCGCCAGCCGCTGCACCTGCCAGTCGCCCGGATGCAGGTTGGTCAGGCAATGGCGCAGTTGCAGTACCCCACTGTCGGCGTGCAGCTTGAATTCGCTGGTCAGGCGCAAACCTGCCTGACGGTCTTCCGCCTCAATAATCAGTTGCTGCGGGTCTGGCTGATGCACCGCCACGGTAGTCAGCACCGCAAAGGCATCAAGACCGTTGCGATGCCCCTCAATCCCCGGCGAGCCAAACAGCCCGCGTCCGGTTTCCGCCGCCAGCGTCACTGGCACGTCCACATCCAGCCGGCCATTCGCCACTGGCCGCGCCAGACTTTCCACATCCTGTGGTGAGAAATCCGCCAGATGCGGTCCCCAATACACTATTTCCGCCGCCGGCTGGCAGCGCACAATCACGTCGGTCACCGGGCTGGTGAGTCGAATCAACGTCGTTTCCATCCTCATTCTCCTGAATGGTTGATGCAGTTAGTTGTATTCCGAAACGTTTTGGATAAAAACCGAAACGTTTCGGTTTTGTGACCGGGTTAAAAACCGAACGATAAAATCAATGACACCAGCGTACTGACGAAGGGGGGTTATTCAGTTTGCGGCGGCGGGTTATCCGTTTGTCCGGCACGCAATTGCGGCTGCCACAGCACCTGCAACGACGACAGCGTATCGCCCGCCAGCAGACGAAACAGCATGAGGGCGATCTGCTGCCCTACCTGCGAACGGGTACCTTGGGTAATGGCAGTGACAGGAATGTCCAACAGCGAGTCGGCAGGCAACCCGTCATAGACGATCAGTGATACGGCCTGCTCACCGTACAGACGACCGCTGTCGCGCAACGCCAGCGCCACCCCTTCACCTTGCGTACTGCCGTCAATGACAATAGCCGTCGGCGGCTGTGGCAGCGCCAGCCATTGCAACGTCGCCTGATACCCTTCCCGGCGTGATGGCGCCACCTGACGCAACAATTCATCGCGCCGCGCAATGCCGGCTGCAGCCAGAGCCTCCAGATAACCGGCACGGCGCTGGGCGATAAATGACTGAGGGTGATGCTCGCCCAGAAAGGCGATATGACGATGACCAAGAGCAATCAAATGCCGGGTGGCGAGTGCAGCACCGGCCTGATTATCAAAATCAAACCAGGCATAGGGCAACGGCAGGTCGCTGCGGCCAAGCGCCAGAAATGGAAAGCCTATCGATTGCAGATATTGCAGCCGGGGGTCCTGTTGCAGCGTATGCGCGACAATCAGCGCATCCACCCGACGGCTTTCAATCATGCGTAAAAACGCATGATGATCCGCCTGCTCCTTGTCAGCAATCAACAGCAGATCAATCTCCTGCTTCGCAAGCTCGTGGCTGATTTCCGCCACCATATCCATAAAGGTGGTGTTACTGAGTGGTGCTGGCTGCATCGGAAACACCAGCCCCACCGCATCAATGCGGCCCATTTTCAGGCGACGGGCAAACGTATTGGGTCGATAGCCGAGGCGCCGTGCTTCTTCTTCCACCCGCAGGCGCGTTTGCGCTGCCACGTCATCGTAGCCGTTCAGCGCACGGCTAACGGTGGTGACCGATAACCCCAGCGTTTTTGCAATCTGTTTCAGTGACATGGCGCATCATTCACCCTGAATTCTGTTACGGGTCAGACTATCACAAATCACGGCAAGGGGGGATGCGAGAGACTGTTGACAAACAGCCGGATGTTTTGCGAATGGTAATATCTGTCTGGGTTGTGGATGATTTCGTGCGAGGTAAAGCCAATCTTTCCTTTGTAGCATTATCTCTCGCACGACAAGGAGAGGCTCAAACGCCGCCTCTCCTTGACCACTGGCTGGTGGCTAAACGGTGCCGCTTCGCGGTTCCTTCGGCGTTCGCCTTCGCTGTTCGGGCCGCCTGTGACGCGTTCCTGACGCGGCACAGGCTTTCGCCGCATCCATGCGGCTCACCCGGCGAAGTCGTGCGCCTCAGCACCATTTTTAACGCCGGAGAACCCTTCGCCTGCCTGTCATGAAGGGTAGCACGCTTATTTCTTATCTTTATTGGCTTTGCCGATCACATCACGCGCCCAGCGCGGGTGGTGTTTCAGCGCCCACTTCTCCGAGACCTTGCCTTCGATCATGCCTTTAATCGAGCCGCGTACCCAGAACGCCATGTACATATGAATCAGAATGGCGTGGATCAGCACGATAGCTGCCGTGGCGTGGAGCAGAATGGCGTAGCGCACCACATCGATAGGGAACAACTGGGCGAAATATGGCCGCCACATGATGACGCCGGTAATCAGTAGCACCAGCGTTAACCCCATAATGCTCCAGAACATCAGTTTCTGACCGGGGTTGTATTTACCCACATCGGCCACTTCATGCTCGTTGCCCTTCAATACTTCGACAATATTGAGGAACCACGGCAGATCGCGCCATTTAGGGATATTGTGGCCGACAAAACGGATAAACATCGGCACCAGACACACCACAATCAGAATACCGAAGAACGGATGCATAATGCGCCCCATCTGCGGTGTACCGAAGGTTTGCGTCAGCCATTGCAGCGTCGGGAAAAACAGCGCAATGCCGGACAGCGCCACCATAAAGAAACTGATCACCACAATCCAGTGGCAAACACGGTCAATAAATTTGGTGCGCACAATCATTTTCGGGTTACTCATGCTTATCGTCTCCTTCATGCGCCTGTTCTTTATCCGAATGTCCCTCATCCGAATGTGCTATCTCTTCCGTGTTCGGCCCGATGCCGATGTAGTGGAACATCAACCCGGCGAAGGTGGCGACAAAACCCAGCGTTGACAGAGGCTTGAGAATGCCTTTCCACAGATTGACCGGCGTCGAGATTTTCGGGTTATCCGGCAGGTTGTGGTACAGCGACGGTTTATCAGCATGATGCAACACATACATCACGTGGGTGCCGCCAACGCCCTGCGGGTCATACAGACCGGCATTCGCATAACCGCGTTTTTTCAGATGCGCGATACGCTCGGCGGCGACGTTCTTCATCTCTTCTTTGGTGCCGAAATGAATAGCGCCGGTCGGGCAGGTTTTCACGCAAGCCGGTTCCTGGCCGGTGCTGACGCGATCCACACACAGCGTACATTTGTAGACGCGGTTATCCTGCTTGTTTAAGCGCGGAATATTGAACGGACACCCGGCGATGCAGTAACCACAGCCGATGCAGTGTTCAGACTGAAAATCGACGATACCGTTGGCGTACTGAATGATGGCACCCGCCGACGGACAGGCTTTCAGACAGCCCGGCTCGGCGCAATGCATACAGCCGTCTTTACGAATCAGCCATTCCAGACGGTCTTCGCTCTCCACTTCGGAAAAACGCATCACCGTCCAGGACTTCGCGCTTAGATCGATAGGGTTGTCATACACCCCCACATTGTGACCGACTTCATCACGGATGTCGTTCCACTCCGAACAGGCCGCCTGACAGGCTTTACAGCCGATACAGGTGGTGACGTCGATAAGCTTGGCGACTTCGCTTTTATCATCCCGAACCTGTGGCGGCGGCGTCAGGCTACTGGTGGCCGAACGCTGGATAATATCCTGAGATTGCATTGACATAACGTTTTACCCTTACACCTTTTCCACATTGACCAGGAACGCCTTGTATTCCGGCGTTTGCGAGTTGGCATCGCCGACGCTGGGCGTCAGGGTATTCGCCAGGAATCCCTTGCGCGTCGTGCCCTCAAATCCCCAGTGACAGGGAATACCGACGGTTTCAATCGCTTTTCCGGCCACGGTCAGCGTTCTGATACGCTTGGTCACCACTGCTTTCGCTTTGATGTAACCGCGCTGGCAGGAGACTTTCACCATATCGCCGGCCTGGATACCTTTGCTTTTCGCCAGGTTTTCGCCGATTTCGACAAACTGCTCTGGCTGGATGATCGCGTTCAGCCGTGCGTGTTTGGTCCAGTGGCGGAACAGCTCGGTAATGGAATAGGTAGTAGCGACATACGGGAAATCGCTCGCCTTGCCCATGGTTTTTGCATCACGCGCGAACAGGCGCGCCGCCGGGTTGGACACCACTGCCGGGTGCAGCGGGTTGGTGCCAATCGGGGTTTCTATCGGTTCGTAGTGTTCCGGGAACGGGCCGTCCGCCAGCTTATCCAGCGAGAACAGACGCGCCACCCCTTCAGGCAGCATGATGAACGGCATGGTGTCTTTGCCCGGCGGTACTGTGGCGGCAAAATCCGGCACGTCGATGCCTTTCCATTTCTGGCCGGTCCATTCCAGCAGCTTGCGTTTGCTGTCCCAGGGTTTGCCCTGCAAATCCGCCGAGGCGCGGTTGTACAGAATGCGGCGGTTCTGCGGCCAGCACCAGGCCCAGCCCGGCGTACAGCCCAGACCCACATCGGTATTGTCGCGGTTCGCCATCTGGTTGCCGGCTTCAGTCCAGCTACCGGCGTAAATCCAGCAGAAGCTGGCGGTGGTGCCGTCGTCACGCAGTTGCGAGAAGTCCGCCAGCTGCTGGCCTTTTTTCAGCAGTAGATTGCCTTTGTCGTCGAACACGTCCGCCAGCGCCATACCATTGGATTCGCGGGCGATCTCTTCCGGCGTCGGGTCTTCCGGGTCCTGATAATTCCAGTTGATGTTCAGCACCGGTTCCGGGCAGACGCCGCCCTCTTCACGGTACAGTTCACGCAGGCGCATCATCAGGCGACCAAGAATTTTACCGTCGTGCAGCGCTTCACCCGGCGGTTCAGCCGCAGCCCAGTGCCATTGCAGCCAGCGACCGGAATTGGCGATGGAGCCGTTTTCTTCAGCAAAACAGCTGGACGGCAGGCGGAACACTTCGGTCTGAATCTCAGCCGAATTCACGTCATTAAACTCGCCGTGGTTCTGCCAGAAGGTGGAGGTTTCGGTCGCCAGCGGGTCGATCACTACCATGTATTTCAGCTTCGACAGCGCAGCCGTGGCCTTGTTTTTGTTGGAGAACGCCGCCAGCGGGTTGAAGCCCTGAACGATGTAGCCGTTCATTTTGCCGTCCAGCATCAGTTCGGTCTGGACCATCACGTCATAGCTGCGGTCCCACTTCGGCAGCCAGTCATAGCCCCAGTTGTTGGAGGCCTGCGCGTTATCGCCCCAGAAGCTCTTCATCATGCTGATGAAAAACTTCGGCGTATTCTTCCAGTAGTTGACCTGATCCGGCAGCAGTGCGTCCGGCGTTATCTGGCTGAGATAAGTTTTCAGATCACCCTGCTTTTCAGACGGCAGCGGCATGTAACCCGGCAGGTTAAGGCTCAGCAGCCCCAGGTCGGTATAGCCCTGAATGTTGGAGTGACCACGCAGCGCATTGATGCCGCCGCCCGCCATACCGATGTTGCCGAGCAACAACTGAATGATTGCCGCCGTGCGGATAATCTGCGCACCGTTGGTATGGTGAGTCCAGCCCAGCGCGTACATGAAGGTCGCGGTTTTATTGGGTACGCTGGTACTCGCCAGCGACTGGCAGATCTCTTCATACGCTTTCGCTGGTGTACCGCACAGCGAGGTCACCATCTCCGGCGTATAGCGGGAAACATGTTTTTTCAGCAGGTTCCACACGCAGCGCGGATGAGTCAGGGTCATGTCCCGTTTGGCGAAACCGTCAGCTCCCAGCTCGTACTGCCAGCTGCTCTTGTCATACTGATGCGTCTGGCTGTTATAACCGCTGAACAAGCCTTCATCAAAGCTGAAATCTTCACGCACGATCAGGCTGGCGCTGGTGTAAGACTTCACATACTCGTGGTGAATTTTGTCATGGGTAATCAGATAATTGACGATACCGAGCAGGAAAGCGGCGTCAGAACCGGCGCGGATCGGCGCGTACAGATCGGCGACGGCAGCAGAACGGTTAAAGCGCGGGTCAACCACAATCAGTTTGGCATCGTTATGGGTTTTAGCTTCCACCGCCCATTTGAAGCCAACCGGATGCGCTTCCGCCGCGTTACCGCCCATCACGATAATCACATTGGCGTTTTTGATGTCCACCCAGTTGTTGGTCATCGCCCCGCGGCCAAAAGTCGGCCCTAACGCTGCCACGGTCGGGCCATGGCACAGGCGCGCCTGACAATCAATGGCGATCATCCCCAGCGAGCGGGCGAATTTCTGGTCGAGAATGCCGGTTTCATTACTGGCAGCGGAGGAACACAACATCCCGGTGGTCAGCCAGCGGTTGACCAATGCGCCTTTGGCGTTGACGCGCTCGAAATTGGCGTCACGGTCTTTTTTCATCAAGCGGGCGATACGGTCAATGGCGTCGTCCCAACTGATACGCTGCCATTTGTCCGAGCCGGGCGCACGGTATTGCGGGTATTTCAGGCGACCTTCGCTGTGGATGTAGTCCACCAGACCAGCGCCCTTCGGACATAACGAACCGCGGCTGACCGGGTGATCCGGGTCGCCCTCGATGTGAAAAATAGCGGGTTTAGCGTTTTTAGCCCCGTCGCCCAGGCTGTACATCAACAGCCCACACCCCACAGAGCAATAAGTACAGTTATTGCGTGTTTCTTTTGACCGCAACAGCTTGTACTGACGGACAGAAGCCATTGCTTCCGTGGGTGCAAATCCTAAAACAGCGAGTGTAGTCCCTGCCATTCCCCCGGCGCAGACTTTAAAAAAGCCTCTTCGATTAACTTGCATGTCTTTCCCTATCATTTTGTGTGTCTTTTTTGTTGCGGGAAATCTAACAACACGCCGCGAGGAGATTTTGAGCAAAATCAATAATTGCAGTTTTAATAGTATATTCACCCCCTTTATGGGTATTTGCAGATGAAATTACGCTATGCAACTCAATACACAACGATAACTGTGTCTATTTAATAGACATTCCGCCACTATATTTGTCCGCGCCCTTTCCGGCATTAACGCGTCATCACTTCATGTCACTTACCGGCCTTCACCTTAACCGGCAACACATCTGCACGAAAAATTTAACAACGCAAGGCCGCTGAAGAGGGGAACGAAGAAATAACCGGATTGATGTTGCAACATATCGACAACATCCAACAGGCGAGTAGGCAGGATATCGTGGTTAAAAGAATGGGCAGGCTGAAAGACTCAGCCTGCCCACGAAACAACAGCGAAAATGTGCAGTCAGGACTGACCCGCATCAACAGATACGGGCCTGAAGCCTTAGACTGCTTGTACCGGAATTCGCGTTGTTGCCGCCGGGTCTGACGGTGCGGCAAAATTCAAATAACGGTAAATCTCTGGTGCAGACTGGGACAATATCGCCACCTGTTGCAGGTATTCCGCCGCCGTGGGCAAGCGACCCAACATAGCCGCGACCGTACTCAACTCCGCCGATGCCAGATAGACATTGGCATCAGTACCAAGACGGTGCGGGAAATTGCGGGTAGAAGTGGAGACGACATGGCTGCCTGCCTTCACTCTGGCCTGATTACCCATGCATAACGAGCACCCGGCAGGCTCAATACGTACGCCTGACTTGATAAACTGGCTGAAATAACCCTCGTCGCTGAGTTGACGGGCATCCATACGCGTTGGCGGGGCCAGCCACAACCGGGCGGAGATATCCCCCTGATGTTGCGACATCAGCTTACCTGCGGCACGGAAATGCCCGATGTTGGTCATGCATGAACCGATAAATACCTCATCAATGCGGTTTCCTGCCACGTCGGAGAGGGTTTTCACATCATCAGGATCATTCGGGACACACAAAATCGGCTCGTTGATGGTCGCCAGATCTATCTCGATTACCGCGGCATACTCCGCATCAGCATCGGCAGTCAGTAACTGCGGGTCATCCAGCCACTGCTCCATGCGATTAATACGGCGTTCCAGCGTTGGCGCATCCTGATATCCCTCGTCTATCATGGTACGCAGCAACGCCACATTCGAGCGCAGATAGGTTTCCACTTCTTCCTGCTCAAGCTTAATGGTACAAGCCGCCGCCGAGCGCTCTGCCGAGGCATCCGACAGTTCAAACGCCTGCTCCACGCTCAAGCCGCTCAGACCTTCAATTTCCAGAATGCGGCCAGAGAAGATGTTTTTCTTGCCCTGCTTCGCTACCGTCAGCAGCCCCTGCTGAATGGCAAAATACGGGATGGCATGGACCAGATCACGCAACGTGATGCCTGGTTGCATTTGCCCCTTAAAGCGCACCAGCACCGACTCCGGCATATCCAGCGGCATGATGCCGGTTGCCGCAGCAAACGCCACCAGACCGGAACCGCCGGGGAAAGACAGCCCAATCGGGAAACGGGTGTGGGAGTCTGCACCTGTACCAACGGTATCCGGCACCAGCATCCGGTTGAGCCAAGAATGGATGATGCCATCGCCTGGACGCAGCGATACCCCATTACGCTGGGTAATGAAATCCGGCAAGGTTTTGTGCAGGTTAACATCGACCGGTTTCGGGTAAGCCGAGGTATGGCAGAACGACTGCATCACCAGATCGGCGGAAAATTGCAGACAAGCCAAATCTTTCAGCTCGTCACGTGTCATGCCGCCGGTGGTATCCTGAGAACCAACCGTCGTCATGCGCGGTTCACAGTACTGGCCCGGACGCACGCCAGCCACGCCGCACGCCTTGCCCACGATTTTCTGTGCCAGCGTATAGCCGCGCGACGACTCGGCTGGCGCTTTGGGCAGACGAAATGCCGTGCTTGCCGCCAACCCCAGTGACTGACGAGCACGCGCAGTCAGGCTGCGGCCAATAATCAGCGCAATACGCCCACCTGCGTGCACTTCATCAAGCAGCACGTCAGTTTTCAGGGTAAAACGGGTGATCAAGGCATTATCATCATGGCGACGCACTTCACCCTGATAAGGGTAAATATCAATCACATCGCCGGTTGCCAGTGCGGTCACATCCATTTCAATCGGCAGCGCCCCAGAGTCTTCCAGTGTATTGAAGAAAATTGGCGCGATTTTACCGGCCAGCACCACCCCGCCAGCACGCTTATTCGGTACAAACGGAATGTCCTGACCGATGTGCCACAGAATCGAGTTAGTGGCTGATTTACGCGACGAACCGGTTCCCACCACATCGCCCACATACACCAGCGGATAGCCTTGTTTTTTCAGTGCCAGCATCTGCGCCACCGGCCCAATACTGCCCGGTTTATCCGGCGTAACACCATCGCGGGGCACGCTCAACATGCATAGTGCATGTAGCGGAATATCCGGACGCGACCAGGCTTCCGGTGCCGGTGACAGGTCATCGGTGTTGGTTTCACCCGACACTTTGAACACCGTCAGAGTGATTTTTTCCGCCAGTGCCGGACGTGAGTTAAACCACTCGGCATCAGCCCAAGATTGTAATACCCGCCGTGCAGCAGCATTTCCCTGCCCGGCTTTCTTTTCAATCTCACCAAAATAATCAAATATCAGCAGCGTATGGCTGAGCGCTTTTACCGCTTCTTCTGCTAATACATCGCTATCGAGCGCATCAATTAATGGCTGAATATTATAGCCACCCTGCATAGTCGCTAATAAACGCACAGCGGCAATCGGAGAAATTGCCGCAATAGTTATCTCGCCACGTACAACTTTCCCTAAAAATGCCGCTTTAACCTGTGCTGCATCATCCACTCCGGGGGAAATATGGTATGTCAGCAGCTCAAGCCACGCCGGAATATCAGCCGATGACTGATTTTCTGCAGCAGATAATTGTGCTACCAGCTCTGTAGCCTGCTGTGCAGTTAACGGCTTGGGCGGAATACCCATTTCACGTCGTTCAGCAATATGGGCATTATAATTTTCTAACATGACAACTCCTTACCATGGCAATGGTAATCAATGCGTAATTAACGCCAAAATAAAAACAGGTTTTAGCTCAGAGTATTGAAATAACAATTGGCGATATCATTTTTATAATTCTCAGTCAGAGAATGCGTCCTAACCCTGGAAAATAAATAACGATCAAGCGGAGAAAGTCAGCGCCGCGATACTGGCCTGAAATAACGGCGCCTCCCTATTACGGGTGAACACCTATTACGAGTATTACGGGTTCACCCAGCCAACCAGACCCGGTTTCGGCGTCAGCCTTACCACCAAAGCCGACACCACCCGATGGTGAAGAACTTGCTGCTTAGCGACCATCAAACCAGTCACGCAGCATCTCCTCGATGCGCCCGGTCACCGCCGTCAGCGTATGGCGCTGCCCACGGGAACACATATGAGCCGGCTCATCACACAGCAGACACCGCCGCGGCTCGTGCGCCAGCAACGTTCTGCTTATCGAGCCTTCCTGTGGGCAAAATACGTCAAAATCCCACAACCGGCCCAGCGGATGCTGCTCTTCCAGCGCAATCGCCGCCGCCTTCACGCTCAGCGCATCCTTGCTCATCACCCAGAACGCCTCCGCTCCCGTCTCCTGCCAGGTCACCTCCCGCTCCAGCACCGGCCAGCCGCGGGCCACACACAGCGCATCAAACGCCCCAACGGCGGCCTCCATCGCGCCACGGTAACCCGGCGCATCCTTCACCGCTCCCGGCGTCACCAGCGTCAGCGACACCAGCGTCGACCGGTGCCGCGCCAGCAGCTGCTGCTGCCGCGCATGGCGGCGATCTTTCGCCGCCAGCACCTGCTCCAGGGTCACGGCAACCGGCACACCCGTCGCCACCTCGCTCACGCGTTGTCCTCTTTCACCTGACGCACCACGTCAATCACCGTGCCGTCCCGGTAGCGGATCACCCCAACAATCCGGTCGTGGAACTCGATCGCCTT